>NZ_CP145905.1:4312500-4642500 GCF_036894955.1 Paenibacillus sp. KS-LC4 | reverse complement strand
TTTCTATTAGTTAGATATCGTCGTTTCTATCCTATATGAGCGCTTTATCAATCAGGATACGTATGAAGGGGAGATCAATAACCCTCTTTCCTTGAATTTATATTCCTATGTGTATAATAATCCATTAAAGTATAGTGACCCTAGTGGTAATATTGCATGCGAAGGAGCTTATGTCTGCTCTGGTGATGCTGTGTTTACTAAAAACAACAAAAGTGAATACTGGGAAGCTGTAATAGGTTTTTACTTATCTACTAACCCTGCAACTGTGGCAGCATATGCCAATTATCAGTTTTTTAGTAATGACATTCCTGTGTTATTAGATCCGGATGGTTCTAAATTTTATAAGGCTGTAATATTAGTTGGATTTATACCTGATGGAAGAATAGTAAGTCAAAGTGGAAGAATGTTTGTTACTATTATGAGAAATGGTGAGAAAATTCTATCAGAAGTCGATGCAACTGTAAAATGGATAAAATATTTGAAACATATACCCCAAAAAAATCTAACATGGAAACAAATAGTTAAATCCACTTCAAATGGAGGAGCTGCTCGTTATAAACCTGGAATAGATATTGAATCAATTGAAAGGTATGCATGGGAAAATGGGACCTCTGCAAATAATAGGGATTTGTTTAAGGTAATGAAATTTGAAGATGTAATTGGTGCAAATGGTGGAAAGGAGACAGTCTACATGAGGGTTGAGATGAACTCTGTAGGAGAAATTCATGGGCATCCAATATCTGAAGCAACATATAAATCATATTTAAAGTAGGTGGAAAAATGTTGGAAAAAATAGATTTTAGAGAAGGTAAAGTTTTATTTAATTATTTCCATAGAATTGATTTAGAGAAACCGTTAAAAAACTATGATCCTGAATTGAGTGAGGATTTATTATCAGTTTCTTATTTTAATGATGAATATATTATTGATATTGGTTGGTATTATTTGGACGGTGGTGTTGGTGTATTTATTTTAAATTTAATAAAAGATAATAATTGGGATTTGCCCTTCAAGAGGGAGATAATATATGAAAAAGAAAATGTAGAAAAATCGATTAATGGGTATATTGATTTTGTGTATAAATTAAGATGAAATTATTATAAACGTGATCTTCCTTAACGTATTAAAAGAGACGAGGGAAGTCTTTTGAACTGTAACCCGTAAGATGGACACTTTTAAAAAACGTGACCTCTTACGGGTTTTTGTGCTTTAATCATACTAACGAGATTACATGGGGAATGAACATCATGAGTGAAATCAGAACATGATTTACTGAAACAGAGATTAAGTTGTTGGAGTCCAATCCGAACGTAAGCCGCGTAGCGAGAAGTAGCATCTCGTGTGCTCCTCTTCAAATGGTAAACAAGCTATTTATTCGTATTACGGTGATGCTCTCCGTGCAAGGTATTATGATCCGAGTATAGGACGGTTTATTAATGAGGATACGTATGAGGGGGAGATAAATAACCCGCTGAGTTTGAATTTGTATACGTATGTTTATAATAATCCCTTAATTTATAATGACCCGTCTGGAAATAAGGTTAATAGTATGGAATTGGATATATATCTTCAAATAGCAGGGAATGAAGGGCATAATACTGATGCTTGGTGGAAAATTAGAAGTATCTTGGGTCAAGAAACACAATATTCGTTTGATCCTGACAATTTCAACAATAACCAGTTTAAGTATTTATTTGATCTAGCGACGGGTAATCATAATAAAAAAAATAAAGAGGGTGTTGCAAAATGGGCTAAAGCTGAGCTAGAAAAAATGTTTGAAAAAGCAGGTCGGAAGGAGGATACCTTAAATGCTGTAGTTGATGGTATGGTTGGTGGTATCGGAAGTACAGTGCGTATAGGTACACGTGCATCAAGTGCGATTAAAGCTGAAGCAAGACTTATTAAAGCGGCTCAGGAAATGGGAGAAAACCCTAGAGTTCAAAAAGAAGCTGATGATCTTATTGCGAAGTTTCTAGCGGGAAATACTAATCCAGGATTGGGTAATAAGAACTTGTTTAACAATATAAATTATTTAAGAGGAGATGAGGGGGCTCGCGTATTCTTTAGAATGAACAATGGCTCAATGCAGATTCTAGCAAAGGCAAATAAACACAATGAACAAACAGTAATTAATATTATTAAAAAAATTTATAAGTAATGAGGCTAGAATATGGAAATAATAAAAATTCATTATCCTGTACCATTAAATGAAATAGAGGATATTAATAATGATAATATTGATGTTTTTGTCGAATTAGAAGATGGTTTTAACTATAGTGTAGTGGTAATTACTCCTCTTAATCTACTATGGTATATGAATAAAGAGGGAAAGGGATATATTCCGGCAGCTCCACCTAAAATTATTGTCAATAGCCTTACAGAAGATAATATAAGAGACGCCCTTATTAGTTATGCAAAAGATAATGCTTTTTGGTTAAAACTCATCTTTTTGTCTTATAACAGAGAAATAAGCTTTAATATGGAGCAAATGAACCAATCCTTGCAAATAATACACGCCAAAAACAAAGAGTTATTAATGGAATAAAACTCAAAGATTTGAAAAGATTAATCACTGATTTAGTAGCGTAGCGTATGTCCATATCTTTTGCAGCATAGTTTCATAAATAATGGCTGTGAAGAAACGAAGATTATTGGAATCTTCTCCACGGAAGAAAAGGCTAATTCAGTTGTTGAAGAGTATCGTAATATTGCAGGATTCTCAGAATATGCTGATTATTTTTATATTGATGCATATGAATAAAATAGGAAATTCTGTGAGGATGGATTTATAATATTTTAGGAGTAGGTTTTAGTTGAAAAGCCACATGAGAGTGTAACAACTCCATGTGGTTTCTTTTTTGCTTAAAATATTTACTCGCTCCTTATTGACGTGTTGAAACGTCAATGTTATATTTATATCAAGACGTAACAACACGTCAATTGGAGGGGTGTTTATGATCGGTTTAGAATACATCGTAAGGCTATACAACGGAACATATAAGAAATTAGCGGAGAAGCTAGGGATTACACCATCAACGGTTACGGACTGGCTGAGTAAGCGTAGACCCATTCCAAAAGCCAAGCTAGAAGCGCTGTGTAAGCTATTTAATTTGGAAGCAGAATACTTTCAAAAAGAGTTATCGAAAATAGAAGAGATCGAGCTGAGATTGGATTATCTGAATCGAATTTCTAAACGTGACTCGTTTGAAATGCCTGACTATTTTACGGATACGGATGGAAACGAACATGAATATACAAGGTCAATTGATCCTTATCAGGAAGAGAAACGAATGATGTACGATGAATTAAAAATGGAAAGGATTATTCTTACGCTTCAAGGTACGTTATACAATGAACTCTATTCTGTTGAAAAGGGCAATACAGCATATGAAATACTGGAAAGGACTTCAAACCTGTTGAATGAATCTGTTCCCAAGAATCTGGATGCTGAGCAGCAACTGCAATGGGAGAGGAAGCACGATAAGCGTACTGAGGCGTTGCGTTCTATGATGTATTTCATGGGGATTACAGGCTTTTCGGTATGGGACGAAGAGGAAGAAAGCTTTCATAACGAATTGTTTAAGCTCCTGAAAAAGTATGATTTGCTGTGGATGAAAGCGTAAGACAAGAAAAACGGAAGGGAGGTGAGGATGAGATAGGCAAATGTTCTTTTCTTATAACATAGCTAATTTGATCCAGAATATTAATTCATACAGATAATAGAAAGAAGGAAATGAATGTTTGATACGGTTGTGATGAAAGCAAAACCGATTTACCTTGATTCAGATGTATTATTAAGCATGAAGAACTGTAAGTCAGTTACATTTCTAAACAAGGAAACGGGCCATAATCTGCCTGTTGCTGAGAATGTGCTTAGATGATGTGACGATGATTGAAGTTTATACGGATAGTGGGGATAAAGAATATTGGAGCGACCTTTTATCTCATAAACAGAAATGAAATTATTGTGTTTGATAATGGAACGTTTTTCAAGATGGAAAAAGTAAAATGAACGCTCATTAGGTTTGTTTTAGAGTCAAAAGAAGGGGATTACGCATGCTGGAAAAACTAGAGCTAAAGAATATATCGCTTTCTTGCAAGCCATCTATGCATAATTTTCCTTCATGGAAGGAGACACTGTCTGATTTTTCATATACGTTTTCTTCAGGAAAAGCTTATGCCATTATAAGTGAGCCGGGGCGTGGTGGATGGGCGCTTTCCTATTTTTTGGCTGGTCGGGTGAAAAATTATACTGGAAGCTTGCTTGTTAACCAGAAATTAGAGAATTTCCGAACACTTAAAACGTATGGATGGTATGTTGGAGAAGGGCTAGAGCCAAATGCTGTTACTTCATTACTTCGAAAAAAGACGATCCGTCAGCAACTGCAAAGTTACACTGTTAAACACCACACGGTGGATGAACTAATTGATTTGTTTGAGCTGTCTCCCTCCCGTCTGGATAGGCAAATGAAACATATTAGTAATGAGCGCTGGAATGCTTCTGCTGCTATAGGTCTGGGACAAGGAAAACAAATTTTCTGCTTCCCATGGATGGATGACATTTGGAAAAATGCTATTAGAGCAAGACTGAGGCTTTGTTCAGAAATTTTAAGGCAGCACAATGGTATGGTTATCATTCCGACATCTAGTCTATTAATAGTCGATGATTTTGTTGATGAGATTATTTATGTTTAATAAGGAGAGGGAGTTATATTTATTGAACATATAGAATTTACAAATGAAGAAATCGAGGAAGTTGGGCTTGCTAAAGAGTTGTGCGATGGGATGCAGGTTGGAGGAGAGCGCGTCAACTGCTTTGAGATTTTGTCACAGTTATTAAATCAGAGCATTACAATAAGACAGAACCGTGGGGAGGTACTGGCAGCGTACCTTCAATTAGTTCAGTATAACAAGTTCTGGTCGGAAGCCGAGTGGTTTAATAACAATCGTATAGAAACAGTTACCATTAAACTGCGCAGCTTATTAAGAGCAGACATTACATAAGGCAGGGTATAGGATGAAATATTTTAAAGACAGTTTATGGACAGCGATTAATTTTGGCAGCCCAGAAGAGAAGAAGCGTGCGAAAATAGAGTGGAAAGACAATGCTAGGCAGTATAATCATGAATTTATGAAACTAGATAAAAGGCTGTTCAAGGAAGTATTCGAGCATTTTCGAAATACTGGTTTTCATGACTACCGATTGAAAGAGTATAAAATCAAGCATAGCCATTACGGAGACCCAAACCCTATTCAGTTAATTATTACTGTAACAGATGATAATGAACAATGGACAATTGAATAATCAAATCAAGCGATTGATTACTGATGTCGTTATAGAAGAAAGTGGGCATAGAGGTATGGATGATTGGGGATACGATGAACTGCTCATGATGGATGAAAAAACAATATCTCATGAAATTTTATTTGCTTCGGGGTCTACTTTTCTCATTCATTTCATAGATCACGGAATTTCGGTTAGAAAAGATTCAACCCAATGGGGGTAATAAAAATTTGAACAAGTATAATTTTCTAGTCTCAATAGAAGCTGAACAGTACTGTGATGAAATAATTGATGAAATGGTAAAACTATTTAGTCTTTCCTATCATGAGGCTTTAGGACGGATAAATAGACATTGGGCTGGAAACGATTTTGATGAGAATAGCATGTTGTTTCATATGCTGCCTGAAGAATGGGCAAATGATATTTATTATGGAGCAAGCTCATTTTGGTGGAACAAGGAGAAGAAGGACTTAATACCGCTAACATATTGTGAACAATGATACTGCCATTCATTTTTATAAGCTTTATCTCTCTCAAACCCCAATCCCCATTCCAATAGACAACCAACAACAGAAAATGGTACCATGAGAGTATCTGTTTGGCTAGGTTCCGCCTTCGTTTGGGTGTCTCTATCATTTGCGGACGGGACTCAATCTATCAATAAAATACGCCCCAGGTAATCGACTAAAATTTGGAGGAAATACATACGTGAAAACAAAACTAGCACAAACGCTGCTAGCCCCGTTGCTCGTTACTGGCTTGCTGCTGTCGCCGCTGGCTGGAACGACTTCGACGGCTGCGGCAGCAAGCGCTGTTACGACAGCAGCGTCTACGACGCAAGCTATTAAGGTTTATATTGACGGCAGCAAGCTTTCGCTTCCAGCGACCCCTTATGTGAAGAGCGGCGTGACGTTCGTGCCGATGCGTCAGATTTTTACTGCGCTGGGCGCCTCCATCACTTGGGTGGAGAAGACGCAGACGATTATCGTGCGCAAAAACACAACGACGGTATCGCTGACCGTAGGCAAGAAGGAAGCGGTTGTCGACGGCAAAACCGTTAAGCTTGATGCAGCTCCTGCTGTGAAAAATGGCATCACCTTCGTGCCGACCCGTTTCGTGGCCGAGGCGCTTGGCGCCAAAGTGAAATGGGATAATGCGGCGCAAGCTGTTCGCATCACCTCCATAGAACAACAGTGGGCAGATGCTTACGACGAGTACGAGGAATCGCCAGTGGATGATCGTACGAAGCTGACGCCTAAGGAAATTGTGGAGCAGAACGATGAAAGCGTCGTGCTGATCACTACGAATAAAGCGCTTGGCAGCGGCGTCGTTATCGGTGATCGTTGGATTTTGACTAACAATCACGTCATTGAGGATGCGAGCTCGGCAACGATAACGTCGATCTATGGCGATGAATACAAGGTTCAAGGTGTCGTTGTGAACCGTCCAAGCTCAGATCTTGCGATCATTCAGACGGATGAGCCGCTGTATCTGGAGCCTGTGAGCGTAGGCTATACCGTCCCAGAGAAAGGCGATAAAGTCGTAGCCATCGGCAGCCCGCTCGGTATCCAGAACACGGTATCTGATGGTCTCGTAAGTAACATTTCTTACGAAGCTGGCCTCACCTATATCCAGACAAGTGCGCCAATCGACCACGGCAGCTCCGGCGGAGCGCTGTTCGATGAATACGGCGATCTGGTCGGCATTACAACCGCTGGCTATACTTCGCAGGCCGATCTGAACTTTGCTGTATCGGTTGCCCATGCGAGCCTGCTGATGGGCCTGCTGCCGGAAAGCCCGCAGGAGGATGTGAAATTCCTGCCAGCGATTTTGCCAGATACGCTGAAAGGCGCTTCAATGGAGACGATCACAGCGCTGATGAAGAAGGAATTCGGATCAGTAGCGACAGGCGATGGCACAGCAAGCTTCAGCAATTGGGAAGTGAAGCGTGATTCGCAGGGCTGGATCGTGCTGACAGCAGATATTGATCCACGCTTTTACACGTATTATGGCGCTTCTTCCGCGAGCGATATTCGCAGCTGGGCGATTAACCTCGGTCATGAGCTGAACCGTATGCTTCCGGGCGAGACGATTCAAGTCATTATTTCCTTCGACCGTACCTTCGGCTTTCAGCCGCGTGGCTTTGCAGAAAATGAAGTGACGGCGCTTGGTGACAATAAGTGGAGGGTTCGCTTCCCGGTTCTCGACATGCAGCTGAAGGACCAGCTATATATTAGTATGAAAGACTAGCACTTATAATCTAAATCAATTATGTAAAGCATTCATCTTAACCTTTTGGGCAAAACAGTAGAGGCTGTTGGCGGGAGCGTAAGCGACCGCCAGCAGCCTTTTCTTTTGTGCGGGAGCCCTCATTTGTAGTACAATGATAGACAATAGTGACAAAACAATGAGCGAGGTAACGAGATGAAGGTAGTCCTTTCCACATTAAACGCAAAATTTATTCACACATCGCTTGCGCTGCGCTGCCTGAAGGCTTACAGCGGCGAGCAATTCGATATTGATATTGCCGAATATACGATTAAAGATCCCGTTATGAACATTGTGTCGGATATCTATTCCCGCCAGCCGGATGTGGTCGGCTTCTCCTGCTACATTTGGAACATTGAAGAGACGATTACGGTCATCAATATGCTGCGCAAGGTCAGTCCACAGGTGAAAATCGTACTCGGAGGCCCCGAGGTAAGCTACGACACCGATCATTGGATGGAGCGCATTCCTGAGGTTGATTTTATCGTTGTCGGTGAAGGCGAGGAGACCTTCCACCATCTGCTGACCGAGATCGAGGGAGCGGGCAAGTACCATATGGTGTTTGGCCTCGCCTATCGCAAGCAGCGCGAGGGCTATATGGAGGCACTGGTGAATCCGGGTCGTCCGAAGCTGGATTTGGCCACGCTGCCGTCGCCGTATCGTTTTGCTGAGGATGTGCCGCATTTGGCCAGCCGCGTCGTTTATTTTGAGACGAGCCGGGGCTGTCCGTTCAGCTGTCAGTTTTGCCTCTCCAGCATCGAGGTGGGCGTTCGTTATTTTGACAAGGAGCGGACGAAGGCGGATATTTTGTATTTGATTGATGCCGGTGCGAAGCTGATTAAATTCGTCGATCGGACGTTTAATATTAAGCGGGATTATGCGCTGGAGATTTTTCAATTTTTGATCGAAAATCATAACGGCTGCGTCTTCCAATTTGAAATTACGGCAGACATTATGCGCCCCGAGGTGCTCGACTATTTGGCTGAGCATGCGCCGCCAGGCGTGTTCCGCTTCGAAATTGGCGTGCAGTCCACGAACGATCCGACGAATGAGGCGGTTCAGCGCAGACAGAATTGGTCCAAGCTTGTGCGGACGGTGACGAAGGTGAAGGAATCGGGCAAAATCGACCAGCATCTCGACTTAATCGCCGGATTGCCGCTCGAAAACTACGATACGTTCAAAGGCACCTTCAACGATGTATTTGCGCTTGGGCCTGAAGAAATGCAGCTCGGTTTTCTGAAAATGCTGCGCGGCACCGGCCTGCGTAACGACGCGGAGAAGTGGGGCTACATCTACATGGATCGTGCGCCATACGAAATGCTCGGCAATGACCTGATGCCGTTCGGCGACATTGTGCGCATGAAGCGGGTCGAGGACGTGCTGGAGAAATATTGGAATGCGCACCGAATGGACCGCACGCTTATGTATTTGGTGGAGCAGGTTTTCCCGTCGCCGTTTGATTTCTTCCAGGACTTTGGCGACTATTGGGAGGAGCGGGGCTGGCAGAAAATCGGGCATCAGCTGGAGGATTTATTTTCCCGGCTATGGTCGTTCCTGAGCAGCTATCATCACGATAAGCAATTAGCGGGTGAAGACGCACCAGATATGGACGTCATTATGGGGCTGATGAAATACGATTATTTCCTCAACCATAAATATAAGCCGCGCAAAACGTGGTGGGAGTTCACGATGGACAAAGCGGTATGGGGAAGCCATATGCGCAGTCTCGTCGAACGGCCGGAGAAGGTGTCGGAATCGTTCGCGGCGCTTGGCATGTCGGAGAAGGAGCTGCATAAGCATGCGGTTATCGAACGGTTGCCGTTTGATCTTGAGACGTATTTGGCGGACGGCTCGATTCAGAAAAATACGCATACGCTGCTCATCGTTCTGTATGCCATGGAGGCTGGCAGCAACAAGATGGCGCCTAAGCCTTATATGCTGAAGCTGCATCATGATGCGGTAACCGCGTAAAAAAGTAGTTCATGTCACTTAAAGTGACGTGGACTGCTTTTTTTATTGACAAACAAAATGTTGCCACCTATATTAATCGTAAAACGATGATTGTATGTTAGGTTTTGACGAAAAAGCAATCAGACTGTTAAATGAGGGATACGATTGGTTCAATCTATTGATCGCGCAATGCAAATTATTCAGCTGCTCATGTCTGATTACAGCCGTACTGGCTGGGCGATATCTGATATTTCAGAGCGGGTAGGCTTGGCGTTAAGTACGACGCATAGACTCATTAGCACATTAGTGCGGCAGGAGCTGATTGTTCAGCTTCCAGAGACGAAGCGTTACCGTCTGGGACCGAAGTGGATGGAGGTCGGCTTGCAGCAGCTGGAACAGCTGGATTTGCGCATGGCGGCAAGGCCGATTATGGAGCGGCTGGCGGAGGAAGTGAAGGAAACGGTATTTTTGACGATTCCTTACGGTTTGTTTTCAATGGGGGTCGATAAAGTAGACAGCTCGGTGAAGAAGCGTGTTGTAGAAGGCTTGGGTGAGCGGATCGCGATGCACATCGGCGCGTCGAATAAAGTGATTTTGGCCAATATGAAAAGGAGTGAAGCGGAGGCGTTACTGGTTCGACTGGTCGAGGATCAAGAGAAGCGCATGCAGCTGCTCTCGGCTTTGCCCGGCATCAGGAAGGCGGGATATGCGGTCAGCTATGCTGAGCTTACGGAAGGAACGGCGGCGATTTCTTCACCCATCATCGGCTTTGGGCGTAAAGTAGCTGGCGCGCTAGGGATTGGTGTCTCGGCAGATCAGTTGACAGAGGAGCGTCTGGATGATCTAAGCAAGCAGGTTATACAGGCTGCTCACGAAATTACGACAACGATTGGCGGTTAACTCCGGTGCTTCGTTATTTTTAGATGGGGGCATTTGTGCGCCGGTGACCTTTAGCAGGTGACCGGCGTTTCCTTATTAGCATTTCCCTATTAGCGTTTCGGCATTTTGCTCTCATCCATATACAGCAGGTTCCAGCGGTGACCGTCCAGGTCGGCAAAGGCTGCGCCGTACATCCAGCCGTCATTTTCACTCGGCTTGCTAAAGATGCTTCCGCCAGCAAGCTCCACTTTTTGAATAAAAGCATCCACTTCTTCTCTGCTGGCAGCACTAATTGAAAATATGACTTCCGCGCAATGGGAAGTATCTGCTTTTTTTGAACCTGTAAATTTCTCAAACACCGCATCCGGGAACAGCAAAATCGTTGTTTGGCCTATGGCAAGCTTCGCTCTCTCGGTACCAACACTCACCGCATGGAATCCAATCTCATTGAAAAAGGCAGCTGACCTCTCAACATCTTTGACTGGCAAATTAATCCAAATATCCTGTGACATGGCTGCACCCTCCTGAAATATATGTTTCACCACTCCTACTATACTCTACTTCTGGCAGCAGAAGCGAATCAAGGCTGCCTCTCGTTGTCCCTCCTCATAAGCGATAGGGCTGAATGCCCATAAGTGGACGAAGCGCCCATATATTCATCAAGCTTTTGTTGTGATGATGGATTTAGTGCCTGTCTGCATTCATATCCTATTCCATAAGCGCATTTCGGCTATGCCACAGTCGGAGCCTGCTGCCTTTGAGGTGTGAAGCGGCAGAACATCGCCTAGAAGGAGGGGATCGCATGGCAATCATGCGTGATATGCTGCTCTATTTGTCCAAAAACCGAGTAGCCAATCGGATGGCGTTGCGCTTTGGGCTTCGCCTTGGCGCAGAACGCTTCGTAGCGGGAGAGACGCTTGCCGAAGCGATGAAGAAGGTAGCCGCGCTTAATGAAAGCGGCCTTCTCGTTACGCTTGACCATTTGGGCGAATTTACACGAAGCGAGCCGGAGGCGAAGGAAGCTGCCGAGGAGGTTGTGAGAGGGCTGCAAGCCATTGCCAGCGCGGGAGCTTCCGCCAACGTATCGGTGAAGCTGACGCAGCTGGGGCTGGATATTTCTTATCCGTTGTGCCTCAGTCTTATGCGAACGATTGTGTCAGAGGCGAAGCGCTTGAACAGCTTTGTGCGCATTGATATGGAGGATTATGCCCGCAATGAGTCGTCGATCCAAATGTATGAGCAGCTGCGCGCTGAATTCGGCCATCCGATCGGCATTGTGCTGCAGGCCTATTTATTCAAAACCGAAGCGGACATGGAACGGCTGCACATGCTAAAGCCGAACTACCGCTTGGTAAAAGGAGCCTACAAGGAGCCGCCG
The DNA here is from genome assembly GCF_036894955.1 of Paenibacillus sp. KS-LC4. Taxonomy (NCBI): domain Bacteria; kingdom Bacillati; phylum Bacillota; class Bacilli; order Caryophanales; family Paenibacillaceae; genus Paenibacillus; species Paenibacillus sp. KS-LC4. The sequence goes on along the minus strand of NZ_CP145905.1, from coordinate 4,630,741 downwards.
GAGGTCGCCTTCCCTGACAAAGCGGATGTGGATCGCCAGTTTATCCATATCATAAAAAAGCAGCTGGACAACGGCCATTATGCCGCTGTTGCAACCCATGATACTGCGATTATTGATTGGGTGAAGGGCTATGTCAAGGAGCAAGCGATTCCGCTGGAGCGATTTGAATTTCAAATGCTGTATGGCATTCGTACAGCGCTCCAGCAGCAGCTCGCGGAGGAGGGCTACAAGGTACGTACCTATGTGCCGTACGGAACGGATTGGTATGGCTATTTCATGCGGAGGCTGGCCGAACGGCCGGAAAATGTCTCTTTTGTGCTCAAATCCATGTTCAAGCGATAAGCTGAGCTGAAACCGAAATAGCCTTCAGGCGGAAAAGAGGGATGGGGATGAAGGAGAAGGTCAATACGATTGAGCGGACCGAGCGGCTTGGCGCGCATAATTATCACCCGCTGCCGATTGTAATCGCCAAGGCGGAGGGCGTGTGGGTCGAGGACCCGGATGGAAAGCGTTACATGGATATGCTTAGCGGGTATTCGGCGCTTAATCAAGGACATCGGCATCCGCGCATTATTGAAGCCTTGAAGAAGCAAGCGGATCTGGTCACGCTGACGTCGCGAGCCTTTTATAATGAGCCGCTTGGGGAATTGCTTGCGCTGCTGACGGAATTGACGGGCAAAAATATGCTGCTTCCGATGAATACAGGAGTAGAAGCGGTAGAGACGGCGGTGAAGGCAGCCCGCAGATACGGCTACCGGGTAAAAGGCATCCCGGCGGGCCAAGCGGATATTATTGTTTGTGCCGGAAATTTTCACGGCCGAACGCTGACCGTTACGTCTTTCTCCTCCGAGCCCTCGTACAGGGAAGATTTTGGCCCGTTTACGCCTGGCTTCACCCTCATTCCTTATGGGGATATTGCGGCGCTGGAAGCAGCGATTTCTCCGAATACAGCCGCCTTTCTCGTCGAGCCGATTCAAGGGGAGGCGGGCATCATCATCCCGCCAGACGGCTATTTGCGCAAGGCTGCCGCTTTGTGCCATCAGCATCAGGTGCTGCTGATGGCCGATGAGATACAGACAGGGTTTGGCCGCACGGGCAAGCGCTTCGCCTGTGATTGGGAAGGGGTTACGCCAGATGTTTACATTTTGGGCAAGGCGCTGGGCGGCGGCGTGCTGCCTGTGTCAGCGGTGGCGGCGGACAGCAGCGTTCTGGGGGTGTTTGAGCCGGGCTCGCATGGCTCGACGTTTGGCGGCAATCCGCTGGCGAGCGCCGTAGCTGTCGCATCGCTCCGTGTAACCGAGGACGAGCGCCTGGCGGACAGATCGCTAACGCTGGGCGAGAAGCTGCTCACTATGCTTCGAGAGCTCAAGCACCGAGATATCGTGGAGGTGCGCGGCAGGGGGCTGTTTATTGCGATCGAGCTGAGAGGAGCGGCGCGTCCGTACTGTGAGAAGCTAAAGGAGGCTGGCTTGCTATGCAAGGAGACGCATGAAAAAGTCATTCGGCTCGCGCCGCCGCTGATCCTTTCTGAAGACGAGCTTGCATGGGCGGCCGAGCGTATTGCTGGTGTTTTTCAAACGCTATAAAATCATCCCGTTTCATTCCGTTAGGTTACAAAATATAAGACTTTATAAGTTGCACACTTTTAAACGGCTTATATTTCAACGCGAAACGATAGCTTTGCCGCCAGAGGACGGTTTCAGCCGTTTACGCTTGTTTCATTCATTTGACTAATAGAAGGGTGGAGCTTTCCTATGATGAGCTATGTACCGGAGCCGTTTACCGATTTTGCGATTGAGGCGAACAGCAAGGCGCTTGCAGCAGCCATTCGTCAAGTACAGCAGCAGCTGAATCATGTTTACCCGCTTATTATTGGCGGGAGCAGGGTCATTACAGAGGAAATGCAAAGCTCCATTAATCCTTCCAGCACGAGCGAGGTCGTAGGGCGGGTATCGAAGGCGAATGCAAAGCAAGCAAAGCAGGCGATAGTGAGCGCTTATGAGACGTTTAGATCGTGGTCCAAGGCGCCTGTGGCGCATCGGGCGAGATTGCTGTTTAAGGCGGCGGCCATTTTGCGACGGCGCAAGCATGAGTTTAACGCCTGGCTCATGCTTGAGGCGGGCAAAACGAGGGGCGAAGCAGACGCCGATACGGCGGAAGCGATTGATTTTCTCGAATATTATGCCCGGCAAATGCTGGAGATGAGTGAGACAGCAGCGAGGAAGCTGGTCGCATTGCACGGTGAAGATAACGATCTGCAATATATTCCGCTTGGTGTCGGTGTCGTCATTCCGCCGTGGAACTTTCCGCTGGCCATTATGGCGGGCATGACGACCGCAGCAATAGTAGCGGGAAACACCGTCGTGCTTAAGCCTGCGAGCGCGACGCCTGTTATCGCCTATAAGTTCGTCGAGGTGCTGGAGCAGGCAGGGATGCCGCCCGGTGTCGTCCAGTTTTTGCCGGGAAGCGGTGCGGAAATTGGCGATTTGCTCGTGACGCATCCGCTAACGCGCTTCATTTCCTTCACAGGCTCGCGGGAGGTCGGACTTAGAATATTCGAGCTGTCAGCGAAAGCATCGCCAGGTCAAATTTGGCTTAAACGCTTTGTTGGCGAGCTGGGCGGCAAAGACGCGATTGTCGTCGATAGCGAAGCCGATCTGGAGGCGGCAGCACAAGCGATTGTCGCTTCGGCATTCAGCTTTTCCGGGCAAAAATGCTCGGCCTGCTCCCGGGCCATCGTCCATGAGGATGTGTATGACGCGGTATTGAAGCGCTGCACGGAGCTTGCGGAGGCGCTGACAGTCGGCAATCCAGTAGACTTTAACAGCGATACGGGGCCGGTCATTGATTTGAGCGCTTATCGCAAAATTTTCGAATATATCGAAACGGGCAGCAAGGAAGGGCGGCTTGTGACTGGAGGGAAAAAGGCGGAAGGCGACGGCTATTTCATCCAGCCAACGATTATTGCTGATCTCAAGCCCGATGCTGCCTTAATGCAGGAGGAGGTTTTTGGCCCTGTGCTCGGCTTCTGCAAAGCCGCCTCCTATGAGGAGGCGCTTGCCATTGCCAATGATACGGAATACGGGCTTACAGGAGCGGTATTTTCGACGAACCGCGCAAAGCTAGAGCTGGCGCGCGAGCAGTTCCATGTCGGCAATCTTTATTTTAATCGAAAATGTACTGGAGCCATCGTCGGTGTTCATCCTTTTGGCGGCTTCAATATGTCGGGAACGGATTCCAAAGCTGGCGGCCCGGATTATTTGCTGCAATTTACACAGCTTAAGCTGATTTCGGAGCTGCTGTAAAGCAGCTTAAGCGTATGCGAAGCAAGCCCAGCAGGTAAAGGAGGATGGCTTATGCTGCCTGTTAACCAAACGGATATTTCAATTATCGGTGTCCCGATTGATCTGGGCGCAGACCGCCGCGGCGTAGATATGGGCCCGAGTGCGATTCGCTGTGCGGGTATTGAACAGAAGCTGGAGCAGCTTGGCTATATCGTGCATGATTTGGGTGATTTGACTGTTCGCCGCCCAGCATCCCGCCCTGAGCCGGGCGAGAAGCTGAAATATGTAGATGAGCTCGTAAGGGTCAATAGCAGGCTGGCGGATAAAACAGCGGAGGAGCTAGGGAAAGGGCGGTTCCCGCTTGTTTTGGGCGGCGATCATAGCATTGCCATTGGCACGATAAAAGGGGTGCAGCGCCACGTCCCGCGCCTGGGCGTATTATGGTTTGACGCCCATTGTGACGCCAATACAGCGGACACAACGCCGTCGGGCAATATTCACGGGATGTCGCTGGCGGTTAGCCTCGGCTATGGCAGCCGTCGCCTGCTTGGAGCAGGAGGCGGCAAACGCGAGCCGATTCGGCCGGAGGATGTCGTCATTATCGGTGCGCGCTCGATTGATCCGGGAGAGAAGGCATTGCTGCGCGAGCTTGGCGTTCGCGTTTATACGATGCAGGATATTGATCGGCGAGGCATGGATCAGGTGATGGAGGAAGCGCTTGGCCGGCTTGCGGCGGCAGACGGCATCCATTTGAGCTTCGATTTGGACGGCCTTGATCCAAATGATGCCCCAGGTGTCGGTACGCCTGTTATCGGCGGGGTAAGCTACCGGGAAAGCCATCTCGCCATGGAGATGCTGGCCGAATCGGGGCGGCTAGTATCCGCAGAATTTGTTGAGGTGAATCCGGTGCTTGATTATCGCAACAGAACGGCTCTTACAGCCGTTGAGCTGATCGGTTCTGTTTTCGGCGAGCAGATTATGTAGCGAGGCAGTTTGCCAATTTAGCTGGAAATTATGTGCTGAACCGTCCATAATGGAAGGAATGGATGATAGCTTTATAGGATGCATGTGATAAATAGGAATGTGGATGCGGATGCTCGGCTGTGCCGTGCTGCTGGTCCGAGCATTGGCATCTGTTCGTAAACAGGAGGGAAGCTCAGTGGTGGCGGGTTCAATTAAGTCGATCAATATCGGGATGCCGCAGCAGGTACCCTATTTGAAGAAAGAGGTTTTAACAGGCATTTATAAGCAGCCTGTGCAGGCGGCAATCAAGCTGACAGCTGTCTGCTTCGAAGGGGACGGTCAAGCGGACTTGGTCCATCATGGCGGGGAAGATAAGGCGGTGTGCGTGTATCCTTTTGAGCATTATGCATATTGGGAGATGCAGGGGCTGAGGATGGGCTTTGGCGCCTTTGGCGAAAATCTCACGACTCAGGGCATCGTTGAGGAAAATATCCATATTGGCGATACGTTCCAGCTTGGGACGGCAATTGTGCAGGTAAGCCAGCCACGTCAGCCCTGCTTCAAGCTGTCGGTCAAATACGGCTTGCCAGAGCTTCCGCTGCGGGTGCAGCAAACGGGCTATACCGGGTTTTATTTTCGCGTGCTGCAAGAAGGTGTCGTTTCGCCCTCGGACTCGCTGATTTGCTTGAGCAAGCATCCGGCAGCATTGTCGATTTCTTACGCCAATCAAATTATGCATGTGGAGAAAACAAATCGGGAGGCTATGGAGCGGCTGCTTGCGGCGCCGGAGCTGTCCAGCAGTTGGAGAGCGACCTTCGAGAAACGCTTGGCTGGACTAGAGACGGATACAGCGGAGCGACTGACGGGCAAAGCGGCGAATAAGGAAGCTGATTAAGCTGGAATCGCAGCGTGATAGAAATGTTCAGCTTATATCATTACGAAATTCAAATACAAGGAGGCGCACCCAAATGACAATTTCATTATGGCAGGAAGATCGAGTGACGACTGCGGAGGAGCTGAAAAGCATGATGGCAGAGCCAACTGAAGCCGTCGTGAAAAAAACCATTTCCATTATTGATTCGCATGCGGCCAATTATTTGGCGATGTCGCCGCTCTTTTTTCTGGCGACGTCGAATGCATCTGGTGTAGGCGATGTTTCCCCGCGCGGAGATGAGGCTGGTTTTGTTAAGGTGCTTAATGAGAAGCAAATTGCATTTCCGGATCGTCCAGGCAATCGAAGAATAGACTCGTTGCTGAATGTAATTGAAAACCCGCAAATCGGAATGATTTTTATTATACCAGGGCTGGAGGAAGTGCTGCGTGTGAATGGACGCGCGAGCCTTACTCGTAATGCTGCGTTTATCAATAGCATGGAGTGGAAGGGCAAGACGAGCGGACTTGCCGTTGTCGTTGAAGTCGAGGAATGCTTCATTCACTGTCCACGGGCTTTTAAGCAGGCCGGCTTATGGGGGCATGAGCAGTGGCCTTCCAAGGAGCAGCTGCCATCCATTCAAGATATGTTCAAGGCTCATTTGGAAATCAACGGCTTCCCAGTAAATAAATAATCTCAGACTATAAAGGCAGGTACAGTTATGCAATTATCAGAAATGCAGAAGCATGTGAAGGAATTTAGCACTGCTCACGGGTTTGATGAGTCAACGCTCGAGCAAAGAGCGCTTTATCTAGTTACGGAGGTTGGGGAGACGGTTAAGGAGCTTCTGCATCTGTCTTACCACCCCAACCATGAGAAAAAGGAGGAAATCAAAGATCGTCTAGGCTTGGAAATGTACGATATCGTGTGGAATATTTGCGACCTTGCCAATAAGCTGGATATTGACTTGGAGCAGGCCTTTGCGAAAAAGATGGAAATTAACAAAACTCGCACTTGGTGAGGGGGGGGGCCTAGCCGTTATAAATTCGTCTGTAGGATTCCCTTAATGAGGTCCCATCCCCTTCGAGCACGCTAATCAAATAGTCGCCAAATTCCTCCCGATACTGAAAATGTAAATTAGCCCCCGTATTCAGAAAAGCAATGATCGTATCGTGATCCTTGCAAATTTCGGTGATTTGCAGATCATTTTGCTGTGCATAAAGCTTAAAGCTTTCCCAAAAATGAATCTCGCAATTGTTGATAATTTCTTCTTTGCTGCTGTGGGGGCAGCGGTTTATAAACTTCAGATTTTCCCCGATAAGCTCCAGATTATCATTATAAAAAATTTCCAAAAGCCAGTTTTTAAATTCAAAGCCCAGAATGGTGCCGGTTATGGCGCTATGGCTTTCCTTGCTGCTGCATTTCAGCAATAAATCATTGAAATGACTGTTTTTGTGGGCTGGTAAATGGAAGAAGCCCTGCTGCCTCAAATAATGGAGAATCGTAAAATCCATACGCTCCATCTCCATATAAGAGGAGGCTGAGAGTGTAGACTGGATGATTCGTTTGTTCCCATATCGGCTTGTTATTTCGCTTATAAGGAAATCGTCATGTGTTTTGGAATAATGGAACGTTAGCCGCAAGCCGTTGTCGAGTATGGCTTTCCTGCTGTTTTTGGTTTGTGTGCATGTGCGGATCGTCAAATGATGCTGGGCCGCATAATGCTCAAAATCATGCCAAAAATGAATGTCACACTGCTTTGCAATGCGATGAGGATTATTGATTCGGGCCAGTTTTTTAAAATCAATAAGCGAGCCATAATATTGGCCATGCACATAGATTAAGGATAAGTCGCAGTGGTGAAATTCAAATGCTAATACCGCAGCTTGCCCGCTAGTAACACTAGTCTGGCAGGTGGTTAATAGCTCGTGAAAGGTCAAATGTTCGTTTTCAGGTATTTCGAGGAATCCGCCATGCTTTATAAAGGCATGAAGCCCAGTGAATTTGTGTTCTTTTTCTTCGAGCTTAATGGTTAACACCTCTCTTAGATTAAAGCGAGTTTCTCTATAAATTATACCTGATCAAAGCATGTAAACGCATGCTCCGATATGCCCGGGAAAATCAAACAGGGATGCAAGAAGGTCGCATCCCTGTTTATCTTTCATGTATATTCCTGTCATGCATGTTCCTGCCGCGAAAAAAGCTTTAAGCAGGCACCACGCTGCGAATCACGGTCAGACTGCCGTCCAGCTCATAGCCGCCAAGGCTTGCTGGTAGCAAATAAGCTTGACCTGCTGCGAGAGCAAGCTCGCCATCTGCCCATTTTAGCTTGCCGCTGCCTTCGGCAACGATCAAAATAACGAAGCTTGTAGCTGGCGTTTCATAGGCTGCTGCGGAGCGGATAATTCCTTTTTCGACAATAAAATAAGGAGATGAGGCAATGGTCAGCCACTCGCCATCGGCAACGCCGTCTGTTGTCATGCGGCTTGCGCCTGCGCCGTCATAAGCAATGACGTTCAAGGAGTCCTCGATATGCAGATCGCGCAGCTCGCCATCCAGGCCAAGACGGTCATAGTCATAGAGTCGGTAAGTCGTATCGGAATTTTGCTGAATTTCGGCAACGACTACGCCAGCGCACAACGCATGAACGGTTCCTGCTGGAATGTAGAAGGCATCGCCTGCTTGAACGGGAACCTCTTGCAGCGTATCCATAATGCGGCCTTCTGCGATTGCGGCTTCCATAGCTGCGCGATCAACGCCGTCCTTCAAGCCGTAAATAATCGTAGCGCCCGGCTTAGCATCAAGAATGTACCACATTTCGGTTTTGCCAAGCTCGCCTTCAGGCAAGCCTTCGTAGGTATCGGTCGGGTGAACCTGAATCGACAGGTCGTCATTGCAATCCAGCAGCTTGATGAGCAGCGGGAAGCGGCCATTTTTCTCAGAAAAGCCTTTCGTGCCGAACCACTCGCGGCCATAAGCCTCGCGAATTTCGTCGAGGCCTTTGCCAGCAAGCTCGCCATTAATGACCTTCGTTGTACCGTTCGGATGGTCGCCGATCATCCAGCCTTCGCCAATCGAGCCCTCCGGCAGCGTAAGGCCAAACTGCTCAAGCGCACGGCCGCCCCATATACGTTCCTTCATCTCTGGTTGAAATTGCAGTGGGTATGGTTTAGTCATTACAGTATCTCTCCCTAAGTTAAGTAGTTTAAGCTTCTCGTTTGCTTTTTTTCTCTACGCCAAGCAAATAAGGTGCGGTCTTCTTGTGCAACTGACGGTACAGCATGGTGGCGGCGGCTTCATCTGGCAGCGCTTCAACCCATTGCTGCACTGCCTCCGCTTCCTCAGCGCCGCCTGGATGACCGGGATAGACGACGCATGTAATGACGCCGCCCGGACGAAGCAGGACAAGTGCAGCCTCCAGCGCAGCAATTGTAGTCGATGGCTGCGTAATAAGCGACTCGTCGCTTCCAGGCAAAAAGCCGAGATTAAACATAACACCAGCTATATGGCCATGCAGCGCGGCCGGAACGCAATCCGCCATCTGCTCATGGCTTCGGAGGAAAAGCAGCGTATCCGCGAGCTTCTCCTTGCCGCTGGCACGTATTGCGTCCAGCCGATCACGCGTTCGGTCAAGCGCCGCCTGCTGGATGTCAAAGGCGTATACGCTGCCCCGTTCACCGACGAGACGGGCGAGGGCAAGCGTGTCAACACCTCCGCCCGAGGTGGCATCTATGAAGGCATCTCCGGGCTGTGCCCGTTCGGCCATCCAGCGATGCGCCATGCTGAGAACTGATAAAAATCCCATGCTAGCTGTTCACCCACAGCTTTCCTTGCCAAGTGCCGCGCTGACGGAGCTCATCGTCTATCGCATTGAGCACTTCCCATTTCTTGAGGCTCCACATCGGGCCGATGAGCAGGTCGCGCGGGGCATCGCCGGTCAGACGGTGGACGATCATCTCTGGCGGCAAAAATTCCAGCGTATCGCCAATTAGCTTGACGTATTCGTCCTTCTCCAGAAAGCGCAGCAGTCCAGCCTCATATTGGCGGACCATTGGCGTCTTACGCATCAGATGCAGCAGATGGATTTTGATGCCCTGCACATCCATGGCTGCAACGGCGCGCCCAGTATCGAGCATCATTTCATGCGTTTCCTGCGGCAGCCCGTAAATAATATGAGCGCAGACGCGGATGCCGCGTGCACGCAGTCGCTTCACAGCATCAACATAGCAGGCGGTATCATGCGCCCGGTTAATTAGCTCCGAGGTCGATTCATGCACCGTTTGAAGTCCCATTTCAACCCAGAGGTAGGTGCGCTCATTAAGCTCTGCCAAATAATCTACGACATCATCGGGCAAGCAGTCGGGGCGAGTGGCAATGGACAGACCGACAACGCCGGGCTGCTGCAAAATCACTTCGTAATATTCGCGAAGCTCCTCTACAGGCGCGTAAGTGTTCGTGTAGGCTTGAAAGTAGCCGATATACTGGGCATCCGGCCATTTTTGATGCTGGCGGTCACGGATATTGTTGAACTGGGTAACGAGATCATCTCGCCGGCTTCCGGCGAAGTCGCCTGATCCGCGCGCGCTGCAGAAGGTGCAGCCGCCCTTGGCAATGGAGCCGTCGCGGTTAGGGCAAGTAAAGCCTGCATCGAGCATGACCTTGAATACTTTGCCGCCGAATTGCTCGCGCATCTCATAGTTCCATGTATGAAATCTTTTATCGCCCCATAGCAGGGGGGCATTGGTCGGATCTAATGCTGTTGCTTTTAATGAATTCATTCCGTTCTCCTTCTCTTATAAAAAGGGTGGTGAAAAAATCGAAAGCGACGACAGAGCTCTTCATCGCCACGGAAGGCCGACGAAGTCGTTTTTGCTTGCGCAGCTCAGATTTTTACTCACCGCCCTTTATTCACTCCCTCTATTTTAACGAAAAAGCAGTCGGAAAGCCACGCCCGATTATCGGGCGATTGTAAACGTTTCCACGATGCGGAAAACTGGAAATTATTTTTAGGAAAAAGAAAATTAGGCTTGCTATACCTTACATGATCTGTTATATTAAAACTGTGAAATGGCAACAAAAAAACCTAACATAGCTGATTCGTAGCGATTGTCATACAATGTCGTTTGTCTGGAAATAATGAGTGATATTAAACGATGAGGTGATGTCTAATGAACGAGCAAACTAAAATTCCGCATGGCGATGAGAAAGTAACGGTAGAATTAACAGTTAAAGAGCTGATGGCGCTGAGCGGTATCAGATTCCACAATAATCATCATGTTGAAGTATCCGCGCGCAAGAAGCTGAATGAGGCGCTGGAAGAAACGTATGAAATTGATAAATCCAGCGCTCCGATTGATTATCGCATGCTGATCTGAGCTGCTCTAGTTAGTTAGTAGAAGAACCGCGGGGGCGACCACCCTGCGGTTCTTTTTTGGCTATCAGCTTTACAAGAAGGACGATCTTAGGCACAATAAGGACTAGCTTATATGCGGGAGTTGCCTGCAATTCAGGTAAGCCCGCCAGTAAATGGAGGATTCAATTACAATGCGATTAAGAGGAAGAAAAGGAATTCGTGAAAGCCTGGAGGCACAGCCGGAGCTTGTTGTTTTGGATGCCGCCCCGCTTAAAGGGAAATGGCGCGATTTTTTCGGCAATGATAACCCGATTTATGTGGAGCTTGGCATGGGCAAGGGCCGTTTTATCAGCCACATGAGTGCGCGCAATCCGCATATTAATTTTATTGGCGTAGATATGTATGACGAGCTGATTCGCCGCGCAGGCGAGAAGGCGCATGCGATCTGGGCTGAGCAAGGCGTTAGCCATCCGCCTAATTTGGCGCTGCTGCGTGCGAATATCGAGCAAATTGAGACGATGTTTGAGCCGGGCGAGCTTGAGCGCATTCATCTGAATTTCAGCGATCCTTGGCCGAAAGCTAAGCATGCTCGCCGCAGGCTGACACATCCGCGTTTTCTGGCGAAATACGCTCAATTGCTGAACGAGCGTGGAGAAATCCATTTTAAGACCGATTCGATGTCGCTGTTTGAGTTCTCGCTGAACAGCTTTACGGAGATGGAGCTTCAGCTTCGAAACATTTCCTTGCATCTGCATCAGGATGGACCGCGTGAAGAGCTCGTATTTACCGAATATGAGATGAAATTTATGGGCAAGGGTCAGCCGATCTATCGTTTGGAGGCTGTAATCGGCTCAGCGGCGCTGGCGAAGTTCCGCGAGAACAAGCTGGCGAATGCCCAGCGTGAAGCGGCACAGAGCGAAGAGGATACAGAAGTAGAAGACTAGCTTTTAGTTGCAGGCATCTCATACATGTCGTTAACAATCCCCGTAGTAAAAAAGGATGGGTAAAAGCCAAATACAGCTAGGTTACATGGCAGTAACCCAGCTGTATTGTACGGCGAATGCCGTAATCGTTCCTATAAATGCGCCGACGATAACGTCGGATGGATAATGCAGCCCCAGATACATCCTCGACCAGCCCACCGAAACGCCTATTATTGCAGCAATCGGAACCGTAATGACCAGCAAGACACCGCTCGTAAGCACGATCGGAATCAGCCAGGCGAATATCGCTGTCGTATGCCCGGAAGGAAATGACGAATCAACAAGCGGTTTGCGGCTTGTAGTCAAGCCCTCAAGCGCTTGATACGGGCGCAGTCGCTTGAACCAGCGTTTCACTACAAACACGGGAAAATGGCTAATGACGACGGTGATGAAGCATTGCCAGCCGATCGCGTTCAATGGTGATGGAGCGATTAAAGCAAATAGCAGAGAACTGGACAGGGTAAACGTCGCGCCACCCATATGTGTAATGACGCTGAGCCATTTTCCAAGCCAGCGGTGCAGTCGCTTGTGACCTCGTCTGCTATTCGCCCAGACAATGAGCTGCTGCTCGCGAACTCTCAGCCATCCTAACAATTGTTTCATTCCAATCCTCCTGTATAAGTGTGGCGGTTTTCCACTCTAAAGATAGTACCATGTTTTGGGCCCCTGTACGCATACAATTTGTAAAAATCCAGATTAATGTTGCGTTCATACTGTGTTGATGCCTAGGTAACATACCTTCCTTACAATAATAGCCGATAGCATTCAAGAGTAAAGGCGAAGGAGGCGTATGAAATGAGACTCGCGCTTTTTACCGATACCTATGAGCCGGAACGCAATGGCGTTGCTCGCTCGCTTGGCCGCTGGAAAGCCTTTTTGCAGCGCAGAGGGGTGGAGTGCCTGGTGCTGGCGCCTGAGCGCTCACTCTTTGATTCCAAGGCGGCTATGCAGGCAAGCTCTGTAGAGCGCTTTGCCAGCCTGCCGTTTTTTCTATACCCGGAGTGTCGCTTGGCGCTGCCGAATCCGCTGCATCTCCGCCATGCCCTGCATGAATTTAACCCTACCCTCATTCATGTAGCTACCCCATTCAATCTTGGCTTATGCGGCATTCATTATGCCCGCAGACATCAAATTCCGCTGATCGCATCGTATCATACCAATTTTGATCAATACTTGCCGTTTTATAATTTGCAATGGATGGTAAAGATGTTAAGTAGGTATATGGAATGGTTTCATCAAGACTGCAAGAAAATATTTGTGCCTTCCACTTCTACGTTGCAGGACTTGACCAGGAAAGGATGGGATGCAGAGCGGCTTTCCGTGTGGAGCCGGGGTATAGACACAAGCCTGTTTCATCCCCGGGTTAACCGGGAGCAATTGCTGTCGCAGCATCGCATAAGCCATGAATGTTTTGTCGTTTTTTATGCAGGAAGACTCGCACCGGAGAAAGATGTCGAAACAGCAATTGAGGCTTTCTCCTCATTCCAAAAGCAAACAAATGCCCAAGTAAAGCTAGTGCTGGCAGGTGACGGACCTTCGTCAGAGGCGCTGCAGCAGCAATGCGCAAGAAGCGGGGTAGCTGCAACCTTCCTTGGCTTTCAAACGTCAGAGGAGCTGCAAAGGTGGTACGCCGCTGCTGATCTTTTTCTATTTCCGTCGGCGACGGAAACGTTCGGCAATGTGGTGCTTGAGGCAATGGCATGCGGCACGCCTGTCCTTTGTGCGAACAAGGGCGGGGTGCTCGATTCCGTCTCCCATGGACTGAACGGAATGCTGTGCGAGGCGGGAAGTCCGGCAAGCTTTGCAGCCGCGCTTGCGCTTCTGCACGAGGACGAGGAGCGTAGAAGAAATTTAGGCATCAGCGCAAGATTGTTCAGTCTCCGAAAGTCTTGGGATTCGATTTTTGATGGTCTTCTTGCGGAATGCGAGCGGCAGTCCGCGCAGGGGTGTTCACCACTCAGTCACATTATGAGATAAATTTAACGGAAACATTTTCGCGTTTTTTATCGTAAGTAAGGACAGAAGTGCTAAAAATTCAGCAAATGGATGAAAATAAGGGTGACGCGCCGCAAAAGGAGGTAATGCAGTCATTGGTTAACCATGGTAGCGCTTTTCTGGCTGGAAAACGCTCAATTGAGCTTTTGACAAAAGGAAGCAATGTGTGGAGAATCAAGTAAGGTCACGGACGCTTTCAGAAAAGCGCCCTTAAACAAGAGAGATAAAATTACCGCCTGAACGATGAACGTATGCTTGGTCGGCTGCGCCACTCAATTTGGCAAATCAAAAAAAAGGGGTCTCAAGGGGGCAGTACCTAAATGTTCAATTCAATTATGTTTGTTGTGCAAATTTTATTTGCATTGCTTGGCCTGTATCAATTGTTTCTGACGTTTTTCGGATGGCATCGCAGAAAAGAGGATTTGTCGCATAAGCCGCAAAAGTCTTTCGCTTTGCTAATCGCCGCTCATAACGAAGAGCAAGTCGTTGGAGCCTTAATCGAGAATTTGCAAAAAATGAAATACCCGCGCGAGCTGTACGATATTTTCGTCATCTGCGACAACTGCACGGATGGAACCGTTGACGTTGTAAGAGGCTATGACGGCGTATATGCCTGCGTTAGAGAAAATCCGACCCAACGCGGTAAAGGCTTCGCTGTGGAATGGATGCTTAAAGAACTGTGGCAAATGCCGCGCAGCTATGATGGCGTTGCGATTTTTGATGCTGACAATCTCGTGGCAACGGATTTCCTGCAATATATGAACAATGATCTGTGCAATGGCTTCCAGGTTGTTCAAGGTTATCTGGATACGAAAAACCCGAATGACTCTTGGGTCAGCTCGGCTAATGCTATCAACTACTGGTTCTGTAACCGTCTATGGCAGCTGCCTCGTACGAACCTAGGGCTTGCGAACTTTCTCGGTGGTACGGGCATGGTGTTCGATTCCAAGCTGCTGCAAGAAATGGGCTGGGGAGCTACGAGTCTCGTAGAGGATTTGGAATTTACGGTCCGCTGCATCAAGCGCGGGATATATCCGAAATTCAACTTCGAAGCTAAAGTGTTTGACGAAAAGCCGATTACGTTCCAGGCTTCTGCCCGTCAGCGCCTACGCTGGATGCAAGGCCACTTTGATGTAACGCGCAAGCATATGCTGCCGCTGCTGTGGCAGGGTATCAAGGATCGCAGCTGGACGAAGATCGATGCTGCTTTGTACGTCTTTAATGCTTACAATTATCTCGCGGGCTTCTTTATAGCCGCTATCATTTGGGGCGACATTTTCCTTTCGGGAGGAGAGCGGGTAACCTCCGTTTACAATATGCTGCCGCTATGGGTGTCCATCCCGTATATGCTGTACATTTTCATTCAAATTCCGTTGTCTATGTATTTGGCCAAAGTAAATTGGAAGCTGTACCTGCGCATTCCGACATTTTTGCTTTTCACCCTGTCGTGGTGGCCGATTACGGTTCATGCTTTCTTCACGCAAAACAACAAGAAGTGGAGCCATACACAGCATACCCGCGTCATTCGGCTTGAGGAAGTTCAGAGCAAGCAGCTATAAAACCGGATTTGTATGAGGCTTACAATATGACTTTAAAAGTGTTGACACTGCACTTTCGGGTGTGATATAGTAAGTCGGTAGTGTTTAGGAAACAAATGATGAAATACTATAACGCACAAGCAGAAGCACCCGCTTCTCACCTTTCGGCTCGCGCTGACCGGTTTGCGATAATCGACTAAGCTTATCTTTTGTGTCTCCTTGTGAGATGAAGGGAATAGCAGCAAACAACGGTTATGGGATGCGGGTTCAATTGAGCCTGCATCCCTTTTATTATGCAAGTATACTTTTTTGGAGGTGGCACGTTATTAGCAGAGAACATCAAATCAATGATGAAATCCGGGCCAGAGAAGTACGTTTAGTTGGCGCGGAAGGCGAACAAATCGGTATTAAACCTATTCGTGATGCCTTGCAAATGGCCATAGACTTAAACCTGGATCTGGTGAACGTAGCACCGACGGCTAAACCGCCAGTGTGCCGGATCATGGATTACGGAAAATTCCGCTATGAGCAGCAAAAGAAAGAAAAAGAAGCTCGGAAAAACCAAAAGATCGTTGATCTTAAGGAAGTTTGGTTCCGTGCAAACATTGATGAGCACGACTATCAAACGAAATACCGCAATGTTGTGAAGTTTTTGGGTGAAGGCGATAAAGTTAAAGCTTCTGTCCGGTTCCGCGGTCGTGAAATTGCGCACGCGTCGCTCGGTCAAAAGATTTTGGATCGTCTTGCTCAAGAGGTTGCCGAAATATGCAGCGTAGAACGCGCTCCTAAGCTGGAAGGCCGGAGCATGATTATGATTTTGGCACCAAAAAGCAACACTTAATTTAAGGGAGGATAATTGACATGCCTAAAATGAAAACACACAGCAGTCTGAAAGACCGTTTCAAAATTACGGGTACTGGTAAAGTAAAGCGTTATAAAGCTTACAAAAACCACTTGCTTTCCCACAAATCCGGACGCCAGAAGCGCGTTCTTGCTGGTCAACCACTGATGGCTGCTGGCGACGTTAAACGCCTGCAACAAGGTCTTAACAATCTTAAATAAGCACGTTTTGCAATAAATACTAATTAGAAACTTTCAGGAGGTCAACACTCATGGCAAGAGTTAAAGGCGGATTTGTCCGCACTCGTCGTCGCAAAAGAATTTTGAAACTGGCAAAAGGTTATTTCGGTTCAAAGCATCGCCTGTTTAAAACAGCGAAGGAGCAAGTAGGCAAGTCCTTAATGTATGCTTACCGCGACCGTCGCAACAAAAAACGTGACATCCGCAGACTGTGGATCGTTCGTATCAACGCAGCAGCTCGTATTAACGGACTGTCGTACAGCAAATTCATGTATGGTTTGAAGCTTGCTGGCGTTGAAGTAAACCGTAAAATCCTTGCTGACCTGGCTGTTAACGATCTTGCTTCGTTCAACTCCCTTGCTGGCGTGGCTAAACAAAAAATCAACGCTTAGTAGCTAAAGCGTTATAGATGAGGCTGTCCCTTAGGGGGCAGCCTCATTATGATTTATAAGGCTGTTTCGTTCCTTGCTTCAATTGGTGAAGTGTACATTTAAGCGTCCAATTCCGGCGGCAGAGGACAAACAAACAGGCGGCTGCTTCTTTCCTGAATAAACTGAAGAACAACGGGAAAGGAGGGATTTTGCATGGGTAACATTACCAAAGAGCAGGCGCGTAAGCTCGCGGGCAAATCCATCTATGCAGTACGCAAGGACGGCTCTGTCGTTACAGGCAAGCTCATTCGCATTCAAGGCAATAAGCTGACGCTTGCGCCAATTGGCAAAGACAAGGGCAAATCGGTTAAAACGAAAGCGCTGCTGCCCCTAGTTCTTTTTGACTTGCTGGCTATCGGTACACTTCCATTTTTCGGCGCTGGCTTCGGAGGCGGCTATGGTGGCGGCTGCTGCGGAGGCGGCTATGGCGGCGGTTACGGTGGCGGAGGCTACGGCGGCCAATGCTGTCCGAACCAAGGCTACAACTATGGCGGCTACTACTAAGTATTTAGTTGAATAGGGCTGCTGTTGTCGGCATTAAGCAAGCCCTTTAATCATTTCGTAGCAGCGAAGCTCGGGATAATACCGAATGGTCTGATACCCGAGCTTCGTATAAAAATAGCGGGCCTTGTCGTTGATTTGATCAACGAACAGGCGACCCATCGTGCAGGAAGCTGCCAAGCCATGAGCTTCGGCTGCTGCCATCAGTTTTGTTCCGCAATGGCGGTTGCGGTGCTGGGGATGTACAGCGAGCATGGAAAACATCAGAATATCTCCCATCGTTTCAAAATGGATAAAGCCATAGGGCACAGCTGTTTTGCCCGCTGCCGCCACATAGGTTACGCCGCGGCGCAGCCTTAGAGGCAGCTCGCGTATGACGGTGGCGTCATGTTGATGAGTCGTCCAGGATAGTGGCATAAGCTCTGTCTTGATGAGCCGGATGATTTCTTCGTCATCTGTACGGGCATTGCGCTCTCTTATCATTAAGATCATTCCTGACTGCATGAGTTTGCCGAATGCTGGCTATGCTAATATATGAAGCGGGACTATGGCGTGCGCCCTATTTTTGCTAAAAGGCTGTTACGGCTTCTTCTTTAAATATAAGCATTTATAAGCTTTCCCCATATAAATAGGCTTATATTTCTAAGGTAAAGCTCTTCGGTCGTCCTAGATGGACGACGAAGTCGTTTTTGCTTGACTAACGAATGATGTCAGCATATAATAAAGAAAGTCTTATTCAAACATATGTCATCAGCAATGATGAGGACGAAGTGTTAAGGGCTCTTTTGCTCAGAGAGCGGATGGATCAGCTGCAACCATCGCCAAAACCCCTTTTCTACGAGCTCACCTCGGAGCTGTTTTCCTGAAAAGCACATGATGTGGTTATTAGGGAAAATCGCGGGGCACGCGTTACAGTGCTAAAGGTATGGACGGTCAGTGCGCACACGTTCTTACCTGTGGAGGTTATACATCGCAAGATGTGTAACGAATTTGGGTGGTACCACGGAAGTTAAACCTTTCGTCCCTCGATGCTTCTTATTTAGAAGCAGGAGGAGCGAAAGGTTTTTTTGTTGTTTTCGAGAGGAGGATGACCGATGGTCACGCAAAATGCAACACTGAAGTCAAAAGAAGAATTAATGGAGAAGCTGAGGCAGCCAGAAGTAATTACGGGCTCTGAAATTTTACTTCGCAGCTTGGTGCTGGAAGGCGTCGATTGCGTATTCGGGTATCCGGGTGGCGCAGTGTTGTACATTTACGATGCGATGCACGGTTTCTCTGATTTCAACCATGTGCTTACCCGTCATGAGCAAGGTGCAATCCATGCAGCCGATGGTTATGCCCGCGCAAGCGGCAAGGTAGGGGTTTGTATTGCTACCTCGGGCCCTGGCGCCACTAATCTGGTAACAGGTATTGCTACCGCTTATATGGATTCGGTGCCATTGGTTGTCATTACTGGCAATGTCATATCGAGCCTGATTGGAACGGATGCGTTCCAAGAAGCTGATATTACAGGCATTACGATGCCGATTACGAAGCACAGCTATCTGGTACGGGATGTAGAAGATCTGCCCCGTATTATTCATGAAGCTTTCCATATTGCTAATACAGGACGCAAAGGACCTGTTCTTATTGATATACCGAAAGACGTTTCCGCTAACAAGACGCTGTTCAAGCCGGTAACGGAAGTTAGCATACGCGGTTACAACCCAACTGTATCGCCGAACAAGCTGCAGGTGGACAAAATGATTAAAGCGATCGCAGAAGCGGAGCGTCCGCTTATCCTTGCAGGCGGCGGCGTTATTTATTCCGGCGCGCATGAAGAGCTGCATGAATTCGTAAAGAAAACCGATATTCCGATTACGACAACGCTGCTCGGTCTTGGGGCATTCCCAAGCGGAGATGACCTGTTCCTCGGCATGCCGGGCATGCATGGCACGTATACAGCGAACAAATCCATTCAGAAGGCCGATTTGCTGATTAATATCGGCGCTCGCTTTGATGACCGAGTAACGGGCAAGCTGTCTGGGTTTGCGCCGCATGCGAAGATCATTCATATTGATATTGATCCTGCTGAAATCGGCAAAAACGTTCCGACTGACATTCCGATTGTAGGCGACGTGAAGACGGTGCTGCAAATTGCCAATTTGCAAGCTAAGCGTGCAGAGAAAGCGGACGCATGGCGCGCAGAGCTGCTGGCTTCTAAAGCGCAATATCCGTTCAGCTACAAGGATTCGGAAGATGAGCTGAAGCCGCAATGGGTCGTGGAAATGCTGCATGAGACGACGAACGGCGATGCGATTGTAACGACGGACGTTGGTCAGCATCAAATGTGGGCAGCGCAGTTCTATAAGTTCAACAAGCCGCGCTCTTGGGTAACCTCTGGCGGACTTGGAACGATGGGCTTTGGCTTCCCTTCGGCCATCGGCGCTCAGATGGCAAACCCTGATCGTCTTGTTATTTCAATCAATGGCGATGGCGGCATGCAGATGTGTGCACAGGAGCTGGCGATTTGTGCAATCAACAACATTCCGGTTAAGGTTGTTATTTTGAACAATCAGGTGCTGGGAATGGTGCGTCAGTGGCAGGAGCTGATTTACGATAATCGCTACAGCCACATTGACCTTTCGGGCAGCCCGGACTTTGTGAAGCTGTCGGAGGCTTATGGTGTGAAAGGCTTCCGCGCGACAAACAAGGAGGAAGCAAAAGCAGTATGGGAAGAGGCACTGCGTCATCCTGGTCCTGCAGTTGTGGAGTTTGTCGTTCGCAAGGAAGAAAATGTATACCCGATGGTCGCACAAGGTAGCACGATCGACGAAATGATCATGGGGGATGCGGAATGATTAAACATACAATTGCAGTAATCGTTAACGACCAACCTGGCGTTTTGCAGCGTGTGTCCGGTTTGTTCGGCCGCCGCGGCTTCAATATTGAGAGCATCACAGTGGGAACGAGCGAAGAGGTAGGCCTGTCCCGCATGGTCATCGTCACGACAGGCGATGAGCAGACGCTTGAGCAAATTACGAAGCAGCTTTATAAGCTTATTGATGTTATCAAAGTCATTCATCTTAGCTCTAACCCGATTGTTGCCCGTGAGCTGGCGCTTATTAAGGTAAGCGCTGAGCCAGCGGCGCGTCCGGAAATTTTCGGCGTAGTCGAAACCTTCCGCGCAGCAGTCGTGGATATTGGCACTCATTCCGTTATGGTACAGGTTGTTGGCGATACCGAAAAAATTGATGCAATGGTTGAATTGCTGAAGCCTTATGGTATTCGTGAGCTATCCCGTACCGGGGTAACGGCGCTGAACCGCGGCAACAGCCGCTAACGCTTGAACGCAAGCTTTACAGAAAATAAGGATTTATCCCGCTTTGAGCGGGAGTTTAAGCGGAGAACCGCGGATTAACGCGTCATTCTCTACTTAAACACCCGTTCAAAAGGGTCAAAATAAAGGAGGCAATTATTCACATGGCAGTTACATTGTATTATGAAAAAGACGCTGATCAAAGCGTACTTCAAGGTAAAACGATCGCAGTAATCGGTTACGGCAGCCAAGGTCACGCTCAAGCGCAAAACCTTCGCGACAGCGGACTGAAAGTTATTATCGGTCTTCGCCCAGGTAAATCCGCAGATGCTGCGAAAAAAGACGGTTTTGAAGTTTTGACTGTTGCTGAAGCAACTAAAGTAGCAGATGTTGTTCAAATCCTGCTGCCTGACGAAACTCAAGCACAAGTTTACAATGAGGAAATCGCACCGAACCTGAAAAAAGGCGCGGCTTTGATGTTCTCCCACGGCTTCAACATTCACTTCGGCCAAATCAAGCCGAGCAAAGATACAGACGTATTCCTGGTTGCTCCTAAATCGCCAGGCCACATGGTTCGCCGCACATATGAAGAAGGCTTTGGCGTACCAGGCTTGATCGCAATCGAGCAAGATGCTTCCGGCAATGCGAAAGCAATCGGTCTTGCTTATGCAAAAGGTATCGGCTGTACACGTGCAGGCGTTATCGAAACAACTTTCAAAGAAGAAACAGAAACGGATCTTTTCGGTGAGCAAGCAGTTCTTTGCGGCGGCGCTTCCGCGCTTGTACAAGCTGGTTTTGAAACGCTTGTTGAAGCTGGCTACGCTCCAGAAATGGCTTACTTCGAGTGCTTGCACGAGCTGAAGCTGATCGTTGACATGATGTACGAGGGCGGTATCTCCTCGATGCGCGATTCCATCTCCAACACAGCTGAATACGGCGACTATGTAACAGGTCCTCGCATTGTAACAGCTGAAACGAAAAAAGAAATGAAGCGCGTATTGGAAGATATCCAATCCGGCCGTTTCGCTCGCGATTTCATCCTGGAAAACAAATCAGGACAAGCAATGATGAACGCTACTCGCCGCAACGAGGCAGCTCATCCAATCGAGCAAACAGGCAAACAGCTTCGTGAGCTTATGCACTGGATCAAGAAGTAATATTTTAATTAGGGCGTATCTTCAAAATGGTGTTGAGCCTTGCGAAGATGCGCCTCTATAGCATGAAGCGATGAAGAAATAATCCCGGTTCACCGGCGGAGAAGCTGCGCGCAGGCGCGGTCTTCGGACTGTCCGTGCATACCGGGATCATTCTGTTCCCGGAGGTGCAAGGAAAATGCGTAAAATTTATATTTTTGACACTACATTGCGCGATGGGGAGCAGTCTCCAGGCGTGAACCTGAACACAAAGGAAAAGGTGGAAATCGCGCTCCAACTGGAAAAGCTGGGAGTTGACCGGATTGAAGCTGGTTTTCCTGCGGCATCTCCCGGTGATTTGGCAGCGGTTAATGCGGTAGCGACAGCTATCAAAAATGCAACGATTATCGGCCTGTCGCGCTCGCGCGAGCAGGATATTGACGCGGTGCGTGAAGCGCTTAAAGGCGCGCAGGACCCGTGCATCCATCTATTCCTGGCGACAAGCCCGATTCACCGCAAGCACAAGCTGCGGATGGAGAAGGAGCAAGTGCTGGAAACAGCAGAGCGCGCTATTCGTTATGCGAAGAAATATTTTGATAAAGTCGAATTCTCGCCTGAAGATGCTGGGCGCACAGAGCTTGATTTCCTTTGCGAAGTAACGGATATGGCGATTCGCGCGGGAGCGACAGTCGTTAATATTCCGGATACCGTCGGTTATTTGAATCCGCAGGAATTCGGCAACATCTTCAAAACGCTGAAGCAAAACGTTCCAAACATTGAAACGATCCAGCTCAGCGCACATTGCCATGATGATTTGGGCATGGCAACAGCCAATGCGCTGTCAGCTATACTTAATGGCGCCGATCAAGTAGAGGGTACAATTAACGGCATCGGCGAGCGCGCCGGCAATACCGCGATTGAGGAAATTGCCCTTGCGCTTGCAACGCGTGCCGATTATTTTGGCGCGACGACGACGCTGAACCTGAAGGAAATTGCCAAGACGAGCCGTCTGGTCAGCAAGCTGACAGGCATGGTTGTACCTGGCAATAAAGCGATTGTTGGCGCCAATGCCTTCGCACATGAGTCCGGCATTCATCAGGACGGCATGCTGAAGGAAAAAACAACATACGAAATCATTTCGCCGGATACAATCGGTCTAAGAGAGTCTTCGCTCGTATTGGGCAAGCACTCCGGCCGTCACGCCTTCCGCGAGAAGCTGATCGATTTGGGCTATGAGCTGGATGAAGAAGCGATTAACGTAGCCTTTGCCAAGTTCAAAAACTTGGCTGACCGCAAAAAGAATGTCACCGACGAAGATATTCGTGCCTTTTTGGAAGAAAAGCTCATTGATACGCCGGAAGTATTCACGCTTGAGACGATTCAAGTGAGCTATGGCAACCAAACGACGCCTAGCGCTGCGGTTGTTATCCGCCAAGCGGATGGAAGCGTCAGCGAAGGAACAGCGGAAGGCAATGGCTCGGTCGATGCGATTTACAATGCGATTGATAAAGTGACTGCTGAGGCTGTGGAGCTTGAGGATTATTCGATTAAATCGGTATCTCAGGGCAAGGATGCGCTTGGCGAGGTACATGTTGTACTGAACCAAAATGAAGTATCTGCGCAAGGCCGTGGCCTTAGCACGGATATTTTGGAGGCGAGTGCGCGTGCTTACATCGATGCGCTCAATCGACTCATTGAGAAGCGCAAATCGCCAGGCCGTCGCGATAAAATGAGCTTGATTTAAGTTAGCTTAGGGGGAGCGAAAGCTCCTCCTTTATTTAAATACAAGATAGCACATGCTTTAAGCCATATGCGTCTCCAATAGCCTTTATAAGCATTGCCTATAAAGACCATAGATTTTATATCTTTGTTTTCAGCTCTGAAATATGGTACAAATGATAACAGAATGAGAATAGCTCATCCGAGCTCAAAAATAAGGAGTGTTACACAACAATGTCAGAAGTTAAAAAAATTGCAGTAGTTGCCGGCGACGGTATTGGTCCAGAGGTTGTAGGCGAAGCGCTTAAAGTATTGAAAAAAGTAGAAGAGCTTTATGGCTATCAGTTCGAAACGGAGCATGGTCTGTTCGGCGGTATTGCGATTGATGAAAAAGGAACTCCATTGCCGCAGGAAACGCTTGATCTTTGTAAAAATGCTGACGCTGTATTGCTTGGCGCTGTTGGCGGCCCGAAATGGGACAACAACTCGAAGGAGCTTCGTCCTGAGACTGGCCTTCTCGGCATTCGCAAGGCGCTGGGCCTATTCTCCAACATTCGTCCGGCAACGGTATTTGACTGCTTGAAGGAGGCTTCCACGCTTAAGCCGGAAGTGCTGGAAGGCACTGACCTGATCGTTGTGCGCGAGCTGACAGGCGGCATCTACTTCGGCGAGAAATTCCGTCGTGAAGGTGCAGGCGGCGAAGAAGCGGTAGATACTTGCGTATATAATGTACAAGAGATTGAGCGTATCGTTCGCCAAGCGTTTGATATTGCAATGACTCGCAGCAAGCGTCTGGCTTCTGTTGATAAAGCAAACGTACTGGAAACTTCCCGTCTGTGGCGTGAAGTCGTTAACCGGATCGCTCCTGAATACCCAGAGGTTGAGCTGGAGCATGTGCTTGTAGACAACTGTGCAATGCAATTGCTGCGTCGTCCATCGAGCTTTGACGTTATCGTAACGGAAAACATGTTTGGCGATATTTTGAGCGATGAAGCAGCAATGCTGACAGGCTCCATCGGTATGCTTTCCTCCGCTTCGCTGGGCGAAGGCAGCTTCGGTCTTTACGAGCCGGTACATGGTTCCGCACCTGACATTGCTGGACAAGGCATTTCGAACCCAATTGCAACGATTCTTTCGGTTGCCTTGATGTTCCGTCTGACTTTCGGCTACCACGATGCAGCGCAAGCGATTGAGGATGCTGTTAAGGAAGTGCTCGATGCTGGACACCGCACAGGCGATATCGCTGTTGACAAGAGCAAAGCTATCGGCACAACAGCAATGGGCGATCTGATCATTGCAGCGCTGAAAAAAGCTTAATTATAATTATTACAAAAAAATATTGAATACAATATTGACTTCAATACAATCTAGTGATAATATTTATCAATAGATAGCGATATTCACCGATGTTCATGCATCGATATAAGCTCATCATTAAAACTCAAGGAGGATTTCAAATTATGGCAGAGCGTTTGGTAGGTTACCCGGCTCCAGATTTCACAGCAGAAACAGCAATTGGTGATGGTTCCGGCTTCGGTAAAGCATCCCTTGCAGACTACAAAGGCAAATGGTTGGTATTGTTCTTCTATCCACTTGACTTCACTTTTGTTTGCCCAACTGAAATTACAGCTTTGAGCCTTGCTGCTGATGCGTTCAAGAAGCTTAACACTGAAATTCTTGGCGTGAGTGTAGACAGCCAGCACAGCCACAAAGCGTGGATTAATACACCTGTTAACGATAATGGTCTTGGCAAGCTTGAGTTCCCTCTTGCTGCTGATATTACGAAGAAAATCGCTAAAGATTATGGCGTTCTGATTGAAGAAGAAGGCATTGCGCTTCGCGGCCTATTCATCATTGATCCAGAAGGCGAAGTGAAATACCAAGTCGTTAACCATAACGATGTTGGCCGCAGCGTAGACGAAACGCTTCGCGTTTTGCAAGCTTTGCAATCCGGCGGACTTTGCCCTATGAACTGGAAGCCAGGTCAGCAAACGCTGTCTGTTTAATCCAAAATCTTTTTCTCAATAGCATAAGCCTGAGTCGAGGAGCCCGTGCCAAATATTGGCATGGGCTTTTCTGTTTCGCAAAAAGCAGGAATTGTACAGGTATAAAGCGAATAAGTTTATGTCAAACGAAACGTGCTTGCTGCGAACTGGCAACAGCTAAGGAGGTCGTCGTCGATGAGTTTTTGTTGTGGAGCTAGTATGATTGGTACTAAAGGGACATTAAAGCATTTTCGGACACATATCCATAACGTTCCTATTTTGTTTTGTCCGGTATGCAGCCGTGTGGAGATTCACCACTTGGTAGAAAATGAGTATGAAATATTGGCTGAATACGCACATGGAGACGGCGCCGCTGAGGTTGATTTTCAGGAGTATGTGGAGCAAGAAGGCAAGGAACTGCGGGAAAATTGCGTGAATCATGAAAGTGAAGATCCGATGGACGTCGTACTGAGTCAAATTGACATATCGCTTGATTTGCTCAGCTTTGCGAAACAAATTGACGACCTCGCATGGCAAGGTGAATTAAAGAAGCGTCTGGCTATATTAAGCAGTCGGCGCAATAAGCTTAAAGAACGGCGAACATCAGTCTAAAATGAATCATTTTATGAAATGTGGCCTCCGTTCGGGGGCTTTTTCATTTTTCTCATAAATTTCGGGGCCTACCCCCTGAAGCAACACAGATTGACCGAAACCTATGAATGAGAGGTGGAACGGTTGCTACTTGTATTATTCAAGCGTTTCTTGCGGAAAACCGTACCCACCGACACCGTAGAAGCGAACATAAAGGAACCATTGTTAAAAATTAAAAAAACAAAGACATCCCTGACGCCGGAGCAGACGGTGCTGCAAATTCAGCAAGGAGACGCGCTGCTGCGGGAGCGGTTTATTGCAAGCTATAAGCCATACATTGCAAAAGTGACAAGCCGCTTCTGCAAACGTTATGTCAATGCGAGCAGGGATGATGAATATAGCGTGGCCTTAATCGCCTTTAACGAGGCTATCAGCCAATTTTCGCCGGAGTCTGGCAGATCCTTTCTCGGTTTTACCGAGACGGTCATCAGACGCCGTCTAATTGACTATGTGCGCCGTGAGCAGCGGCATCTATCCTCAGTTCCATATAGCACGTTCGAGCGTTTAGACGATGAGGAGCAGCTTTACAATCCCATTGAGCTGAAGCAGGCGCTGGCTGCTTATGAGCTCAGCAGTACGGCGGATGAGCGCCGGCTGGAGATGGGCGAATTTAATCAGGAGCTGCTGAAATACGGCGTATCGTTCGCCGAGTTGGTCGAGGCTTCGCCCAAGCATGCGGATTCACGCAAAATGCTGATGCGTACAGCAGCAATATTAGCGGAGGATGCCGCGATGTTTGGCCAATTAAAGTTGACGGGCAAGCTGCCAGTCAAAGCACTGACGGAGGCGAGCGGCTTGTCCCGCAAGACGATTGAACGCAATCGCAAATATATGATTGCTATTGCTTGCATTTTACGGGGAACGTACCCGTTTTTGAAAGATTACTTGGATCTGGACGATTGGCAGAGAGAAGCGTGCAAGGAGGCAGAATGATGAACCGTGGCGTCGTAATGCAGATACAAAAGAATAGGGCAATGGTGCTGACGGCGGATGGCAGATTCATCAATACCGAGCTTCCTCGCAACGTTCAGGTGGGCGATGAAATTGTGTTCCAGCAGGAGGAGAGGACAAGGCGCAGAAGCCGCAAAGCGCTGTTGTGGAGATCCGGAGTGGCCGCGGCTATCGTGCTGCTTATTTTGCCTGTGCTGCTATATATTCAAAGCGGAAATCATCCCGTAGTGGCTTATTTCAGCATGGACATCAATCCAAGCATTGAAATCGGCATTGATAGTCGTGAGCAGGTACAGGAGCTTCATGCGTTTAATGAAGCAGGCAAGCAGGTCATCGCCGGAGTGTCCTACAAAAATCAATCGCTTGCGCTGGTTACAACGACTATTATGCAAAAAATTGCGGGAATGCACTATTTTGACGATAAGGTGCATGACATTGTAGTTACGAGCGTAGTCGTAGGCGATGATGATCCGCAGCTGGATGTATTATTTTCAACTAAGCTAAATCAGGCTTTGACAGATATGGCCGCGGATGGGCATATGAAAACGGTTGTTGAAGTTTTGACGCTGTCCGCCCCGGTAGAGCTGCGGGCAGCGGCGGAGGCATACGGCTTGTCCTCCGGCAAAATGGCGGTTTATTTAATGGCCAAGGATGAAGGCTATGCTCTTGAGCTGGAAAATTTCCAGCAGCATTCCATCAGCATGATAGCCGAGCCGCTTGGCGGTGTAAAAACGATTGTGAAGCATGCTGATAAAACGACAAAAGAAAGCTTGAGAAGCTTGCTTGAGGCGGAAACCAAGCAAGAGGCGGTGCAAGCCTCCTCCGTTCCGGTTGTGGATAGCGCTTCTGCTGTGCCAGCCGTAAAGGAGACACCAGCCAAACAGCTGGATAGCGAAAAAAACGGACAGCATGGCAAGGATATTGGGAAGGACAAAGTTAAAGATAAGAACAACGACATGGAAAAAGATAAGAAGAAGGGCAAGGACAAGGACAAGGACAAGGACAAGGACAAGGACAAGAAGAAAGACAAAGAAAAAGAAAAGGATAAGGATAAGGACAAGAGTAAAGACAAAACCAAACATAAAAATATTAATGATGGCAGCAGCGATAGCCATAAAGACGTTAAAAACAGGGATACTGGCAAAAATAAAGACAAGGATAATTACAAGAAGAGCAGCGGTGAAAATAAAGGGAGAACTATTTGGGACGGCCAAAAACGTTTTAGCTATCGAACAAACGTGGAAAATACATACAGCTGGCAGAGGTCGGCTTAAGATTCGTCCATTTTTTTTCAAAAATACCATTTTTCGACAAACAATCTCATTGACATGAAGGACATCCAAAATCTATGATGAGTATAGCTTGAATTAGCGTTGTCCATTGATGCTGCCGGGGGGGAGTAGAGGATGCAGATGATGCGAAAGCGTTATTTCCCGGCACTTGCCGAATACATTCGAAGTGATAAGGAAAGTTCTCTTTATCAAGCAGCAGAGCTAGGCAAAGAGTTAACGGGAATTCAACTTGATGATGTCATCGCAATCCATGAGGATTGCATGCAGGCATTAGTATCGAATGTGGACTCGGAAGAAGCAGTCAAATTGTACAATCGTTCATTCATTTTTTTAATTGAATTTATGGTTGCTTTTCGTTCTCATTTGCTGGCGAATCAAACCAATGATCAGAAGTTTACGGAAATGAGGGAAATGCTGCTACGTTCCAATCGTTCCTTTGAAATGGTCAAAAATAAGTATGAAAATGTGCTGCAGCACATGGACAGCGGCATCGCATTATTTGACAGCGAAGGTATTTTGACATTCATTAATTTACAAATGGCGAAGCACCTAGACATTCCCCGCAAAACGCTGGTGGGCTGCAATTTGCCTGAAATATTGCGGCATCCGCAGCTAAGCCGTTATACTCGGAAAATGATTTTACGGCTGTACAAGGAAATGCTGCTTCGGCGCATGCGGAATTATGAGTTCCAGGATAAGGATGGCAACCATTTACTCGTAACGGTCACCTACGGCGATCAGCTTGAAGGTGATTTTCTATTCAGCGTCAAAGATGTGTCGGAATATAAGCAGATTGAGCAAACAGCCTTGCAAAATGACAAGCTAGCCATGCTTGGTCGAATTGCGGCTGCTATCGCACATGAAATTCGCAATCCGCTGACGTCGATACGCGGCTTTATCCAGCTGCTGCGTCCGTATTTGCTGCAAATGGGCAAGGAGGAATATGCCCGAATTATTTTAGCCGAAATTGATCGTGCTAATGATATTATTTACGAGTTTCTGAACTCGTCCAAGCCTTCTGCTCCATTGAAGAAAGCGTTCTCTATTAATTTACTGCTTAAAGAGGTTGCGCTGCTTACGGAGAGCGAGGCGCTAATGCGCAATTGCCAGATCGGGCTACAGCTCGAAGGGGATGATTGTGCGCTTGTCGCTTCGATCGACATGAAGCAGATTAAACAGGTCATTCTCAATATTGTGAAAAACTCGCTTGATGCGGTAGCGGAACGGAAATGCGATGAAATCGGCATGATTGAACTGTCGACGAGAGCCGATGGCTCTTATGTGGAGATTACAATGAAGGATAACGGGAAAGGCATGGATAAGGCAACGCTGTCTCGATTATTTGATCCTTTTTTTACGACCAAGGAAGAAGGGACGGGCCTTGGCTTATCCGTCAGTTACCGGATTATCCGCAATCATGGCGGCTCTATTCGCGTTGAAAGCGTCGTAGGCAGCGGCACATCATTCATTATTTATTTGCCATTAGCGGAATAAATGATTAAAATCGGGGGTATGCCCCCGATTTTTTTTATCTTTATGGCGGGTGGCGCCAAAAGGAGAGGAATGATTGACCATGAGTACATTATTTACATACGGAACGCCAGGTGCTGAACCAATAGATGCAGTCGTTCGTTTCATTAGCTCGCGTGAGCTTGGCGATGCTTCAGCCGAATGGCTGCTGCCGCAAATTGATAAGGCCATTCGCAGCCTGTTTGCTAAAGGGCTGTTCAAGGGAGAGGCGGAGCAGGCTCATGTCATGCAGACGCTTGGCTTGTATCCTGCTGCCGAGCATGTTATAGCGGTTGGCTATGAGGAGCAGGCTGGCGCAGACGGCTTGCGTATTGCAGCGGCAACGGCAGCAAGAGCCTTGAAGCGCATAAAAGCACAGACTGTGCATGTTGTGCTGCCTATGTCAGCGGTGGAAGCGGAAGGACTTTCCCAGCAGCAGGCGGCTCAAGCGCTGACGGAAGGGTTGAAGCTGGCCGTGCATGACCGCCTGCCAGAGAAACGTGAAGCGAAGACGCGTTATGCCATCGGAAAAGTGTATTTCTCCATCGCTGGAACTGAAGCGGAAGGTGCTGCTTCTAATTTCAGCGAGCAATGGATCGCAGGAATTACACGCGGCGTTGCCTGTGCCGATGGCGTAATCAGCGCCCGCGATTTGACGAATATAGCGGGCAATAAGCTCGTGCCGGAAGGTCTTGCTGCGTATGCCGAGGAGCTTGCCCGGCAGTACGATTTTGACATTGAGATTATCGACGAGTGGACGGCAGCCGAGCAGGGCATGGGCGGCTTGCTTGGCGTTGGCCAAGGCAGCATCAACCCGCCGCGCATGATTGTGCTGCATTATAATGGTGCGCCAGGCGATCAGGCAACTTGGGGCCTGATTGGAAAAGGCATCACCTTTGATACAGGCGGCATTTCGCTCAAGCGGGCGCCTGGCATGGAGGAAATGATTGCCGATATGGGCGGCGCAGCGGCCGTGCTTGGCGCCATGCAGGCCATTGGCGAGCTCAAGCCGGCAGTAAACATTGTTGCGGTCATTCCATCGGCGGAAAATATGCCTTCAGATCGCGCGCTAAAACCGGGCGATGTCATTACGATGATGAACGGGCTGACGGTGGAGGTGGTGAATACCGATGCCGAAGGCCGGCTTGTGCTTGGCGACGGGCTCACGACGGCGATTCGCCGCGGAGCAACGAAGCTGGTGGATGTCGCAACGCTGACAGGAGCGGTATCGGTGGCGCTCGGCTCCCAAGCGACGGGAGCGGTGACAAACCATGATGGGCTCATGCAGCAGGTGCGCGAAGCATCTGAACGGGCAGGCGAGCGCGTATGGCAGCTTCCGGCTTATCCGGAATATAAGAAGCAAATTCGTAGTGAAGCGGCCGATTTGAAAAACAGCGGCGGTCGTGAAGCGGGTACCATTACCGGCGGATTGTTCATCGGCGCTTTTGCTGAGGAGCTGCCTTGGGTTCATCTCGATATTGCGGGCGTATCATTCCGCGAGTCGGCGAAGGTGCTGGAGCCGAAAGGCGGCACAGGCGTAATGGTGCGTACGCTCGTCGAGCTGATGTACGCTAAGGTGTAAGTAAAGCGCAGATGAAGCGGACAATGATGGACAGGAGTATGCGAGCTTAAACGGATTTAAACGAAAGCAACGACCGAAGCAGGAGGCGATCCTCGGCTGCGGTCGTTGCTTCTCTTTTTTCAACTTCCTGCATTCGAAAAAAATAAATAGCATAACCAACTACGTAAATGTTACTATATATAAAAAATAAAGCAGTGGATGAGGAGTTTTGAAGCAGCATGATTAACGGAGAAGCAGGCCTGAAAAAAGAAGGTCTGGTCATTTTATTACTTAGCTTTGCTGTGACATTGGTCGTAATGAATACAATGATGTTTAATTTGGCGCTACCGGATGTGGAGAAGCAATTTTCTCTCACAGCGATTGCAACCTCATGGATCGTCACTGGTTATTCCATTATGTTCGCGATAGCTTCCATTACGTACAGCAGGCTTTCGGATTTTATACCAATGAAGCTGTTGTTTCTTATTGCGCTTTCTTCTGTTAGCGTGGCGTCGATTTTAGGCTTCTTCAGCAGCAGCTTTATCATGCTTATGGCTGCACGTCTTATTCAAGCTACTGGGGCAGGAGCGATTGCCGCGCTTGGCATCGTGCTCGTTACACGGTTTATTCCCGCTGAACGCCGAGGACGGGCGATGGCGCTTATTATGTCGGCAACGTCGCTTGGGCTTGGTCTGGGGCCGGTTATCGGCGGTGTGATTGTGGAATATTTGGGCTGGCATTATTTATTTGCGGTTACGGCTAGCATGCTTGTGCTCATTCCCATGTTCTACAAAATGATTCCGGCTGAAAGCCGCAAAAGCGGCACGTTCGATGTAGCGGGTGCTTTGCTCATCGGGATCGGAACGACGGGACTTCTGCTTGCGTTGACCAGCAGAAGCCTGATCGCTTTATTCATTGGTGCTGTCGCAGTGGCCTTGTTCTGGTGGCGAATCCATAAGACTAACGATCCATTCGTTCAGCCGGATCTGTTCCGCAATAAGCCTTATATGCTGCTCGGCATGCTGGGTGTTACCTCATACATGAACAACTTCGCCGCGTTATTTCTCGTACCACAGGTGCTTGCTGGCGTGTATCACTTAACACCTGCCCAATCGGGCTTGATTGTATTCCCAGGCTCGCTGGCGACGATGGTAGCCTCAAGATACATCGGAGGTACGATCGACCGCCTTGGCAATCGGTTTTTTATTCGTCTGGCGCCGATTGGCCTGCTCATCGCCTCGCTTGCCCTAGCTTTTAGCGCGGTGCATTCGTATTGGGCGATACTCGGTATCTATATGCTGCTTAGTGTAAGCTTCTCTGCCTTAACGAGCAGTGTATCCAATGAGATGTCAGTGCTGCTGCCTCAAAAGGAAATTGGCTCGGGAATGGGCTTGTTCCAGCTTGCCCAGTTTTTCAGCGGCGCATTGACTGCCGCTTTGATAGGCAGCGCCATTGTATGGCAGGCACAGCTGGCGAAATCAGAGGCCTTCAATCATATTTTATGGGGCATGTCCCTTATTGTGCTGGGCACAGTCGTCAGTTCGCTGCTTTACACACGCAGTGCTGCTCGTAAGGCTGCCCGTCAATCAGCATAATACATGTCGTGAAACCTATCACGTATTTCTAGTTTTTTATAAAAGAGTAAGCGTATTACAGGGAGGAATATATTTATTTTCCAATAAATCTGGATTCGCTAGCAGGGAAGTTAACAGCCTATGTTGAATTTACAAATGATGAGAACGGAAAAGGGCTGAAAGTGGAGGGTTCGGATGAGCGACTATGTAAGTGCGGACTTGTATCATACCTATATGAACTCCATTTGGGAAGAGACAACAGATGGTATTGTTATTGTTGATTTGCAGCGCATCGTGCTGGATGTCAATCCAGCTTTTGAACAAATGTACGGCTGGACGAAGGAGGAGTTGGTAGGCAGGAAGCTTCCCGTCGGTCCAGCTCATCTGTATAAGGAGTTTGCCAGGCTATATGATCAGGTGATTGAGGGCAAGAAGGTAGCCGCAGCGGAATACCCAAAGCTATGCAAGAACGGCAAGCATCTGCATGTGAGTATTACTCTGTCGGCTGTTCGAGACAGCAGCGGCAAGATAACCGGAATCGTGGCCATAGAGCGCGATATTACGAAACGAAAGCAGACCGAGAAGGCGCTTCGGGAGACGGAGCAGCTTTACAGCCATCTGACGCAAAATGTGCTAGCCGGCGTTTTCGTCAGGCAGGATCGCAAAATGGTATATATTAACTCGTATATGTCGGCCATGCTGGGCTACACGAGAGAGGAATTTGTTAGGCTGAAAACCGCCGACTACATTGATGCGATTGAGCTGTTCACCATTAAGCGCCAGGTAGCGGAAATTTTGATTAAAAAGCGTGAGCCACGCTATACCGTTACCGTACGCGGCAAGAAGAAGGAGGGCGGCTTCGTTTATTTGGAAGTCAATCTCTCGCTCATTGTGTACAAAGGCAGAACGGCGATGCTGGGCTCCGCCAAGGATGTAACCTCATCGGTAGCGCTTGAGCGTTCCTTGCGGGAAAGCGCCGAGATGTACCAGCGTGTCATGAAGCTGTTGCCAGAGCCAATTGTGCTAAGCGATCACGGGATCATTATTTACGCCAACAATTCGGCAATCAAGCTCGTTGAAGCCGATGACAAAAACGAAGTGATCGGCCATTCAGTATTCGAATATATTCATCCTGACGATCATGAGGATATGCTTAGAAGGATGGATCTCATTATGTTCGAGGAGGAGCCGAGCCAATTTGAGGAGCGGCAAGTGATTTGCAGAGATGGGCAAACGATAGATGTTGAAATGTCGAGCATTCGCATTAATAACTATATGGGAAAAAGGGTTATTTTAACGGTAATCCGGGATTTAACCGATCGCAAGCGCTCTGAGGATATGCTGGTGCGCTCCGAGAAGCTGTCGGTTATCGGACAGCTTGCTGCGGGAGTAGCCCATGAAATTCGCAATCCGCTAACGGCGCTCAAGGGCTTTACGCAATTGCTGAAAACCAAAAACGAAGGTTACGGCTCGTATCTCGATATTATGTCCAATGAGCTGGACCGAATTAACTTAATCGTCAATGAATTTATGACTTTAGCGAAGCCGCATTTTACTAGATTCAACGATGAGAATGTGGTGCATATTTTGCGCGGCGTTATTTCGGTGCTGGAAACACAGGCGATTATGACCAATGTGGGTATTGAGACGCAGGTGGAAGACAGCCTAATGATGATTCATGCGGATGCCAATCAGCTCAAGCAGGTATTCATTAATGTGATCAAAAATGCAATCGAAGCAATGCCCGATGGCGGCCGCGTTACGATTGCCATTTGCACAAATGCTTCTGATAGCGTTTGCTTGACCATCCGCGATGAGGGGATCGGGATGACCGACTCTATTATTGGGAAAATTGGACAGCCCTTTATTACGACAAAAGAAAAAGGCACGGGTCTTGGGCTGATGATTAGCTCCAGAATTATTGAGGCTCATCATGGTACACTACATATCGCTAGTCGACATGGCGAGGGCACGGAGGTGCGAATTACGCTGCCGCTGGCTAAGCCTAAATTCGCAGAATTAAATTAATATTGCCCTGTTCCCTCATTCATACTAGGGCGTGTCTGAAAACCCGTTCAGTGGCCCCTTTCACCGCCTTTCCGCCCCCTGCTTCGTTCCGTTTGCGAAGGCGTACCCCCGGTACGCCTTCACAAACGCGCCTTGCATGGAACGAAAATTCGGCAAAATTGGCTGCCCTCAGCGTTCTCAGACACGCCCTAAACGCAGCTAGCTTGGCTAATGCTGCTGTATGTAACCTTCAGTCT
This sequence comes from Paenibacillus sp. KS-LC4, assembly GCF_036894955.1. NCBI lineage: Bacteria > Bacillati > Bacillota > Bacilli > Caryophanales > Paenibacillaceae > Paenibacillus > Paenibacillus sp. KS-LC4. The sequence goes on along the minus strand of NZ_CP145905.1, from coordinate 4,595,805 downwards.
TGCGCCTATAAGCGAAGTGCTGAAGGTTTTTTGTCTGAATGGAGGGTACGCGGACGGTTTAGACGAGCTTCATACCTGTTCGTTTAATGTTTAATGTTTAATGTTTCATGCTTCATATTTTATGTTCCATACTTCTTGCTTTAAAGGTTCGTGCCGTGCATGCCCCAATTCAGATAGACTTCGTGGACATAGCTTGGAGGACACAGCGGCCGCTATTTTAACTGAATCACGGGTTTTGGTGCAGACTGCGGACTCAGGCGCCGCTATTTCGCTGCCCAGTAACATTTTGGGATGAATGTCAGGGTAATAGCGCCTCTCCTGACCGCTTAAGGTATGAAATCGGATGATAAGCCAAAATAGCGAAACCTCAGTCCGCTGAAAAAGGAAGGAGGCTCCAAATCATATGTTTTCAGATTCAGTCTTGGTTAGAGTCTCAGGCTCCGTCTGAATCTGAATCTAAGTCTTAAACCTTGTCTTAGTCATCTCTGCAACTCTGCTCTCCGCTAATGAAGGCCGATAACCTCGCCAATTTCTGGCTATTAAGAGATGCAGACGCTCGAGTCCACGAATCGAAGATCAAGCCCGAAATTTACCCAACCTCACTAAATGTCTATGTTTAGGTCAACTGGATATAAGGGTGGCCCTTATTTTACGCTCATGCTGCTGCAAGCTATTCCTGGCTATGTGCTGCTGCAATCTGCAAGAGTTGGCGGATGTGATCATCCTTCAGGGAATAAAACACAAGCTTACCTTCCTTCCGAAAGGTGGCTAATCCAAGCTGCTTAAGCGTTCGCAAATGATGCGATGTAGTTGCGAGCGAGGAATTTATAATATTTGCCACGTCACACACGCACAGCTCGTCCTCCTCGCATAAAGCAAAGACGATTTTTAGCCTCGTCTCATCGGACAGTGCTTTAAAAATCTTAGCCATCTCCTGAATACTTTGCTGCTCCAAAGCATGCTGCACCTTACGTACTTTGGGCTCGTCGTAACAATATATTTCACAGCTATCTTTCATACCGCTCCCGCTTCCTTATTCAAATTAATGTTTGATTGTTGTTAGCTTATCATATTATAATTAAACAATCAAATACATGTTTGAGTGTTTGTTTAAAACTGGAGGCAGGATACTCAAATGAGTAACGGGAAGGATGATACATATGTACGATGTATTGATTATAGGGGCAGGACAAGCAGGGCTGGCAGCAGCGTATTTTTTGAAAAAGAGCGGATTAAGCTTTATCATTTTAGAAGCAGCAGCATCTATCGGGGATAGCTGGCGGCGGCGTTATGACTCGCTTCAGCTCTTTACACCACGCAGGTATGATGGATTGCCTGGCATGCCTTTAGAAGGAAATCAGAATGGTCTGCCGAGTAAAGATGAGATCGCGGACTATCTTGAAGCCTATGCGACAAAAATGGCGTTGCCTCTAAAGCTGAATAGTCGTGTTAAACGACTTTGGAGAGAGGTTCATTTTAAAGCGGAAACAGCAGATGGAGTGCTTGAGGCTCGCAGCGTTATCGTGGGAACGGGGCCATTCCAAGTGAAAAATGTTCCGTCCTTTTCGAGCTTATTATCAGAGGGCGTCAATCAGCTGCATTCCTCAGAGTACCTAAGCCCAAATCAACTGAGCCCAGGGAACACGATTGTTGTGGGCGGCGGAAATTCAGGCGCTCAAATAGCGGTTGAGCTGGCCAAGGATCGGGCGGATGACAGAGCCGTTTATCTATCTATTGCTCGCGATATTTCTTTCATGCCCTTGCACGTGATGAATCGAAGCATTTTCTGGTATTTTGAAAAGCTCGGATTTCTTCGTGCAAATAAGCAAAGCTCGATTGGGAAATGGTTGAAAAAACAGCCCGAGCAAGTATACGGCTTCGAACTGAAGCAGCTTATGAAGAAGGGGGAAGTAAAGGTTTTTTCTCGTATAATGAACGCGAATGGTAACCGAGTTATAGGTGAGGATGGAAATGAAATCGAGGTGAAAAATGTCATCTGGGCCACTGGCTTTAAACGAGACGATCAGTGGATTGATATTCACGATGCCTTTGATTCGCATGGACTCATTAAGCATATTGAAGGCGTATCGCCGGTAAAGGGCTTGTATTTTGTCGGATTGCCATGGCAAACCTCCAGGGGGTCGGCACTGCTGGGCTGGGTAAAATATGACGCTCAAAAAATAGTAGATCATCTGGCTCTGACTAATAATTAAAGCCTATTTACTAGCATAGCGGAGGCTGAGGACTAATTTTCCTGTCCATGGCCGCCGCTATTTCTATTCATGTCTCCTAATTCATTGTATATTTTTATCCCATAACGGCTTTTTTCGGCTGCTTAACTGAGCTACTTGACGGAGCCGCTTAACCGAGTTGGTTAACCGAGCTGTTTGACGGAGCCGCTTAACCGAGTTGGTTAACCGAGCTGTTTGACGGAGCTTCTTACGATGAGCTCCGCAGGCAGCACGACCTTCCGCCACGGCCCAGAGGCGCTGCCATTCTGGATGCGATCTATGAGCATTTGCATGCCGAGATAACCGAACTGGTAGGCTTGCTGGGCGACAACGGTCACAAACGGATTAATCTCCGCATAAGGGCCAAAATCATCAAAGCATACGATAGAAATATCGTCTGGTATGCGCAGGCCGCGCTGCTGGAGCAGGCGCATCAGCTCTATGGCAATGACGTTATTTCCGGCAATGATTGCGGTTGGAAGCGGGTTTATGCTGTCGATCCAGGCATTCATGGCAGAAAGATCATTTTGCGGGCCGAAGCTGGTCTCGAATAAATAATCAGGCTCATATGGAAGCCCATTGAGCTGAAGCGCCTCCCTGTACCCTTGCAAGCGAAGGCGGGCGCTGGAGCTCGACAGCGAGCCATTGACCATCATAATTCGCTTATGTCCCTGCTCCACCAGATGATCCACAAGCTGGCGTGCGCCTTCCTTGCTGTCCCCAATAACGATATCGCATTCAACCCCCGGCACCTCGCGGTCAATAAGCACGAATGGAGTCTGATGCTGAAGCAGCGACTCCAGATTAGGCAGGGAAGGGTCGCCAGTTGGTGCCATCATCACGCCGTCGACCCGCGTCGTTAGAATCGTATGAATATAATCCGATTCCTTGTCTAAATTTTCATCGCTGTTGCCGAACAGCAGCTTGTAGCCATTTTTCGTAGCAGCATCCTCTGCTCCCCGTGACAGCGTCGTATAAAACGGGTTTGTAATATCGGCAATAAGCAGAAACAGCAGGCGGGTATGCTGGAGCACGAGGCTTCTCGCCATCTGGTTCGGCACATAATGCATGTCCTCCATCACTTTCTTGACCTTTGCCCGCGTCTTGTCGCTTATTCGTCCTGTGTTATTAATCACTCGCGATACGGTCATCGCCGAAACCCCAGATCGCTGAGCGATATCGTAAATCGTAACCATGCGGCTTGCTCCTTATCTGCTTCATCCCAATCGTAGTTATTCTACCATCTTACAAAAGAGAGCCATTGACAGCAACCCTCAAGCTTGCTAAATTAGAGTTACCGATAACTCAAAAATAACTCAAGCAGCTGGTTATGCACTATTTTTATATATGGAGGGATAATAGTGACACAAGAAATGCATCGTTTTGAAAGCGGTTTCCCTAAAATAGGTATTCGTCCTACGATTGATGGACGCCGCATGGGCGTGCGCGAATCGCTCGAGGAACAGACGATGAATATGGCAAAATCAGTCGCAGCGCTCATTGGCGAGCATTTGCGTTATCCGAACGGCGAGCCGGTCGAATGTGTCATCGCGGACAGCTGCATTGGCGGAGTGGCGGAGGCGGTAGCTTGCGCAGACAAATTTGTCCGCGAGCGCGTAGGCGTGTCTATCACGGTAACGCCGTGCTGGTGCTATGGCACCGAGACGATGGATATGGACCCGTCCATTCCGAAAGCGGTTTGGGGCTTTAACGGCACAGAGCGTCCAGGCGCGGTATATTTGGCCGCTGTATTGTCCGGTTATGCGCAGAAGGGCCTTCCGGCCTTCGGCATTTATGGCGAGGAAGTACAGGACTCTGGCGACACGAGCATTCCTGAAGATGTGAAGGGCAAGCTGCTGGGCTTTGCGAAAGCGGGTCTTGTCGTCGCTTATATGCGCGGCAAAGCGTATTTGTCGATGGGCTCCGTATCCATGGGAATCGCAGGCTCAATCGTAAACGATGCCTTTTTCCAAGAGTATTTGGGCATGCGTACCGAGTATGTGGATATGTCGGAATTCGTCCGCCGCTTTGAAGAGGAAATTTATGATGGCGAAGAATTTGTCCGCGCGCTGGCATGGGTGAAGGAAAATTGCCCAGAGGGCGCAGACAACAATCCGGTGCAAATTCAGACCTCCAGAGAGCAGAAGGACAAGGATTGGGAAACGGTTGTGAAAATGACGATGATTGCCCGCGACCTGATGGTCGGCAATCCGCGTCTTGCGGAGCTAGGCTTCGGGGAAGAGGCGATGGGCCACAATGCAATTGTGTCCGGCTTTCAGGGGCAGCGCCAATGGACGGATCATTTTCCAAATGGCGATTTCATGGAAACGCTGCTTAACTCCTCGTTCGACTGGAACGGTATACGTGCACCTTACACGGTAGCAACAGAAAATGACAGCTTGAACGGCGTTGCGATGCTGTTCGGTAATTTGCTGACGAATACGGCGCAAATATTCGCCGATGTGCGGACGTATTGGAGTCCGGATTCGGTAGAGCGCGTAACGGGGCATAAGCTGGAAGGGCATGCAGCGGGCGGCATTTTGCACCTGATCAACTCGGGCTCAGCAACGCTTGATGGAACAGGCGAGCAGCAGCGAGATGGCAAGCCCGCGCTTAAGCCGCATTGGGAAATTTCCGAGCAGGAGGCGGCGGATTGCCTGAAAGCAACGTCGTGGCGTCCGGCATCGGTCGAGTATTTCCGCGGCGGCGGCTATTCCTCCGACTATTTAACTCGCGGTGGCATGCCGATGACGATGTCCCGAATCAATTTGGTGAAGGGCATTGGCCCCGTGCTGCAAATTGCTGAAGGCTATTCCGTGGAGCTACCAGAAGGCGTTCATGATGTGCTCGACAAACGGACAGATCCGACTTGGCCGACGACGTGGTTCGCTCCGATTTTGACAGGCAGCGGTGCCTTCCGCAGCGTGTATGAGGTGATGGACCAGTGGGGAGCTAATCATGGCTCTATCAGCTACGGGCATATTGGCGCGGATTTAATTACGCTTGCGTCGATGCTGCGTATTCCGGTCAATATGCACAATGTGGCAGAGGAGAAGCTATTCCGTCCACGTGCTTGGGGGCTGTTTGGCACGAGTAATGCGGAAAGCGCAGATTACCGCGCTTGCGACAACTTCGGACCCTTGTATAAATAGCAAGATGAAACGGTTGCCCTCCGTCCTTTGGCGGCGCGGCGCGTTTCAGTCCGTGAAATATAAGCCTATTTGTGCGTGAAAAATTTATAATCTTTCTTTAATAATTGAATGAGTCATTTACAGGCTGTCGTTCCGATCATTTGGGGCGGCAGCTTCATCGGTTCAAGCAGAGCGAGGAGGCATGGAGAAATGAGCAGTATGGAAATAAGAGAGGAACTATGTAAATACGCAAAAAAGACAGTAGCGAACCGTCTGGTAGTTGGTCCAGGCGGAAACCTTAGCGCGAAGCATGAAGGTAAAATGTATCTTTCTCCGAGCGGCTTTGCCCTGGATGAAATAGAGCCGGAGCAGTGGGTAGAGGTCGATATTGAAGCTGGAGCGGTAACGGATACGGGCTTCCGTCCATCGTCCGAGGTGCTGATGCATCTCTATGCATACCGCGCGAATCCGAATATTGGAGCTATCGTGCACACGCATCCCCCTTATTGCATCGCTTTTACCCTTGTGGAGCAGGAGCTGCCGATTATGTTTCCCGATCAGGCTGCGCTTGTAGGCAAGACGGTATATATTCCATATGTTCTGCCGACTACAGATAAGCTTGCTGATGCGCTAGTGGAGAAAGTGAATGCTGCAAGCTCGATATTGCTAGGCAATCACGGACTGGTAACGACAGGGCGCAACCTGCGTGAAGCCTACTACCGCACAGAGGTTGTAGAGGAAAGCGCAAAAATTTTCCTGATCGCCAAAGCGATTAAGGAGCCGAAAGTGCTGACGACGGAACAATTTGAAGAAATCGCATCGCTGGAGAGCGAGGCATACCGCATTCAGCTGCTGCAAAAAATGCAGTAGTCATATGTTGAATCCGCTAGGCAGAGGAGGCATGCAGGGATGGCATATACAGCGAAAATTGCGGCGACTGTGCTTGCCTTTGATCTAGGCGCAAGCAGCGGCAGGGCGCTAATCGGACAGCTTGCTGTGAATGCAGAGGGCGGCCGCACGCTAGAGGTGACCGAGCTACATCGTTTTCCCAACTATCCCGTGCATGTAGGTCAGCATCTGCACTGGGATATTTTGCGCTTATTACAGGAGATGAAGGCAGCTATTTGCAAGGCATTCCAACAGGGCTATCAGCCCGCCACCTTTGGCGTGGATACGTGGGGAGTAGACTTTGGCCTGCTGGATTCGCAAGGCGAGCTGCTGGGCAATCCCTATCATTACCGCGACCCGCAGACGAAAGGGTTGATTGAAGAGGTGGAGCAGCTGCTGAGCCGTGAGGAGCAATACCAGCAGGGCGGGCTCCAGTTCATGCCCTTTAATACGATTTATCAGCTGTATGCGATGAGCAAGGCAGGCTCGCCTAAGCTGGCGGCCGCCGAGACGCTGCTGCTGACACCGGATTTGCTCGTATATTTTTTGACGGGCAAGAAGGTGTGCGAATTTACGATGGCGACGACGACGCAGCTGTTTCATCCAAAGCGGCAGCAGTGGAATGAGCCGCTGATGCAGCAGCTCGCCATTCCAGCGAAGCTGTTTCTTGCGCCGATTCATCCGGGACAACGGATTGGGCCGCTTACAGCGGAAGTATGCGAGGAGCTGGCTGTACCGCCAATTGACGCCATTGCCGTAGGCACGCATGATACGGAATCTGCGGTTGCTGCTGTGCCAGCGGCAGGCGGGAAAGCTTTTGCCTATTTGGTATGCGGCACGTGGTCGCTGCTCGGCACCGAGCTTGCAAGTCCGCTGCTGACGCCAGAGGCGCTGGCGCTCGAGTTTTCCAATGAAGGCGGAGTTGGCGGGACCTACCAGCTGCTCAAAAATATTATGGGCTTGTGGATTTTGCAGGAGTGTCACCATGAATGGGCATCGCAAGAACAAGAGCTGTCGTTCATGCAGCTTGCAGCGGAGGCAGAGCAGGCGGAGCCATTTCGCAGCTTAATTCATCCGGATGATTTGCGTTTCTACAGCCCGTCCGGCATGATTAGGAAGGTGCAGCAATATTGCGAGGAAACAGGGCAGTCTGTGCCGCAGACCCGGGGCGAAGTGGCGAGATGCATTCTCGAAAGTCTGGCGCTGAAATACCGTTACGCGCTGGAGCAGATGGAGCAGCTAACCGGAGAGGTGTATTCTGGTCTGCACATGGTTGGCGGCGGCATTCAGAACAAGCTGCTTTGCCGCTTTACGGCCAATGCGCTTGGCCGCTCGGTATGGGCGGGCCCAGTCGAAGCGAGTGCAATCGGCAATATGCTCGTTCAACTCATTGCTCAAGGGGAATGTGCGGATTTGCAGGAGGCGCGGCAGCTAGCGGCGGTATCATTTGAATCGGATACCTATGAGCCGGAGCAAGCGGAGCAGCATGTGTGGGAGCAGGCTTACGAGGCTTACTTGCGCTTAGTCGCATGGCAAGCGAGCTCTTCGCTTTAATCATTTTTTTTAACATACTTAAGGGAGTGTTCCAGATGCTGTATGGCATATCCAAATTAATTTCACCAGAGCTACTGAAAATATTAATGGAAATGGGTCACAGTGACGAAATCGTGCTGGCCGACGGCAATTTTCCAGTCATGAGCCACGCGCAGCGCGTTGTCCGGGCCGACGGCCACGGCATTCCGGAGCTGCTGGAGGCGATCTTGCCGCTGCTTCCGCTGGACCAATATGTGGAGCGGCCGGCGGCGCTTATGCAGGTTGTTCCTGGCGATACGGTACAGACGCCAATATGGGAGCAGTATCAGCTTATTATTGAGAAGCATACGCCCGTACGCGAAAAGCCGGAGGAAGTGGAGCGCTTCGCCTTCTATGAGCGGGCGAAGAAGGCTTATGCGATTGTGGCAACTGGCGAGCAGGCGCTGTATGCGAATATTATTTTGAAAAAAGGCGTTATTAAATAGCTTGTTCAATAGGGAAAACGGCAAGGAATGTTTCGGTACATTCCTTGCCGTTTTTTTGTTTATGATATAATAAAGTATATATTTAGATTGGGGGATTCAACGATGTTAGAGAATCGAGAACAGCTCCAAGAAATTTTAAAGAAGGCAAATCAATATGCGCGGAAGCAGGCTAAAGATTCGGGTGCTTCTATTTATTATATTAAGAATAACAAACGCGTTCGTGAGGATGCTGAAGGTAATAAATTTGAAATCATATTTGATGCTCGTGGGAAACGTCAGGAGTATGAATATCATGAGTGAAACGAAACCAGTTATGACTGTGTTTGCTGGAACCAATGGAGCAGGGAAAAGCACACTTAGTATGCAGATGAGAGATTGGCTTGGTGAACTGGTAGATCCCGATCAGATTGCAAGAGAGTTAAAGCCAGATAATCCTCGTAGTGCTGACCTGTCTGCTGGGAGGGAAGCTGTAAAGAGAATTCGATCGCTCATAAAAAATAGTGAGAACTTTGCCATAGAAACGACATTGTCTGGATCATTTGTTCTGAAACATATGGAAATCGCTAAAGAGCGAAGTTACGAAATTGTTCTGTATTACATCGGCCTACAAGATGTCCAGATGCATATAGATCGTGTAGCTTCTCGTGTTGAGCAGGGTGGACATTGGATCGCTGAAGCGGATATACGTTATCGATATGGTGAGTCATTGAAGAATCTTACACCAGCTCTAGCCATTGCGGATCAAGTTATCATCATAGATAATACATACGAGCCTTTAATTGTAGCGGAAGTAATGCAAGGTCACTTGGTCTATCGTGTGGATGCCATTCCTAATTGGGCTAAGCCTGTGCTGGCTCCATACTAATACTCTTGTGACATCAAAACTATGACTACACCCGTAGAAGCTTGTGTGTCGTGATCTTCGGACAGGGGCTCAATAACGTTGCACTTAAAACGACTCGACCTGGATGTTATCCGGTCGAGTTTTGTTATGCTATAATCAAGCTATCAATCGGAGTGTAGGAGGGATTGGGATGCGCTGGGGAGAGGTTCAAGAAAAGTTTCTTGAAGAATGGGTAGTATTCGAAGCTGTGTCGGCTCACTCGGAAGACGGTTTCCGGTTCATTGAGTCGGTGTCTGTTATTGATCGTTACGAAGACTCACTTAAAGCGATGAAACGATACAAGCAATTGCATAAAGATCAACCGGGGAAAGAAATTTACTTTCTGCATACGTCGCGTCCAGATTTGAAAATGAAGAGAAGTGGTTAGGATTCAAGAGATGGCGATAGATTTGAGACTGTTGCACGGATTACCCATTGAGTGTATTGATGTCATGTTCTCCGGGCGTCAACTTCGGTTGTAAAATGTGTTGTTGGATACTGGCACGGCTGGAACAATCTTAGATGCAGATAAGGTGGCAGAAATCGGAGTAAGACCGGAAGGTTCGGATCGCACGGCAATTATTCATGGTGTTGGTGGAACGGAAATTGTATTTACAAAGTGGTTTGATGCTGTGGTTTTAGGCGATTGGGCAGTGAATGAGTGTAAAGTAGAAATTGGCGCTATGGATTATGGATAGAAATTGATGGGATACTAGAATTCGATTTCATTCGGACAGCAGGGCTCATAATTGATACCAATAAGATGCGAGTGTATGCTTCTTATTAAGCTACCTCCCCCAAATATCCGAATCATCACACTGCGGCTAATTGTGGTTTTGCACTCCCACGGTTCGCCTTCATATGTAAAAACACACAACCGAATCAGATTTTGGATTTAGGTTCCGTTCGAAGCAAATCGCACCCCAGCAATAATGATGAAGAGGAGTCGGTTATTTCATGAGCAAATTATCAATGATACATCAGGTTTCAGTAAGGGAAAAGGCAGTGGCCTTCACATTTGATGATGGTCCGAATCCGTTATACACGAGCCAATTGCTTGATATTTTCCGCAGTGTGGGGGGACGAGCTACCTTTTTTATGATTGGTCAGGAGATGGAAGCGCATCCAGAAATGGCGGCCGTTGTACATCAGGAGGGCCACGAGCTTGGGAATCATACTTATTCCCATCCAGACCTTACCGAACTGACGTTGGAGGAAGCTGATGAGGAGCTGCAACGAACAGATGTCCTTATGCGGAAGGTTACAGGGCAAAAGGTACATAGCTTCAGACCGCCATACTTTGGCGTGAATGACAGCATTCTGTCACTGGCTGCACAGTACGGATACCGTTCAATCGGCACGGTAAATGGAGAGGCTAAGGATTGGGAAACGCCAGGCGTCGAATATATTCTGGAGCATACACGGTCAAAGGTCGCGCCCGGCAGTATTTTGCTGTTTCATGACGGGTACGGGGACCGTTCCCAGACCATAGAAGCGGTTCGTGTTCTGGTGGAGGAGCTGGCTGCCGAAGGATATCGTTTTGTTACCACCAGTGAACTGCTGGATATGGCCGATTCGGATGAGAGCGGTCTGACGATGAGCCAAGAGGAGCTACAAGGATAGACCTGAGGCTCAGAGCCTTCCGTTTTTATCGAATTATGGTATACTCCATTGACGGACACCAGTGAGGTGTCCGTTTTTCTTGCATTTACAGTTTACAGAAAGCTTCCTAATGCTCATAAATTGTGCAGCGCGTTCTAATACAGGAGGAGGGATGAAGAGAAGTGAGAAAAATTCTGGTGATAGATGATGAGGCAGCTATTAGAGACTTGATCGAGCTTGTGCTTCTACGGGAAAATTTTCAGGTAAAAACTGCGGAAAATGGCCGGATAGGCCTTCAAGAGCTGGATGCATTCCAGCCGGACTTGGTGCTATTGGATTTAATGCTGCCGGACTATTCCGGTTATGATTTATGCAAGGAGATCATGAAGAAGCAAGTGGTGCCCGTTATTATGTTATCCGCCAAAAATGAAACCATTGACAAAGTATTGGGGCTGGAGCTTGGGGCAGAGGATTACATGACAAAGCCCTTTGATAACCGCGAGCTCATCGCCCGTATTAAAGTAGTGCTAAGACGATACGAGCCTAACCATATGAATAAATCGAATGAAGAGCCACAAATCAATTATGGGGAACTAGCGTTTAATCTGGAGACCCGAGTCGTGCTGAAGAATGGAAATCCGGTTGCTTTGACGGCGAAAGAATTCAAAATTCTCGAAGCGCTATTGAGAAGGCCCGATAAAATTTATACAAGAGATGAGCTTCTGGAAATCGTCTGGGGATTCGATTATTTGGGTGACAGCCGCAGCGTCGATATGACGATTATGAGGCTCAGAAGAAAGCTGGAGGATGATGCGGAAAGTCCGAAATATGTGAAGACGGTCTATGGCTTCGGTTATCAGCTTGGCGGTGATTCCATCTGAAATATGCAACCCGACTTTTGTTGAATTATTTATTTTTCTCTATATTATCCTTTGCGGTCATTATTGTATCGGTGGAAAAAGCGATTGACTACTATAGCTTCGTGACCATTGAGAAGCAAATGATGGAGAAGGCTGATTTAAGCGAGCTGTCATTTCGGGAAATACTCGCCAAGCATGATACAGAATCGTCAGGTCAGGAGCAAACCACCGACATATACAGAACGGCTCTGGAAACATTAAAGGCTACAGGCAAGGAAGTGCGGATATATGACAGTCAGTTGAAGCTATTAGGGCATGCGGAGGAAGGCATTATCGTCAACGACGGGACGCCTGTCATTTTCAAGAAGAATATAGAAAGTGCGTTGCAAGGAAATTATTCGTATTCGGTCACCGAAAATAAATTGCTCTATTTCTCGATTCCCATTCAGGATAAATATTATCAAAATGTGTTTGTGTTTGAGTTTGTAGAGGACCTCTCTTATTTTTACGATATAATGGATCGAATTCGCTTTATTTTATTTATGGGTGCAGGCGGCTTCCTCGTATTAATGACGTTATCAAGCCTATACATTGCCCGCACTACGACCAGACCGATTAAATATTTGCTGACGGCTACAGAGCAATTTTCCAAGCAGCAATTTGAGCAAGTCCAGTTGAACAGAAAGGATGAACTCGGCATGCTTGCGTCAGGATTGAATCAGATGGGCATTCAGCTGAACGACTATATTCAATACCAGAAGCAGTTTGTCTCTAACGTATCTCATGAGCTGAAAACACCTCTCGCCGCAATCAAGGGATTTTCTCAATATTTGTATGAGGGTGAGAATGAGGACAAGGATTTGCAGAAGATTTACTACCATATTGTTAATGAATCGGAACGGCTCACCGCGCTCATTAATGAGTTGTTATTGCTGGCTAGTTTCGACAAAGCTGGCCCCCAAGAGGCAGGTACAGAAAAGATGAATGTATCGGATCTGACGGAGCGAGTTGTTGCCGATATGAGACCTAAAGCGGAGCAGAAACAAATAACAATGGAAGTAAAGCTGGCAAAAGCAGCTTTTGTATATGCTAATTCGATATTGTTATCGCATGCCATTGCGAATATTCTCGATAACGCCATCAAGTATTCGCATGCCAACACTCCTATTCGGGTGGAGACCTTCATCAGGCAGCATGAAGCGATCATTCAGGTCACTGACCAGGGAATGGGGATTTCCAAGCAGGATGTGGCACGGGTACAGGAAAGATTTTACCGGGCGGAAAATGCCAATGTAGCCAAGGGTTCAGGGCTAGGGCTGTCCATTTGCAAGGAAATTGCTGAAAAGCTCGGCGGTTCTATAGTTATTGAGAGCGAGTTGAGTGTCGGGACCACTGTGTCCATCGTTCTGCCTTCGTTATGAATGGCGAAGTTACAAGATTGATACAAGAATGCTACGACAATAATAAATGGTTTTCCTATAATGACCTCATAAGACGTAAACCATAACTCTTGGAGGGATAATGATGAAAAAAATGAGGAAATCGGCAGCTATAGGAATGACAATTGTACTTACTACGACACTTCTCGCAGCATGCCAGAATAACCAGACGGGAACAACGGCAGTACCTGAGGATAAGACTAGCGCCGCCCCACATTCTCCCGCAGCAGGCCAATCGTCCAGCTCCAATTCGGAGGTTATTAAGGAAGGTACCATTAAAAAGGAAGGCAACGTAGTGCTGAAGGAGTTGTCTTTTGTGCATAATGACCAGACCATTGCCATCTCTGACATTGTGGACGATGCCAAGCTTGAAGGCATGCTAGGCAAAGCAACAGCTATTAAGTCCCATACCTATACAGCGGATGATGGCACGAATATGGATAACCTGATTGGATTCACGGAGAAGCAGTACACCTATCCAGGCATTGTCATCAAGACCATTGATGGGGCGGAAGGGAAGCAGTTTTATATTTTTAATATTGAAATAACAGATTCTAAATATACGACGGTCCGCAATATTAAGGTCGGGGACAGTATTGAGAAGCTGCAGGAGGCTTATCCCGAAGGTACTTTGCTTGGGGGAGAGGTGTCCGACGAAGAGGATGATTACCGCTATTCGCCAGTCAATTATGTGGATGTGATGAATTTCCATATTGTTGATAAGAAAGTGGCGAGCATTCATATCTTCGCCCTTTTGGACTAATGTTGGAGCGTTTGCCGTGCTGTATAGAGTAACGATTGCGCCAGCCCAAAGCAAGCTTGGTTATTGCACAGGTCCCCATAGTTCGGCCATTTTATAATGGTCTGGCTATGGGGCTATTTTTTTCTCCGCCGCCCATTGACACCTAGGTAGAAGTGGATTACCATTATCACAACATAATTCCAAGTTAACAAGTTGGTTAAGTTGTATTTTGCGAGGAGGCTCTCCCGGTGAATATCGAAAATATAGAAGCATTCGTCTATGTCATTTACTACGGCAGCTTTAATAAGGCTGCGGAAAGCTTGTTTCTTTCCCAGCCGTCCGTAACGGCGAGAATTCAGTCGCTGGAGCGTGAGCTTGATTGCAAGCTGTTCGACCGTATGGGCAAGCAAATTCAATTGACCGAGGAAGGCAAGCGATTTCTGCCGTACGCCCAGCAAATTTTGCAGACGCTGGAAAAAGGTCGCAAACAGCTGCATCAGAAGCAGGAGATGCCCACTCAGCTCAAAATTGGATGTACGGTATCAACGGCGAACTATTTGGTGCCAAGGCTGCTGCCAGCACTGAAGGAGAAGCATCCCGGCATTCGCTTCAAGACGGTGACTGCTCCTACAGATGATATTGTGGAAAAGGTGCTCAGCAAAGAGGTTGATATCGGCTTTGTCCGTCAAACGACCCATCCCGGACTACGCTCGGTTAAGCTGTTGGATGACGCTATTCGGCTTCATGTGTATGAGGGCCACCCTTTTCTAAAAGAAAAGCAGATTACGCTGCGGGCGATAGGCAACCAGCCGCTGGTGTTTTTTGAATGTGGAGCGCTCGATTGGGTAAGGCTGCAGCGGGTTTTTGAGTCCCTTAATGAACCGCCGGAAATGTCTTGCCATACAGATAATTTGGAAACCGCGAAGAGGCTCGTGCTGCAAAAGCTGGGGATCTGCTTCCTGCCAAGTCTGTCTGCCTATGACGAGGTTCAGGCTGGTCAGCTTTTCCCGATTGCGATTCCAGAAGTGGAGGGACTGTCGCTGGATACGAACCTGATTATGCTTAACGGGGAGAGCAGTCCTTTTTTCGAAAGCTTGGTGAAGCTTGTCAAAGCATTGCCTTTCGTCAGCGGGGCTTAAAACGTAGAAAGTAAAACGTAATTCGAGGGGATTCGGCACACGAGTGGATTTGCGCTAAAGCCGACCTATCGAAGGTTTAGATAAGGGAATAGAAAAACTCTATTATCTGGGGCATTGACGGTTTGCTGGGCGGATGATAAATTAGTGACAGATTAATTCATACTTAGTGGGTAGGAATTATTGGTTTTATAGTTTTTATAAAAACGAGATGACATGGGGGAACGATTTTTATGAAAAAAAGAACACATTTAACTGCGCTGCTAGTATTGGCTTTCACGCTGACAGGATGCGGTGCTGCAAATAGTGGAGCGAATGAAGCAGCGAATAGCGGAGCAGGAGCAGGTGCAAGCCCGGCGCAGGAAGTGAAGAAAATTATTGTCGGCACGGGCACGCAATTCCCGAACGTGTGCTTTATTGATGAGAACGGTAAGCTGACGGGCTTCGACGTTGAGCTAGTTAGAGAGCTGGATAAGCGCTTGCCAGAATATGAGTTTGAATTCCAAACGCAGGAGTTCTCAAGCCTGCTGCTAAGCCTAGAGACGAAAAAAATTGATTTTGTCGCTCACCAAATGGAGAAAAACCCGGAGCGTGAGGCCAAATTCCTATTTAATAAAGAGCCATACAGCATTTTCCTTTCCAAAATTGCAGTCTATAGAGACAACAACACGATTCATTCGATTGACGATCTTAAAGGCAAAAAAGTATTCACTTCGCCAACGAGTAATCAGGCCTTCTTCCTGGAGCAATACAACAAGGATCATAACAATCCGTTTGAAATTGTGTACTCCAGCGGCGCAGCGAACGACCGAATTGCTTTGCTGAAAAGCGGCCGCGTAGATGCGACGCTTGCTACGGACTTCTCGCTTCCGTTCTACCCGGATACAGATGGCTCTCCTGCGATGAAAACAGTAGGTGATCCACTCATTCAATCCGACGTGCTGTTCGTGCTTCGCAAGGACAGTCAAGAGCTTGCAGACAAATTGGATGCAGCAATAAAAGAAGTTAAAGATGATGGAACGCTTTCGAAGCTGAGCATAGAGTGGCTTGGCGAAGACTACACAAAACCGCTTGATGAAGCTGTAAAAAAATAAATGGTGCTACTAACTTGCTGGTCAAGGGTGTAAGACGGAGGGAAACCGAGTGGGCAGAAAATTTGATATTCATTACTTGCTAGATTTTATACCCAAATTGCTGTCTTACCTGCATATTACCTTGTTTATTGTAGCTGCATCTATTTTGCTGGGCATCGTGGTGGGTTTCATCATCGCGCTGCCCCGGCTTTACAAAGTTCCCGTCTTGCAGCGTGCTTCTCAGGTGTATGTATCCTTTTTCCGCGGAACGCCGATATTGATTCAGCTCTTTCTCATCTATTACGGCCTCCCGGAATTGCTCAAATTGGTTCATATTGATGTATCGCGAGCCAATGTGCTCGTTTTCGTTATTTTGGCTTATGCGCTCCATAGTGGCGCCTTTATATCCGAAGCGATTCGGGCGGCTGTCAATGGGGTGGATCGTGGACAGGTGGAGGCGGCCTATGCGATTGGAATGAGCGGCTATCAGGCGTTTACCCGAATTGTGCTGCCGCAGGCGCTGGCGATATCCATCCCGATTTTGGCAAATCTCGTCATCGGCAATCTGAAGGACACGTCGCTGGCGTTCACGCTGGGCACCATGGAAATGACGGGCAAGTCGCAGACGCTAGCCTCGGCAACCCAGCATTTTATCGAAACCTACATTGCTTTGTCGCTTATATATTTTGTAATTAGCACGATTCTGGAGCGGACGTTCCATTATTTAGAGCGCAGGCTGCTGCGTCATGAGAAGCAAGTGGCTGAGCCAGCGCAGCAATATGGAACAAGAAGGCTGTGGAAGCGGACGCTCATCGCGCGCTTTGAGAAAGGAGGCTGAGCCTAATGTCACTAGACCCCGGATTTATATGGACCGCCTTTCTCAGCTTGTTCAAGGCGCTGCCGAATACGCTTTATATTACGATTGTCTCGGTATTCGTCGGTTTTATTATTGGTACAGCTATAGCTCTTATTCGTATTTATCGGGTTCCCGTACTCTATCCATTGGCTAGCGCCTATGTATTATTCATTCGTGGAACGCCGATGCTCATGCATTTGCTGCTGATCTATTTCGGTCTCCCAATTATAATCGACGGGCTGGCCGGTGCACTCGGGCTTGGTTTTCATTCAACCGTTATTCCGTTAATCGGGTTTGCTTATATTTCCTTCTCGATTACAGCAGGCGCTTATATGTCAGAGGTTGTGCGCGCAGGCATTGTTGCCGTGAACCGCGGACAAATGGAGGCGGCTTATTCCATCGGAATGACAACTCCGCAGGCGCTGCGTCGAATTGTGCTGCCGCAGGCGCTGGCTGTCTGCTTACCGAATTTATCCAACAATTTGATCGGGATGCTGCACGGCTCGACGCTCGCTTTTACCGTATCCGTCGTTGAAATCAATGCCCAAGCGCAAATTGTAGCTGCAACAAATTGGAAGTTTCTTGAAGCTTACATTGCAGCTGCGGTGCTGTTCTGGGGCATGACCATATTAATCGAGCAGGCGACAGCATGGCTGGAGCGGAGAATTAATAAATACAATCGAGGTGGCGTAGCATGATTGAACTGAAGCAAATTTCCAAGTCGTTTGGGAAAAATCAGGTGCTTCAATCCATCGACTTGACGGTGGAGAAGGGCGAGGTCGTTGTCATATTGGGCCCAAGCGGCTCGGGTAAAACAACCTTGCTGCGCTGCATCAATTATTTGGAGAAGCCTGATAATGGGCAAATCCGCATTGGCGATTTCGAGCTGGATTTCAAGGCAGCAGGGAAAAAAGAAATTCATAATCTGCGCCAGCGCTCTGCGATGGTGTTCCAGCATTACAATTTATTTAAGCATAAGACGGCGCTGGAAAATGTCATGGAAGGGCTGCTAATCGTACAAAAGCTGCCGAAGGATGAAGCAAGGCGCCGCAGCACGCTAATGCTGGAGAAGGTAGGGCTTGCGGCGAAGCTTGACGCTTACCCAAGCGAGCTTTCCGGCGGACAGCAGCAGCGGGTAGGCATCGCCCGGGCGCTTGCGCTGAATCCGGAAGTGATTTTGTTCGATGAGCCGACATCGGCGCTTGATCCGGAGCTAGTGGGCGAGGTGCTTGACGTCATTCGCAAAATCGCTGGAGAAGGCATTACGATGATCGTCGTCACGCATGAAATGGGCTTTGCACGCGATGTCGCAAGCCATGTCGTCTTTATGGACGGCGGTGTAATCGTCGAGGAGGGCAAGCCGAGCGAGCTGTTCGGCAGGCCGAAGGAAGAGAGAACGAAGCAGTTTCTAAAGCGAATCGCGCCAGAGCCTAGCTACAGCATATAAACGAGTATGACAAGGCAATTGATGATGGGAGAGAATAGATATGGCGATTAAGCTTAGCATTTTAGATCAAAGCCCTGTTTTTCCAGGGAGCACCCCGGCAGAGGCTTTCCAAAATACGCTTAGGCTAGTGAAAAAAGCAGAGCAGCTTGGCTACAACCGGTTCTGGGTTTCCGAGCATCATGATTCGGCGCAGGTTGCCGGCTCCTCGCCTGAGGTGCTGATTGCGTTTTTGCTTGCTCAAACGGAAAGTATCCGCATTGGCTCAGGCGGTATTATGCTCCAGCATTACAGCCCTTATAAAGTAGCGGAAAACTTTAATTTGCTTGCGACGCTTGCTCCAGGCCGCGTCGATCTTGGCATCGGCCGCGCGCCGGGAGGACTTCCGCGTTCTACTCAGGCTTTGCAGAAGGGCATTTCGCAGGAGCAGTCGCTGCAGGATAAGCTGGTGGAATTAGAGCATTTTGTGCAAAATACATTGCCTGCTGATCATGAGCTGGCCGGCTTGCAGGCTTCTCCTGTGCCGGAGCAGCCAGCCGAAATTTTCGTGCTAGGCGCTAGTGTGGCTAGTGCAAAGCTGGCTGCGGAAGCAGGATATCCGTATGTATTTGCCCAATTTATTAATAGCGATGCTGCCATTGCAGAGGAGGCTCTGAACGCTTATCATGCGGAGTTTCGTTCGGATAAAGGAAAGCAGCCGCAGGCGATTTTGGCGCTGTCGCTTATTGCCGCTAATACCGATGAGGAGGCAGCGCTGCTGGCCTCTGATCATAAAAACGTTAAAATTCATTTGGAAAATGGCAAGACGCTGACTGTTGGAACGGTCGAGCAGGCGGAGGAATTCGGCAGACAATCGGGTCAGCCTTATACCGTAGAAGTGAAGGAAGCGGAAATTACGAAAGGCTCGAAGGAGACCGTTCGCAAGCGTCTGCTGGAATGGCAGGAGAAGCATCACGTCAATGAGTTTATTATAACGACGGCAGTTAAGGATTTTGAAGCGAGAATTCGTTCCTATGAGCTGCTATCGGAAGCTTTTGCGGAGCTTGCTGTAGAAAGCTAGACCGTTCAGAACGGTTATTGTGAAAGGTGAATTGTAGGGCAGGCAGCGTGAATAGGCTGGAGAAAAAGTACGATGCGAAAGGAGGACTTGGCATGGCGGATACACAGGCGGTGGAGAGGACGCAGCAGCTAAGCGCAAAGCTGATTGAAATACGGCGCCAGCTGCATCAGCATCCTGAATTATCAAATGAAGAGTTCGCCACGACGAAGGCGATTCAAGGCTGGCTGACGGAAGCGGGCGTCCGCATCGTCGATTATGGGCTGAAAACAGGTGTAGTCGCCGAAGTAGGCGGCAAACGCAGCGGGCCGGTTCTCGCTTTGCGGGCCGATATTGATGCATTGCCGATCCAAGAGGAGACGGGGCTGCCCTATGCCTCGCAGGTAGCAGGGAAAATGCATGCTTGCGGGCATGATTATCATACCGCTTCGCTCATCGGCGCAGCCTTGCTCTTGAAGCAGCGCGAAGAGACGCTTGCGGGGACGGTGCGCTTTATTTTTCAGCCGGCTGAGGAAAAGGCGACAGGAGCGCAGGTCGTCATTGCCAGCGGCGCACTCGAAGGGGTTGAGGCGATTTATGGCATTCACAATAAGCCGGATCTGCCAGTCGGGACGATTGGCATTAAGCCGGGACCGATCATGGCGGCAGCCGATGGTTTTGTTGTTGAGGTGACGGGCAAGGGCAGCCATGCGGCTGTGCCGGAAGCAAGCATTGATCCGATTGTGACGGCGGCGCATATTGTGACGGCGCTGCAATCAATCGTCAGCCGAAATGTCAGCCCGCTGCTCAGCGCGGTCGTTAGCGTGACGCGTATTCAGAGCGGCACCGCTTGGAATGTCATCGCGGAAAAGGCCGTCTTCGACGGGACGATTCGCACCTTTGACGAGCAGGTGAGGCAGCAGGTGCTGGAGCGGTTCAAGCAGGTGGTGGAAAATGTTGCGGCAGCGTTCGGTGCAGCAGCGTCGGTACGCTGGCTTAAAGGGCCGCCAGCGGTTCAAAATGACGCGGCTTTAGTCGCAGCCGCCGCCGCAGCAGCTCAAGACACGCAGCTTAAAATGGTTGAGCCGCTGCCGTCTTCTGCGGGCGAGGACTTCGCTTTCTATCAGAAGCAAGTGCCGGGTTTGTTTTTTTTCATGGGAACCGCGGGCCCGCAGGAATGGCATCATCCTGCCTTCGATATTGATGAGCAGGCGTTGCCGCTGACGGCTGTATATTTTGCCAACCTGGCGAGTCGTTATTTAGAACTGTTCAGTGAAACGAATACAGTATAAATGAAACGGATAAGGCGAAACGGCCGTCGCCAACTCTAGGCGGCGCGGCGCGTTTCAGCCCGATATATGTGAAATAGAAGGAATAGAGCAATCATCTTGTAGATGAAGCAGTTCAGGCTCTTTTTCACCTTTTAATTCCGACAAAAATCATGCGAAAGGTGTGTATAATGTGACGAAAATCAAGGTTGATGTTCGGGAAGCGGCAGCGGAAGACCGTGAAGCGATTAAGCGCATCGTCGTAGCTGCTTATTCGCAGTACGAGGCTGTTATGTCACCCGATCGCTGGGCCGAGTATAAGGCTTCTATCATTGCATCGGTTGATAAGGAGGGACCGCAGGCGCGCATTGTTGCTGAGGTAAATGGGGAAATCGTCGGCAGTGTGCTGCTGTTCACTTCGTCGGAAACCGCCTACGGCCGTCCAGAGCTGAAAATCGATTCCCCGATTATCCGCCTGCTTGGAGTAGCGCCAGAGGCTCGCGGGCTTGGCGTTGCGACAGAGCTGATCAAGGAAAGCATTCGCCGTTCGCTCGCGCTGGGAGCCTCCACGCTGCATCTGCACACCTCTGATTTAATGGCGTCTGCCATTAAGCTTTATGAGCGGCTTGGCTTTGAACGGGCGACGGATAAGGAAATGTACAATGGCGATGTGCTGGTGAAATGCTACAAGCTGAAGCTTCAGGAAACGGCATTATTGTCTTCATAAACATCCAGAGGAGGAATCGGTTATGGCTAAGCGGAAAAAAATCAAATTTGGGGCAATTGTTCATGGGGTTGGCGGGCATGTTGGAGCCTGGAGACATAAGGAGGCTGTGACGGATGCCAGCGTTAATTTTGAATTTTACAAGCAGCAGGCGCAGAAGGCGGAGGCAGGCAAATTCGATCTTGTATTTATTGCTGATGGACTCTACATTACCGAGCATTCGCTGCCACATTTTTTGAATCGGTTTGAGCCGTTGACCATTCTCTCTGCGCTGGCGGCGGTTACTTCGAGGATCGGCTTAGTTGGCACGCTGTCAACGTCTTATAGCGAGCCGTTCACAGTAGCCCGGCAGTTCGCCTCGCTCGATCATATTAGCGGTGGGCGCGGCGGCTGGAATGTCGTTACTTCCCCACTTGAAGGCTCGGCGAAAAACTACAGCAAGGCAGAGCATCCGACGCATCCGCAGCGCTACCGCATTGCTGAGGAATATTTGGAGGTAACGCGCGGCCTCTGGGATTCGTGGGAAGATGATGCTTTTGTGCGGGATAAGGAGTCGGGCGTGTTTTTTGACCCGGAGAAGCTGCATCGCTTGAATCATAAGGGCGAGTTTTTCTCCGTGCAGGGGCCGCTCAATATTGCTCGCTCGAAGCAGGGGCAGCCGGTTATTTTCCAAGCGGGCTCCTCGGAGGATGGACGCAATTTGGCAGCAAAAAGCGCCGATGCGGTATTTACGGGGCATGAAACCTTGGAGGAAGCGAAGGCTTTCTATCTCGATGTGAAAAATAGAGCGGCAGCGTATGGACGGTCGGCAGATGAAATAGGTATTTTCCCAGGCATTTCACCTATTATCGGACATACGCAGGAGGAAGCAGACCGCAAATACGAGGAGCTGGCGAGCCTCGTGTCAATTGATAAGGCGCTGCAATTTTTGGGCCGCTTCTTCGAGCATTTCGACTTCTCGCAGTTTCCGCTTGATGAGCCATTCCCGGACATCGGCGATCTTGGCAGCAATAGCTTCCGCAGCGGCACGGACAAAATCAAGAGCAAAGCTCGGGAGCACGGCTTGACGCTGCGCCAGGTTGCGCTGAGTGTAGCAACGCCGCGTACTGACTTTATCGGTACGCCGGAGAAAATCGCCAATCTTATTCAGCAATGGCATGAGGAGGAGGGAGCCGACGGCTTCATTATCCATTCCTCGGTGCCGAAGGGACTCGATGACTTCGTCGATCTCGTTGTGCCGATTTTGCAGGAGCGCGGCATTTACCGCACAGAGTATGAGCACGATACGCTTCGGGGCAATTTGGAGCTGCCGATTCCTGAGAATCGCTATGCGGCAAAAGCGCTAAGCAAAGCTTAAAACAGCATTTCTGAGCTGTTGATCGGACAATAAAAAATAGTCATCCCGTTTGGAGCATACACGGGCACCGGCATTCTGGATATTTTTGGGAAATGTTCACTGCACGGGCCCGTGTTTTGCTGTTTACATTCATATACCATGCAAAGGGCGCCTTGCAAAAAGCGGAAATAGTGAGTAAAATAATAGCGTTTACAATAGGGGCGTTAAAGCCATATTGGGGAGGCACAGCATGTCCAGATTATTTCAGACTAATACAGTTCGAAAAGTAAGAGAACTCGGCGGTATGTGGGATTTTGTCACGGTTCCGGATGGAGAAATTCAGCTGGAATCGCTCCAATATCGGTATAGGCTGGCGGTTCCGGGCTGCTGGGAGACGCATCCAGAGCTGCTGACCTACAGTGGCAGAGGCGTTTACCGCACCAAGGTGACCTTGGAGAAACGGACGTCGCTTCGTCTTGTTTTTAAAGGCGTGAGCCATACAGCCAATGTGTTTTTTAATGGAAAGCCAGTTGCCCGCCATTATAATGCGTATACGGCATTCGATGCCGTCATTCGAGATGTTGAAGCGGGTACACATGAGCTTGCCGTGCTCGTGGATAATTCTTTTAGCGAAGCATCCTCGCTTCACGTACCTAACGACTATTATACATACGGCGGAATAATTCGTCCGGTTATGCTGGAGGAAATTCAGGAGCTGTTTGTTGAGCGTATAGCATTTACCCCATTAAAAAGGTTAACTACAGACGCGTATATAGAAGCAGACAATGAGGCGGAAAATGACACGGAAATAGAAGCTGTATCCGGGTCAGGACAGTCAGGTGCTGGCAGCTGGCAGGCAGAGATTCACGCCTGTGTACGCTATCCGGCGCTGTCGAAGAAGCATACACAGCTTAAGTTGGATGCTAAGCTGACGGCAACGATAGCTGGCCAGACGCTGGAGCTTGGCAGCGTAAGCCTGCAACCGGGAGATACGGCGAGTGTAGGCGGCATTTTCAGTATTGATCGGGTACAGGCTTGGTCGCAGGAAAATCCATCGTTGTATTTCCTTCAGGTTGTGGTGCAAATTGAAGGCCAGGCGGCTCCCGTCGATGATTTGGTGGAGCGTGTAGGCTTCCGCACGGTTACAACGGAGCGTGGACGCATTCAATTGAACGGCGAGGATATCGTGCTGCAAGGATTTAATCGGCATGAGGATCATCCATTGACCGGTTCAGCTTTTCCGCTGCCGCTCATGGCGCAGGATTTACAGCTGATGCTGGATATGGGCGCAAACGCGGTGCGTACGAGCCATTATCCGAATGATGAGCGGTTTCTCGATTTATGCGATGAGCAAGGCGTGCTGGTATGGGAAGAAAATCATGCGCGCGGCTTGTCGATTGAGCAAATGCGCAACCCAAATTTTATTTGGCAGTGTGAGCAGGTTAACCGCGAGATGGTGGAGCAGCATTTTAACCATCCATCCATAGTCATTTGGGCGATTCTGAATGAATGCGCCAGCGATTTGGAGGAAGGACGCGTTCACTATAAGCGGCAGCTGGAGCAAATTCGGGCAATGGATAGCAGCAGGCCGCTAACGTTTGCTTCCCATCACCGCGAGCAGGAAATTTGCTTTGACCTTGCCGACATTGTGTCCTGTAATTTGTATCCGGGCTGGTATGGCGATGAAGATCCAGGCGAGCTATGCGATGCAGCGCGAGGCTGGGCCGATGCCGCAGGCGGTGCGGGCAAGCCGATGATTATGAGCGAGTTCGGCGGCGACGGCCATTACGGCTTGCGCGACCCGAACCGGGTACGCGGCACGGAGGAGCGCCAGGCAGATATTATTGAAGCGAATTTGCAGGCGTACACGTCGCGGGAGTATATGTCCGGCATGTTCATCTGGCAGTTTTGCGATTGCCGGGTAACCGAAGGCACGGGCTGGCTGCTCGCCCGAGCTGGGACGCAGAACAGCAAAGGCATTGTGGACCGCTATCGCAGGCCGAAGCTGGCCTATGAAGTGGTGAAGAAGTATTTTCGAGGCAAGGTGAAAGTAAATTAATAGGAGTGCCGCTAGACCATGGGCCGCCCCCTTTTTATTTTTGCACAGATGTCCCTTTCCAAGCACCGTTCTTCTGAATCTAATATGGCATGTATCGAAAGGGAGGCTGTGCAGATGAAGCGTTCTCGATTAGGAAGGGTAGAAAATCAGGTGTATTCCAGTCGTGTTTTGAGATCCGAGTTTGATAAAAACTGGCGGACGTTTATTTCCAGAAGCGGATATGTCATCTATATTGCAACTTCAAATCATGCGAAAGCTGAGGTTTTGCTATCAGGGAACCAGAGGAAGCTGCTGGTGTTTAACAAAGGCGGAAAAATACTGGTAGGCGGCGGAGGAACTAGCCATTACAGTAAACCCCATCGGGCTATATCGTTATAGCTTGTTTAATAGATAGTGAAGCATCTCAACAAACTGACACTAGTATCCCATAGATGTCCGTTTGTTGAGATTGTTTTTTGTCTGCGGACGTTTAAAGGATATACAGGGCAAATTGAGAATGAGATAATAAAGCAGCACGGCTTTAAATAGTTGTGCTTGAACGATTATCGCTAGCAGGGGGACTTGAGGGTGGGCAGCATAAGAACAGATCGCTTTCTATTGGGAATTGGCATCATAACGCTGCTCCTCTTGCTTGTATTTATGCAGCAAATGCTAGGTGGGCGGGAGACGCTTACGGCGAAGCAGGGCATTTTAACTTTGCCTAGTATCGAATGGCTGGATAAGAGAGTCGTTTCCTTGGATGGGGAGTGGGCGTTTTATCCGAATCAGCTTTTGTCGCCTGAGGAAATTAAGCAGGCAAAGGATAGACCTGTAATCATGCATGTGCCGGGGAACTGGAACGATGAGGAACACAACGATGGCGAAATAATGAGTGGAAAAGGCTATGGAACGTATCGGCTGCTTGTGCGAAATGTGCCAGAGAGTATGCCTTTGGCAATTGCCAAGCGTTATATTCGTTTTTCCGATGCGTTGTATGTAAATGGGCAGCTGTTAGGGCAATCTGGCCAGCCAGGGATTTCCACTGAAACCTATCAACCGCGCAATGTGCCTTATACGGTTTATTTTCAATCGGAGGGGACGGAAGTCGAAATTGTGCTGCAGGTGGCTAATTTTGATTTTCATAGCGGCGGTATTAACGATTCCATTGATCTTGGCTTAAGTCAGCGAATAGAAGCGAGAGCGATATTGCAATCGGGGCTGGAGCTGCTGACGATAGGAATTGTTTTAATTTTGGCGCTTTTGTTTTTTTATTTGTACTTTCGTCTGCATCGGGACGTGCTTCAATTGCTGTACACGTTTTTCTTTATTGGCTTTGCGCTCATTGTATTTACAAATGGGGAACGGCTGCTGCTGCAGTTTTTTCCGGAAATGCCTTTCGAGGCAGCCTTCAAGCTGAAGTATATGGCGGTGTATAGTGTACCTGCTATTGTTTTTGTTATCGTATCGCGAATTGCGGCCCGGCGAATGATTAAGAGATGGCTGCAGGTTTCGAGTGCTCTATTAGCTCTATATGTGATCTTGGTAGCGGTACTGCCGTTCCGCATGTATTCGTATGCTCAAGACAGTATATATATTATGCTGCTGTTTACCTATGCTGCAGCCTCTATCATGCTGCTGCGGCAGTATGCCCGGGGGGAATACGGCAGTATCGGCAAGGCGCAGTTTCAATTGCTCATGATATGTGTATGGATGATGCTGATCAACAGCGTATTAGCAGTCGTAGTGATAGGGAACCCGCTAAGCCAAATTTTACTGAACGGAACGACTTTGCTGCTTCTAGGCACTTTTGCGCTGATGATCGTTTATCAATATGTTGGCGCTTATGATTCAATGAGGCAGCTTACTCATCAATTACAGCTGGCAGATAAAGCTAAGGATGATTTTTTGCTGCTTACCTCACATGAGTTGAACTCGCCGCTGCACAGCATTCTCCATTTATCCAAAGCGCTCCTGAGCATGCCCCTGCGCCACACGGATGAGATGGACAGACGTGAGAAGCTGCAGCTCATACGCAATACAGCCCACCGAATGTCCAATCTCGTAAATGATTTAATTGACATGTCGCGTTTTAAAGATGGCAGTATGAAGGTCGTTCTAGGCACGGTTGATCTAGCAACCTCAATTTCGGTCGTTATGGAGGTGCTGGGCTTCCTGGCGAATGGAAAAGGGATCGTTCTGTTGAGAAAAATAGAGCCCGAGGCCCGATATATTATGGCCGATGAAAGCAGGCTGCTACAGGTACTATACAGTATCGTTTATCATATGATTGGCCAGCAGAGCCATAGGGAGCTGGTATTCGAGTGTGTGAAGCATGTTGACAACGTCCGAATTACTCTAAGGTACAAGCCCCGTGCTGCGGAGCCAATAGGCTCAAAGTTGGAAGAGACTATTCCTTCGAAGGAGCCAAGCAGCGCTGCCGCAGGATTGTTTATTGCTCCGGAGCTTGTTCGTTTAATGGGTGGGGAGCTGCTTGCTAGTGATGCGGAGGAATTTATTCAAATTGAGCTGAAGGCTGCAACGATAGCAGACAAGGAAGCAGATGCAGAGGTAGCTGCTTCCCTTGAGAAGGCTGAGCAGCATGCCGAAGGAAGACCTGGGGCAACTTCGGGCTCGGCAGTCATATTGCTTGCTACCGCTGATCTTGTAGATATGGAGCATTTGAGTACATTGCTTTCTACAGAAGGCTTTTCGTTGATGTTTGCCAGCTCCGGCACGGAGGCACAATGGCTTCTGGACCGACAAAGGCAGCCAGATTTGGTAATCGTGGATGCGCTGCTTCCACCTACAACCGGCTATGAGCTGTGCAGACGAATTCGAAATGATTTTACCCAAGCAGAGCTCCCCGTATTATTTATTAATATGCGAAGCACACCCGCAGATATTGAAGCATGTATGAGCGCAGGCGGAAATGATTTTATTACACGGCCGCTGGATGCGGGTGAAATTTTTGTACGCGTGCATACGCTCCTTGGCATGAAACGGCTCGTCAAAGAGGCGGCAAACAATGAAATGGCGTTTCTGCGTTCGCAGATCAAGCCGCATTTTTTGTACAATGCCTTGGGTACGATTATGTCATTATGCTTTACAGACGGTCCGAGGGCAGGTGAGCTGCTGGGCAGCTTTAGCCGTTATTTGCGTATTCTTTTTCATCTGGATAATTCGGAAGAAACGATTCCGCTAAGCAAAGAAATGGAGCTTGTTCGGGCTTATGTAGATATTGAGCGGGAGCGCTTTGGCAGTCGGCTTGAGGTAGAGTTTGACGTGGATGAAGCGCTGCAAACGTGTAAAGTTATGCCGCTTCTCATTGAGCCGCTGGTAGAAAATGCAATTCGCCATGGCGTGTCGAAAAGGATAAGCGGCGGGAGCGTGCGGCTTTCGATTCGAAGACTCGGAGATATGGTGCAGGTTATAGTCGAGGACGATGGCGTTGGCATGCCGCAGCAGCAGGTACAATCTCTATTAAATAAAAGTGCTGGTGGGCAGGGCATTGGGTTGCAAAATGTGCAGCGGCGGCTAAAGCATCTGAATGGACAAGAGCCCTCCATTAGCAGTGAGCCAGGAGCAGGCACGAAGGTTACAATATTGTTCCCATTCCAGTAGTAGAAGGAGAGGAGTATTACGGTGCTGCAAGCGTATTTGGTAGACGATGAGCTTCATGCGTTGAACATTCTGGACATTTTTCTTGCTCGAACGGGGAAGGTGACCGTCGAAGGACGATATATCAATGGCTTTGAGGCGCTGGAAGCGCTTCGGAATAAGCGGCCGCATATTTGGTTTCTAGATATTGAAATGCCCGAAATGAGCGGCTTGGAGCTGGCTGCGTACATTAATGAAGCAGATCCTGATGCGGCTATCGTTTTTACGACGGCTTATGATCATTATGCTATAGCAGCTTTTGAGCATGAGGCGATTGATTATTTGCTTAAGCCGATTGAAATGGATCGCCTGTCACGAACAATCGAGCGACTGACAAGGGAGAAGAACGCAAGGCGACCATTCGAAGCACATGACCTGGAAGCTGGCTGCAAGGAGGAGCTTGACGTACATATGCTTGGAATTTTACAAGCCCAATCTGCCAGCGGCAAGCAGCTGATTTGGCGAACGGCCAAGGAGAAAGAGCTGTTTGCTTATTTGCTGCTGAATGGTTACACGACAACAGGTGTTCATCGAGATCGTATCATTGCAAGTATTTGGCCTGATGAGCCTTATGAGAAGGCTAAAGTTTATTTGCACACGTGTATCAGCCTGCTGCGGAAGGGCTTGAGACAGATCGGTATTGAACAACTGGTCAGCTTTCAGAACGAGCAATATAGCCTGGATATGAAAAGGATTAAGGCGGATGTATTTGCTATTATAACCGCCCCTCTGGAGCTGGCGCATCCTGCTGAGGCATCTATCGCGCAATTGGAACAAGCATTGCAATTACATGAGCAAGAGCTGCTTGCACAAGAGGATTATGCTTGGGCGGCAGATTGGCGGCAGCGGCTGGAGCATCTTTCAGTGGAGTGGCTGCTTAAGCTTTCATCCCACTATCTCGCTCAAAACAATGGGAGAAAGGCAGCTGAGTACGCAGAGCGCGCAATCCGCCACTCGCCGTACGAAGAAGAGGCTTATCGCTGCGCCATGCATGCCTATATGTTCATGGGCGAGCACCATCAAGTGCACTGTGTCTATCGTAAACTAACGGAGCAATTGGGCGAGCTAAACATTCAGCCCTCAGCGCTCTCGCGGCAGCTGTATGAGCAGATTGAGGCGTGACGGTCGTAAGAGAATTGGAGTTTTTATATATACGATTGGAGAGTTACGATGTTATGAAAAATAAAATATTAATTTTTTTTAGTATGGCTGTACTTATTATTTTGATTGCTTTTATGGGCTTTGGTAATCGTAATGCGCCAGAGCAAGCTGCTGATTCCATACCAACTGCAAGTGCGGCCTCGACAGCATTAAGCATTCAAGTGACGGAGAGCGTGGATCAGGCGGCTAGCACAATATCTTACAAAAAAGAACGGATTGCCCTAACTCATCACAGTGGTCAAAGCGCTTATACGGGGTCGCTTACAACGATGCCGGAGGACGGCAACATTTTGAGCATATCTTTAGAAAACAAAGGGGAATCCACGATTTATTTGAATATAAAAAGGAATGAAGAAGAACTAGTGACGGCTAAGCCTATCCGCAAAGGAGAGCAAATGACGCACACCTTTGAACAATTAGGGGCTGATGGCATGAGCGGGGATTGGTCCATTTACACCTATAGTAAAATTGGCGCGGCTATGAATGTGAGTGTAAGGGCAGGGCAGCTCTAAGGTTTAGGCCTAAAGCTGCTGCAAATCCTTCATCAACCACTCGTCAGACCCATCGCGCGATAAAAACCACACATGGGTAAAGCGGCCTTGCGGCTTATAAATCAGCTCCTTGGCACGCAAAATGTCGGACATGCCGAAGGCGGGGGAAGCATTTCGAATGATTAAGGCAATCGGATACGCAGTCGCGTAATTGTTTATTTTCATTTCCTTCGTCTGGATGCGCTTATTCAGCTCGGCGATCAGCATTTCGACAACCTCCAGATTAAGATTAGGCGATTTGGAGCGGCCGAGCAATCTTTTCGCTTCCTCGGAATCATAAAACAGATGAGTAATTTCAACACCTATAATATGATGGTTCCGATGCTGAAGCACGGCATCCGGGCGTTCGCGTTGATAGAGCAGCCGGAGCTTACTCTCATAATTCTGGTTATAGAGATGGATGAAAATGCGGACAGCTGTGCGTTCTAGCTCTCTTTTTTCCTGATAGCCCTGCAACGAAATTCCCCTATCTATGCACCTCTCCGAACGGGTAGCCTTTCTTCGGATCGGTTAAATTTGTGTGCTTAATTAACGAATATCCCCTAAAGCCAATAAGCAACGATAGCTCCAAGCCCCGCCAGCGTGCATAAAACGCCCCCGAGTCTTGTTGAGATAAGGTATAGGCTTGACGCCTCTGTGCCGTCACCCGTTTTCCAGCTCTCTGTCAGCGCCCATACGAAAGCAGGTCGTATCACCAATAATAAACCAATGCAGATGAGTAAAATGCCAATAAGAAGCATGAGCCTGCTCCTCCTTCCAAGATGAGTATAGCTCTATAATAACATGATTGATGAGCTCTCGAATAAATTCGGTCTCTCCTGCGACAAGAAATTCACTTACTCCATAATATACAACAACTTGTAAGTCACATTGAGCTTTCCGATATGACTTCAAAAAATATATTGAGACAGTCCACGCAATGCTTTGGAATACGTGAAAACTCATTTTTCCAATTAAGTGGGTTTTCGACTGTGACGATGCGGAATTTAGCTGGATTGTTTCTGATATAACATACGGTGAGTCAAGGTCAGTTAAACCAAAACAGCTACAGTCTAAAAATTTATTTTCGCAGAACAACTATAGTCGTTTGGAAAAAAAAGCCTGCACCTTCCGCGAACGGATAGGAGCAGGCTTGTATCATTTATGCTGTGCTTGATGAAGCAGCGAGCCTTTACAGATAGACGGCTTTGCCGGTACGAGCCGACTCATAAATAGCTTCCAAAATTTGCGAAACGACATATGCTTGCTCTGGCGTTACGACCGGATCAGTGTCGTCCTCAATCGCCTTCAGCCACATTCTCATTTCCAGATCGGAGTCGCGGCCGGAATCTGCGCCATCGAAGAAAGCGACGCCGCCGGATTTCAGCTCAATGTCTGTCGTGTAAAGACGGCTGTGATTTTCGCCATTGATTCGCAGGCCGCCCTTCATGTCAGCTCCGCCTTCTGTACCGGAGAGCGAGCATTTTGCTTCGTCAATATCCAGTGTGTTCAGCGCCCAGCTGGATTCAAGGGAAATCGTAGCGCCATTTTCCATGACGATCATGCCGAAAGCGGAATCTTCAACGGTGAACTTGGCAGGGTCCCAAGGGCCCCAAGCGTTGGCTGCATTTTCACGCTGCGACAGCTTGTGGTAAGCCGTTCCAAGCACAACCTTCGGCTTGTAGTTGTCCATCATCCACAGCGTCAGATCCAGCGCGTGAGTACCGATGTCGATTAGCGGGCCGCCGCCTTGTTTTTCTTCATCAAGGAATACTCCCCATGTTGGTACGGCGCGACGGCGAATCGCATGTGCCTTCGCATAATACACTTCGCCCAGCTCGCCATTAGCACAAATTTTCTTCAGCTGCTGGCTGTCTGGACGGAAGCGGTTGTTGTAGCCAATTGTCAGCTTTTTGCCCGTACGACGAGCCGTTTCCATCATTAGCTTCGCATCTGCCGCTGTTTTCGCCATTGGCTTCTCGCACATGACATGCTTGCCAGCTTCCAGTGCGGCAATTGCGATGACCGCATGGGAATCATTCGGCGTACAGACGTGAACGATTTCAATGGAATCGTCCTTCAGCAGCTCCGTATAGTCGGTGTAAACGCGAGCGCCCTCCACACCATACTTTGCAGCAGCCTCCTGTGCACGATGCTCCTCGATGTCGCAGAACGCGACGATTTGTACGTTTTTAATCGTGCTAAGGCTCGGCAAATGCTTGCCATTCGCAATACCGCCACAGCCGATAATCGCAATGCGATGAGTTGTAGACATAATAGAAATCCTCCTCTAATTTTGGTTTGAATTTGAGCACTTCCGCAATTGTTTTAAAAGTTTTTAAAAGGCGACCGGAGTGAAAGGTTTGGATTTGAGAAGCGACAGCGCTCGCATTTGCCTTTGGATTTCCACCGCTATAGCGTTCTAATTCAAGGAAATCCAAGGGCAACAGCGATCGAAAACCAAATCTTTTACGCAGCGGAGCTGCCTTTAAATAGCCTTTTACGCAAACGGCGAAGGCAAAAAGATATCGACTTCCTTTTTCGTCTGAGCAGAACGAATAATGCCGTCAATAACGGCTTGATTGCGGACGATTTGGCTGCCCGGAATAGGGGCCGGCCTGCCGTCGCGCACTGCTTCTGCAAAATCCCACACCTTGGCGTGGAACAGATCCGTTTGATGCTGAATAATCGGAATCGGGCTTTCCGTATGATGTCCTTGTACATCATGGAACATCGTGATGGAGCCTACGCTGCCATCAAATACACCGCTCCAAGGGCCTGAGCCGGAAGGCGTAACCTTGAGCCCAGCATTAGTGCCGAGGAAGAGGGCGGCGCCGAGCGAGTCCATATGCATCGCCCAAGAAATTTTGAAATTGAGTACAATATCGCCTTCGAAACGAATCATTGCTACGCCGAAATCCTCAACGTCAAATTTGTCTGCTTCCTTATGATACAGCGGGTTCGTGCCAAAATGGTTAGACGTAAATGCGGATACCGTCAGCGGCTTCGGATAACCAAGCGCATTCATCGCCATGTCGAGCGAGTAGCAGCCAATGTCGGCCATTGCACCCGCTCCGGCAATATCCTTGCGGATAAAGGTTCCGCCTGGCATGCCGCGGCGGCGACCGCCTCCTGTTTCTACATAATACACTTTGCCCAGCTCGCCAGACGAGATGAGATCACGAATGATCGCCATATTCGGGTCATAGCGCGGCTGGAAGCCGATGTTGAGCATAAAGCCCGTTTTGAGTGCCGTCTCTGCCATCGTTACCGCTTCTTCAAGCGTGACCGACATTGGCTTCTCCAGCATGACATGCTTGCCTGCATTTAGCGCATCGACCGTCGTTTGGTAGTGGGCAACATTCGGCGTACAGATGCTGACACCATCAAGCTCTGTATCAAGCAGTTGGCGATAGTCGTCATAAGCTGTAGCCTGAGGCAGCTCCCAATGCTCAATAAATTGCTGGGCGCGGCCTGGAATAATATCGGCGACAGCTGCAACTTCTACGCCTAGCATTTGCTTGTACGCTCTAGCATGGGCGCCTGCGATGCCGCCGCTGCCGATAATTCCGATTTTTAGCGTCTTGGACATTGCGATTATCATCCTTTACTACATAATAGACATCTGCTGAGCACGGTATTCAGAAGGGGTCATATCAAAGCGTTTGCGAAACACCGCATGTAAATAATTGGCATTGGCAAAGCCCGTTTGCTGGGCGATTTTTTCAATCGACTGCGTGCTTTCGGCAAGGGCATGACATACCGCCTTGAGGCGCATGTTTTCGAGTGTGGCGCTGAAGGACTGACCATCTCCCGCCTCCTTGAACACCCGCTGAATATGCCGCGAGCTTAAATTCAGCTTGTCGGCTACATCCTCAAGCGTAACCTCGCCGGAGTAGTTGGCCTGTATATATTCCATAGCAAGACGATAGCGGTAAGCCTTCATATCCCGTGTCGGTAGGTGGGCCTGTTCCGGCTCCTTCACCGTGTCATAAGCACGCACGGCTCGCAGCAGAATTTGAATGACATTTTGTCTGATCGTCGTATAACTGCCTGTATATTGTCTAGAGCAAGCTTCATAAGCTTCTAAAAACAAAGGCATAGCCTGATGGACATCTTCTGCTGGAAACAGGGGCAGCGTGCGCAGCTTGCTGATGCAATCATCTGCCTCGGCAATTTCCCAATCATCCGCTTCCGTCGCAGGGGAGGGGCCGGGCAACAATCTGCGATCAATAATATCGACATGCAGGCACAGCTCATCCATAATGTCATCCGGGCTTGCCTCTTGATAATGAAGCACATCGGGTCCCGTCAAATAAAACATGCCTTCGCTCAGGGCATACGGCATATCGACCAGAATAACAGTCCCTTTTCCCTGTGGTATAAAATGAAACTCGAACTCGGCATGCTTATGAAAGTTGACGATTTTTCCAGGAAGAAACTGGGTCAGGTGAAAGCGCAGAACATGAATATCGTAATAGCCCCAGCGGATGCGCAGATCAAGCCTCTCGAGCGCATCCTGGCGCTCACGCATCACTTCATATGGAAAAGGTTGCAATCGCGCCAAACCTCCCTTCAAGCCGTTAATGTAAAAAAATAATGCTGTAGTCTATTATTGCGCCAGCTCATCAATACGAATTGCTTTTCCTTCGCGCGAGGAGCGGTTCGCTGCTTCAACCAGCTTCGTTAGCTCAACAGCAAGCTGAACATTTTCCACAGCTTCGGTATGGCTTGCAATATGATCGACAAATTGATTGAAAGCGCCTGGACGCGAGTCGGGGAGCACTTGCTCCTGCCACTGCTTCGCAGCGTCTTCACCGTTCACGTTCGTCCGCAGCAGCAGGCGGTCATCCGGTGTGCCGTACATTAAGGTGCCTTGCGTGCCGTGAATTTCGATTGTGAAAGGGGAGTGGGCATTGACGAAGCCTGCTTCGACGATACCGACTGCGCCTGATGCTGTTTTTAACAGGACAACAGCGTTGTCTTCGACTTCTTTCCCGGTTACATAACCATATTGCGCTGATGCTTCAACAGGCTGCTCACCGAGGAACAGACGGGTCAAATACATCGGGTGGCAGCCCAAGTCGATCAAGGCGCCGCCGCCGCATTGCTCCAAGCTGTAGAAGTGCTCAGGCAGCCAGTTTCTCGTAGCGCCATCATGCGACAATCTAACCCGTACTAGCGTAACTTTGCCGAGCAGGCCTTGCGCCAAAATATCCTGAATCGCCAGCGTATAGCCTGCATTCAGCCTTGGCAGGGAAACGGTAAGCTTCACCTTATTCTCAGATACCGCTTCGATGACTTCATTTACTTCTTTAAGCGTAGGAGCGATAACCTTTTCTGTGAAAATATGCTTGCCTGCACGTGCAGCCGCAATCATAACATCGCGGTGAATGTTGGACGGAGCGTCTACGATAACCGCATCAATGTCGCTTGCGAGCATATCATCCAAATTGCTGTAGAAAGGAACGCCGAGCTTGTCAGCAGCCGCTTGGCCGCGCTCTGGAAGCTCATCCCATACCGCTGTAATTTCTGTATCCGGATGCGCCTGCGCTTCCTTCGTATAATCCCAAGCATGTACATGCCAGTAGCTAATTTTACCTATTTTAATCATCTCATCACTTCTCCCAACCTAGTATACAAAATTGAGACATCACAGTAAATTTAGCACAGAGATTTTAATTTTATTAGTCTAATTAAGTGACTTTCTGTGTATAAGATTACGACGTGTTTTTGAATGTAATGACAGAGTAAACACATTTGAAATCGTTGGAGGTTTTGAGTTAATTAAAATGTTTTTTGAAATATTAAGTTAATTGAGGCATCGTGTTGATCACGTGAAAGAAATTGATGTTTTGTGAAGAAAAAACATATAGTCGTTTTTTGTAGAATTGTGTATTGAAAAAGGAAATTATGGTAATATAGATGAGTCTTTATTACTAGTAGAGGGGTGGGGAAATGCAAAGACTGGAAGATTTTCT
This sequence comes from Paenibacillus sp. KS-LC4, assembly GCF_036894955.1. Classification (NCBI taxonomy): domain Bacteria; kingdom Bacillati; phylum Bacillota; class Bacilli; order Caryophanales; family Paenibacillaceae; genus Paenibacillus; species Paenibacillus sp. KS-LC4. The sequence continues at coordinate 4,559,771 of NZ_CP145905.1, read as the reverse complement.
GTATGACTTTGCAGGAATTTTTATACCGGGTTTTTTGCTGTTATTTTCTTTACGTATAATTACGTTTGATTTATTTAATAACAATTTTGTTGAACGAACATTTAACTTGACAGGCTGGAATACAGGTGGGGGATATAGCTCCTTCTTGCAGTTTCTCGATAGTGAAAAGACGGTGATGATCCTTTGTGTAATCATTATGTGCTATATAACAGGTTTGGTCATTGCGGCTACTTCAGAGAAATGTGCTAAATACATAGAATCTAAATATATGGTTAATATTACTAAAATTGTATATTCAGAAAATGAAAATCTGCTACAAACTGTCGAGCGTGTACTTACTCGCAAGTATAAAATCAATATGCGGAACGTCAGCCCCAGAAATAAATGGGTTACGCTGTACAGATGGGCTAATGTTTGCGCGACTAGCAGGGAAGAATCCTCCGGACTAAATATTCTCCTTACAAAAATGATTTTATATCGTTCGTTTTTTCTCGTTTTTTTAATCATTGCGACTTATCTCTTTGTTATTGTTGCTAGTTTTGGGATTAATGAATTACTTAATTTAAGTTCAATCAGTTCTATTGAAAAAACGATAGCCGCTATAGTAGGTGTAATATGCACTGTAGTAGCAAATCTGTTTTTTGAGTTTTATTTAACAGAAAGATTAAGAACAGGAAATGAAGCGCTGCTGCTGCTGGCGAAAGCGCACGAGGGAGATATTGAAAATGAATAAGAGAATTAAACCTCAAAATATTAAAATTGGTGAACATCAGTTGAATGAAGAGAGTATGGCTATGGTGTTGCCAAATTGGCTGGAGGTCATTACGCAGATTGAGCAAATAAGGGAGACAGCTGTTGAGGTGGCGGCTTCACGTAAAGGAAGGAAAGAGGATGAAGAGAAACTGGACTTTAATAATGTCATTAGTATTTTGGGGGAGCGAGGGAGCGGGAAAAGCTCTGTTATGTTAACGCTTCGTAGAATGCTAATGAAACAGCATCATGAAACGGATGTTTTTCTAGATGTTATTGTTCCTGAAATGCTGGAGGATACCTCTGATATATTAGGGGTAATTTTGTTGAATATAAAAGCGTTCATTGATACAAACAAGGAGAGAATTGAAAAGTATTATAAAAAACAACGTCCTAATGTTTCCCGTACATCAGATACGCTAGCTAGCTGTATTTATCAAGAGAAAACAAAGCTTGATATGTTGTGGGATAAGGTATTTTCCCTGTATATATATCGTAAAAAGGGCTACAACAAAGTAATCGAGGAGCATTTTTCCGGCGTGTCGGATTATACACAAGAGAGAAAGGAAGCCTTGGTCTCGGAACTAGAGCTGACTGCAAAATTGGGCGAGCTATTCGACACACTTATTGAGGTGTTAAACGGCGATAATGCAGGGAAGCATCTAATATTTGTTTTCTTTGATGATGTTGACCTTAACCCCAAACGCTGCAATGAGGTTCTTAACGTAGTATTGAAGTATTTCAATCATCCCAATATCGTTACGTTTATTTCAGGCGATATCCTAAAATTTCAGGAGGATATGATAAGTGAGCTTTTGCTGCAACAAGGCAGCTACAGATTTATGAATAATCACATAGTAAAAGAAAGGATAATATTGGATTCACAAAGAGAATTGGTTTATGACTTTTTAAAAAAAATTATGCCCTACTCCCGCCGATTTTCTTTGCGAAAGCTGACAAATAGTTCAAAAATGGATTTTGCTGTGTTTAAAGATGTAAATCAAGATGCGACGGAAGTCATTACGATGAAAGAATTAGTAGGCAATTTGTTTGATGAAGCAGAAGTTCCTTTTTACTATACTAGCAGTAATGAAGTAGGAGAAATAAAAGAGTTAGTAGAAATCCCAGCATTTTTTCAAATTTTCGACGACAAGCCGCGAGGGCTGTTGAACGTGTACAGCTATTTACTCTCTAATATATCTATTCATTTTGATGAGAGTAGTAAAAAAATCAAAAAAAGAGCTGAATTTCTTTTTTATTGCGAGAAATTATTTGAAATCATCATTGAAACCAATCTCACATTGCGCGAGAATCAGCATTTAATTAAACAATTGTATACATTGAATTCTTACCAAATGTCAGATCGTAGTGATATTGTTGTTGAAATCCATCATCAAAAATTAAGATTTTACGCTGCTTCAGAAAATAAGTTAAGTAAAAAAGAATGGATTTTAATTGTTCATTTTCTGTATTTTGTCGAGTGCTGGGTGACTACTAAAGTCAGCAGCATTTCAGGAAAAGAATATGGAATAGACTTGAATTTAGTGTTAGGTATGTCGGAGTATCAACGTTTGATTCCTGCAACCTTTAATGTGAGAGACGTATTTGCTGTATATTCAAGGCTTAATGGGCTTTTTGAAGTTGAACAAATGCAGGATATTTATTCGAGACGTATTTATTCAAGCAAATACATAGAAATTATTAATAATGAATTTTCTGATTATAGTGAACGTTTTTTTGATGATCCTGTCTGGCTAGAGCATTATGAATCGATATCAAACAATTCCTCAAAGATGAAAGTAGATATCATTATTAAAATATTAGAGGACTTCAAAGATATTAGTTCACCAATACATCAAACTCTTTTTGATGAAATAGATTTTGATTTTTACGAGAGTAGATATAGAGAAGTAATCAGTCATTATGCTTTTGATTTCAAAGAGAAAAATCCGTCCTATCAGATATTCTTAGATTATTCAAAAAGGGAGATTTACAATTCTCTGATGATCGATTTTGAAGACTACAACGAGAGACTTCAAACATTAGTTGATCTTACGGTTTGTAATTATTTTGCGACGGTTTTTCCAGATCAATTGAACGAAGTGCAAGAAAAAAGCTTTTTTGAGGATATCCTTAAAAACATACACAATATTATTTGGGATAACAGATTTATTATGAAAGTTGATTTATACATTGACTATGATAATTTAATGAAGTTAGGACGAAGACAACAAGATGAATTTGATTTTAATGTGGAAAACGCCATACAAAAGTTAGGTATTTTCCAAAAGTTTCTTGTTGAAAGAATGAATATGTTTATAATAAATCATAGTAAACAAAACGAGACAATTTTATTAAATAGATTGAAAGAGAAAAGAGCGAGAGTAGTTTATTCTAAAATTATCGCTGAAGGAATTCCTGAAAACATTAAGAATTACTTGCATTCATTTAATTATAGCGAACAGCGTGTAAAAGATTTAGAGTATAGAGATTTACAAATTGAGAAGTATCATGACTTTTCATTTTTAATAGCGAAAAAAGAGGATTTATACTATGGGGCGTATGTTGAGCCATTGATTTATTTGGAAGAGGGTATGAAATCTGCAACACGAACTAAGTCGTATAACGCCTTTAGAAACTTTGCTGTAGTCAATTTTTACAGCTATATATATGAGATTGTGAACAACGTGATTAGTAAGCTCAATAATGGGCAATTGTCTTTAAAGCTTAATACCATTGCTGAAAGGAGAGGAGTAAAGCTTCAAATATCGGATGGGATAATTGAAGAAATGTCGATAGAAGGGGAAAATATCGAGAAGGTTATGGAGATTTTCTTTCGTAATATTGGATTATTCAAATTCAGCGAAATAGCGGCAGTGTTAACTGAGGATAATGCGTTATTAAAAATATATAGAATTAAAGATGAATTGCTTTCTAAATTCGATGAGCTGGAGGAACAATATTCGAATCAGGATATTGACATTTCTCGTCTGAATACTTTAATTAATAAGTTCCAAGAAGAACAGATTGTTCTGGAGCTTAGAGGTATTCAGAGAAAGCTATTGTCAAATGGCCAAATAAAAAAAATCAAGCTTGATGGCTTTGTACGCACAATTGAAAAATATTTGAATGAAGATAAGAATCACAACCCAATAGAAATTATTGAAATTAAAGAGCTATTAAGAGGATTAATATACGAGAGTACGCCAAACGAAGTGAGTCAGGAAATAAGGCGAGTAGAGAATGATGCTAAGCGACGTGTCTACCAAGAGGAGTTGGAGTTTCTTATTCAGGCATTAGCCTATCTATATAATAAAGAAATGTCAGTTGGTAACAGCAATGATTAAGCATTTTACAGGGCTAATTTCCAAGATGGCGACTCTTCCGCTTACCGAATTTCTGTTTGTAAAGGAGCCGTTGTTCCGAAATTTAATTCATGTTTCGACTAATTCGGGGGAAGGTAAGGAGAAATACAAGAAGTATGAGCAGTACGAGCAGTTGAAAAAGAAAGTGCAGCAGGAGCTTGTGGGAAGCCACTATATTAAAAGCTTTGATACGATAAATTTGCTGCTGGAGCAATATTTTCCGATGAAGGTGTTTGCCGAGGTTTATTCAGAGGATGAAATTTATATTGGGCAGCTAAATAAGCTCACTAAGTCCTTCATTACTCATCGAAATGGCAAAATAGCTTTGAAATATTGGAAAAGCGAGAACGATGAAAAGCTGTTTAGTGCCTTTGAGGGCCTCAATAAAATCGAGGTTTGGAATGTGCTGTCCCGTATGTTCTGCATTGACATATTAGTAGTGATGTATTTGCTTAATAATAAGATGACCAAGCCCGAGTATTTGAATGGCTATTATTGGCTGATTAATCTTGGAGACATGCAGTTGGACAGAATAATGGAGCGTGGTTTGGCAGAAACGCATATTCATATTAGCGCAGGCATCAATTTCAATATGATGTGGCAGGATTTAATGAATATCAATCTGGAAAGCAGCAAAATTAAACTGACTAAATTAGATAAAATGGTTGCGGATCCTCATTTGGAGCATTCGATTCGAATGAGCGGCCTGATTCGCATTATGATTTCGAAATATTTAGCAAATGCGGAGCATGATTGCTTCATCGAGCAGTTTGATAAATACAATCGTTGTATAGAGTGGTATTTAACTAGAAACGGAGCTCCAATTGAGCAAAATTATAAAAAGCTGCACAAAGAGCTATTAAGCGACATTACGGACGACTCTGGAAAAAATATGGATACATCAACGGAAATCGTTAAGCTTTTATTTGGTCTGGAGGATCTGCACACAACCGATGAAAATGTTTTTTTATTCCAGGTAATGAAGTACATAATGGAACAATCGGATAGGGATAAAGACCCTCACTTGACCCAGCTGTTTTGGCAATATTTGCGTATTAAAAATATCGTGTACCAAGGGGTAACACAAGGCAACTTTGTGGAGGGGCTGGATTATTTTCGTCATTTTTTCTCCGCAGCTACCTCCATTTCTCAAAATCAGCTAGAGCATGCCATTCGAAATCAAATCTACAACAATAATTTAAAGAAGCTGGAAATCCGAGTGAGTCCTCCGACTCGTGGTACGGCTCATGAGATGAGTCAGTCACTCAAGCGCAATCTAATCATTTTTTTCGAGACGTATAAGAGCATTGTGCAGGATAATAAATTGCCCTACGATCAAATTCCTCAGATGGGTGTCGTTTTTCATTTTCTTAAAGCACAAGATGAAACGTTTTATGAAAAATGCTGGTATGCTGATGTCAATCGAGCATTTTTACGACATGAGAACTATTTTTATGGCAGCCTGCAGAAGAAATATCGTGAAACAGTCGACGTTATTAATGATTTAAGAGAGAGAATCCCTGGCTTATCCAGATATATAGTAGGGCTTGATGCTGCAAGTCTGGAAAATAATACAGAGCCATGGGTGTTTGCTCCTATTTTTCGTCACGTTCGCAATAGTCCCGTTAGCAAAATCAGGCTGTTGGAATCAGGAGAACCGATTCAAACCTTAGGCTTTACCTACCATGTTGGCGAGGAATTCAGGCATCTTCTATCAGGCCTGCGTCATGTTGATGAGGTTATCGAGCATTTTAATTATCGAGTGTCGGATCGAATCGGTCATGGTCTTGCTCTAGGGGTTGATGCAGAAGGCTGGTGCAAGGAAAATCCCGTCGTTGTCCTACCTCGAATTGAATATATGGAAAATCTCCTTTGGCTGTGGGGACAAGCTTTTTTAGAGAAAAAGCACAATTTAGAAATAGACCTGCTGGGTATAGAACGGGAAATTATGCTGCAGGTCGAGAAGATTTATTATAACGTTGAGGGCATTACTTTATTTGTGCTGTGGAAGGCTTATCAAGGGAAATTCAAGCCGTTTAAAACGGATGAAGCCATGATTCATCAGGTATGTGTTTCTGAAACAGGAAGAACGGGTAAGTGGAGAAATGAATGGACGTTGCCAGAGCAGCATTTCTGCAAGCAAGGAACGGGGGAAGCCTCTTATTGGAATGAGTCCAAGCTGATTCATGCCAATCATTGCAAGTGTTTTTTAGAACGCATGTACGAAGTGATTCAAATAAAGATAGGGGAAAACGAAGCCCGCTTGTTAGACAGCTTACAAAGCTACGTTAGAAATAAACTAAACGATAAAGGGATTGTCGTTGAAACCAATCCAACGTCGAACCTGGCCATATCTGGAATTGAAAAACTATTTAGTCATCCGGTGACAAGCTTTAATACGAATGGTTTGGAAAATGACAGATACTCAGGCAAAGGCTTAGTCATTTCAATTAATTCGGATGATCCAGCCGTTTTTAATACAAGCATTAGCAATGAGCTTTCATACATTTTTTACTTATTACAGGATAAGGGTTACTCTCGGGATGCGATATTGGAATGGATTGAGAAAATTCGTGATTGGGGTGTCATGACCTCCTTTATTCAGGATCGAACGATCAGTAAAGAAAATTTGATTAAAGAGCTTGATAGCATCATTATGAAATTGAAATAGAAAAGGCAGGCAGTCTCCTAAACAGGAGCTGCTTTTTCCATTTCATTGGGCCTACCTCGCCTAAATGTCTACAAATGCTTCCGATAATCCCGCGGCGAGAGGCGCGTTATTTTTTTGAACGTTTTGCCAAAGTGGGAGAAATTGTCGAAGCCGGTGGCGGCGGCAATTTCCGTTATGGATTGGTCGGTTTCGCGCAGCAGGCGCTGGGCTTCCTTGATGCGGGTAATGGTCAAGTAGGAGGAGAAGGAGAAGCCGGTTATTTCCTTAAAGATGCGGCTTAAATAATACGAGCTGATATAGAACTGCTCGGCAATGGCGCTCAGCCTAATCTCTTCACTGAAGTGATGGTTAATGTAACGCACGATTTCGGTAATTTTCGCATGCATCGGTGTAGCATGGGAAAGCGGGACGAATTCGTGCTTTTGCAAATAACGGGCCGCATGCAGCAGCAGCTCGGTAACTGCGATTGGCGGATACAGCTCAAAGCCGGGAGGGCGCTGTTGAATTTCCTCCAGCAGTCTGCGAATGAGCTGCTCCATGACAAGCTGTTCCTGGCGAGGCAGCCGCAGCACATGAATATGCTGATCGAATGGCGACAGGATCAGCTCGCGAAGCTCAGGCGCAAAGGACTCTGGAAAATGCTGATCGAAGTGGATAATGACCCTTTCATGCGAGGCTTCGCCAGCGTACAGCGTTTTATGAACGACTTGGCGGGAGATGAAGATTAGATCGCCCTGCTCCACCGGGTAAGAGCGGTCATGGACGAAATAAATGCGCTTGCCGCTGAGCAAATAATAAATTTCATAATAGTCATGAAAATGATCATTGGGCATCGTGAACGGCTCGGAGCGCTTCATATATTCAATGTACAAATCCGATAAATTTCCATAATCAAAGGAAGCGGGCGTTTTTTCAATCATAGCCTTCCATGCTCCTTTCAAAGTAAACGCAAAATATGCGGCATATTTTATTATTTAAGCACTATATGAGGAGAATTATAACACTTATATGCGATAAAATGAAAGCGTATTAAACAATCAAGGTAAAACGGCTGTCGCCGACCTCTAACGGCGCAGCGCGTTTCAAAAAATCAGACAAAGGGTGAGCCGCAATGACACAAAAGAAAAAGTACGTATTGGTAGGAACGGGAGGAAGAGCTGAGTTTTTCTACGCTGCAATTGCAACCGATTTCAGAGATACGTCGGAGCTGCTTGCATTTTGTGATACAAACCAAACGAGATTAAACCATGCCAATAAGCGTTTAACCGATAAATATGATTACCACGCTGTAAACACCTACAAGGCGGAGCAGTTCGACGAGATGATTGCGAAGGAAAAGCCGGATTCCGTCATCGTAACTAGTGTTGACCGCACGCATCATACGTACATCATTCGTGCTATGGAGCTGGGCTGTGACGTCATTACGGAGAAGCCGATGACGGTGGACGAGAAGAAATGCCAGGAAATTCTGGATGCCGTAGAACGTACAGGGAAAAATGTTCGCGTAACGTTCAACTATCGCTATGCGCCGCATCATACGAAGGCGAGAGAGCTAATTGAGGATGGCACGATTGGCAAGGTCAATTCGGTGCATTTTGAATGGCTGCTCAATACGCAGCATGGCGCGGATTACTTCCGCCGTTGGCACCGCAATAAAAATAACAGCGGCGGCCTGCTTGTTCATAAATCGACGCATCACTTCGATTTGGTCAACTTCTGGATCGGCTCGCAGCCAGACACTGTTTTTGCCTTCGGAGACCTGCTGTTCTATGGTAAGGAAAATGCCGAAGCGCGCGGCGAAACGAAGTTCTATGAACGTGCAACGGGCCATCCGAATGCGAAGGAAGATCCGTTCGCACTGCATATGGACAGCAATGAGAACCTCAAGGCGATGTATCTTGATGCGGAGCATGAGGATGGATACCGCCGCGACCAAAGCGTTTTCGGCGATGGCATCAATATTGAAGATACGATGGGCGTCATGGTGCGATACAAAAACAATGCGATTCTGACTTATTCGCTTAATGCGTATCTGCCATGGGAAGGCTACCGCATTGCGTTTAACGGCACGAAGGGCCGGATTGAGATGGAAATTGTCGAGCAATCCTATGTTAATTCTGGCGGTGAAAAATCACAAGAGGGTGCGCTGAAAGGCAAGCGCATTATCGTATATCCAATGTTCGGCGCTCCTTACAATGTGGAGGTTGAAGAAGGAATCGGCGGCCATGGCGGCGGCGATCCGGTATTGCTTAACGATATTTTTGGCACGCCTTTAGAGGATAAATTTAACCGTGCGGCGAATCATGTAGACGGTGCCCGTTCGATTTTGACAGGAATCGCTGCCAATAAATCGATTCAGACGGGACTGGCTGTGAAGGTGGATGAACTAGTTAAATTCAGGAGGGACTAACTTGGCTAAGTTTTTGGACGATAATTTTTTGCTGGCAAATGAACCTGCACGGGATTTGTATCATAATTATGCAAAGGATATGCCGATTATCGATTATCATTGCCATTTGAGCCCACAGCAAATTTACGACAACATCAGCTTCTCGAATATAACGGAGGCTTGGCTGTATGGCGATCATTATAAATGGCGGGCAATGCGTTCGAACGGCATTGAAGAAAAATATGTAACGGGCGGCGAAGGCGTCAGTGACTATGATCGCTTCCTTGCTTTTGCAAGGACGGTACCGCAGACGATTGGCAATCCGCTTTACCATTGGTCGCATTTGGAATTGCAGCGCTTCTTCGGCGTTGATGAGATAATTAATGAGCGCAATGCGCCGGTTATTTGGGAAAAAGTAAATGCCAAGCTTGCGGGCGAGGGCTTCAAAGCGCGCGATCTTATTGTGAATTCCAAGGTTGAGGTCGTCTGCACGACGGATGATCCTGCGGATTCGCTGGAATATCATTTGAAAATTAAAGAGCTGTCGGACTTTCCAGTTGCGGTGCTGCCTTCGTTTCGTCCAGATAAGGCGCTGGAAATTAATCGCGCTGGATTCCTTGAATGGATCGCGAAGCTTGAGCAGGCAGCGGGCCAGAAGCTGGATAGCTACGATGCTTTGTTGGCTGCGCTGGAAGCAAGAGTTTCCTTTTTCCACGAGGTGGGCTGCCGCGTTTCGGATCATGCCCTTGATTATGTGCCTTACGGAGAGACGACGAAGGATGAGGCAGCGGCGATTTTTGCTAGCGCACTTGCTGGAAACCGCGTAAGCCTAGAGGATGAGAAAAAATACAAAACGTATACGCTCGTCTTCCTCGGCAAGCTGTATGCGAAGCATGACTGGGCGATGCAATTGCATATTAATGCAGCGCGCAACAATAATACGGCGATGTTTAATCGCCTTGGACCGGACACGGGCTATGATTCCATCGGTGACAGCCCGCTTGCGTATCCGCTCGTTAAGCTGCTTGATGAGCTGGCGAAGGATGAAGCGCTGCCGCGCACAATATTATATTCGCTTAACGCCATGGACAATGAAGTGCTTGGCTCGATCATCGGCAGCTTCCAAGGCGACGGCATCCCGGGCAAAATCCAATTGGGCTCCGCTTGGTGGTTCAATGATACGCGCGACGGGATGGTCGTACAGATGAAGGCGCTTGCGAACTTCGGTCTGCTGAGCCGTTTTGTCGGCATGCTGACGGATTCGCGCAGCTTCCTGTCGTATACGCGGCATGAGTATTTCCGCAGGATTTTGTGCAACTTGCTTGGCGAATGGGTGGAAAACGGCGAGGTGCCGGATGACCGTGAGCTGCTGGGCGACATTGTCCGCAACATCAGCTACAACAATGCGAAAAGCTATTTTAAATTTTAATCATTATATTTAGCCGCATCGGCGTTGTGGAATCTTCTTTCAGAGATTCCACAACGCCGATTATTTATTGCAGCTAGGCGCTAGCTGTTGCTTTCTCCGTCACTTTCAATCCGAGCTTGCTCATTGCGCGCTCCAGCAGCTTGAACAGGTCGTCTATCTCTGCTTCAACTACTGTGAGTGCTGGTGTAAGCCGAACCGTGGAGGCATTAAGCGCATTGATGATCAGCCCATCCTCCATGCAGCATGCTGCCAGCTGTGGCGCTAGCCCTTCTGCGACGCTGAAGGCGAGCAGCAGGCCCTTGCCGCGTATATCGGTGATTGCATACTCGTGAGATAGCTCGACCAGCTTCTCCGTCATCAAATCCCCCATCAGCTTCGCATTGGTGGCCAAATCCAGACGAATAATCTCCTCTACGACTGCCTGACCTGCGGCCATTGCAAGCGGTCCGCCTGTATACGTTCCCCCTTGATCACCAGGCTCAAAAATATCGTATTGCTTCATGGTTAGTGTCGCGGATAGCGGAAATCCGCCGCCAATACCTTTCGCCAGTGTCATGACGTCTGGTTTAACACCATAATGCTCGTGGGCAAATAGTTTGCCAGTTCTGCCCATACCGGTCTGAACCTCATCAAAAATAAGCAAAATGCCGTATACATCGCATGCCTTGCGCAGCGCTTGCAGGTAAGGGGCATCTACCGAATGGACGCCGCCTTCCCCTTGGACGAGCTCCAGCATTATGGCGCAGGTGCGGTCGCTAATCGCAGCGAAGCACGCATCAAAATCATTAATAGGAACATGCTTGAAGCCCGGAACCTTAGGGGCATAAAGGCTTTCCCAATGCGCTTTGCCCGTTGCGGACATCATGGCGAGCGTTCTTCCGTGGAAGCTGTTCGTCAAGGTAATGATTTCATAAGCGCCATTTAAATTTAGGGCACCATGCTTGCGGGCGAGTTTAATCGCGGTTTCGTTCGCTTCGGCGCCGCTGCTGGTGAAGTAAGCTTTATCAAAGCCGGACACGCTTGTGAGCAGCTCAGCGAATTCAACCATTGGCTTATTATAAAAAGCGGGGCTTGCATGCACGAGCTGTCCTGCTTGCTTGGCAATCACCGCCTGCAAAGCCTTAGGGGAATGCCCTAAGCTGGTGACCGCCCAGCCGCTGCTGAAATCGAGGTATTTTTTGCCCTCCGTATCCCATAAGTACATGCCTTCCCCGCGTTCCATGACGACCTCAGGTCTATTCGCTGTAAATAACACAGATTGTTTGGCTTCTGCCAGCAAGGCAGCTGTATCTTTATTTTTCGAATTAAGCATAGTCTAACCTCCGTAAAAGTCTTGTTGTGTATAAATATACACTTTAACAAATAAAAATACAACACACAGCTGCTTATTTGCTGAGCATGGCAGGCCTGAGGGGCAAGCTGGCTTCGCGCTGTTCATCATTTTCCCCGGGAATAATGCGGCAGGCAGGGAGAAGAGGCATTGAAATATTTTCATTCCGCGCAGCTTTATAAGGCTTTATTGAGCGGTAATAAGCGGTAATAAGCCTAAGCACTAGACCAGCTGGCACCATGATCAAAGCGAATATAGTGGTCACGCCAAGCGAATTGCAGTAGGATGCGGAATGAAGCTACAGGGTAGCAGCATCTAGGCCGACATTGGCGGTTAGCATTTGCTATAATAGCAAGGATAGCAAGCATAAACGGTTGTCGTCGTTCTTTGGCGGCAAAGCCGCTGTTTAGCGATTTAGGGATAAGCCAATCATCAGTTCGAAGCTTATAAATGCTTATAAATGTTTGTAAATGCACAAATACGTGGTAGAGAGGATAATGGCAGGATGAATAAGCAACCGGCAGGAAAAGCTGGAGAGAACAAAGAACAGGCGAAGCGCCCGCTTATTATCGGGCACCGGGGAGCTGCGGGCGAAGCGCCGGAAAATACGCTCGTTTCCTTTCAATTAGCTGCCGATCAAGGCTGTGATATGGTCGAGCTGGACATTCATCTTTCAGCCGACGATAAGCTGGTCGTCTGCCATGATGCGACGCTGGATCGCACGACGACACAGACCGGCCTGATTCGGAGCATGAATTATGAGGAGATTAGCAAGGCTGATGCGGGCAGCAAATTTGCCGAAGCATTTCGCGGACAACGAGCGCCGTTGCTGGAGGAGGTTTATGCGCTGCTTCCCAAGCATATTGAAATTAATGTGGAAGCAAAGGATTCGTATAACGGAGCGCTGGATGAAGCGCTGGACGCTTTTTTGCAGCAGCCTGGGCGTATGGAGCGCACGATTGTTTCCTCCTTCGATCATAAGCTGCTGGCGCGCCTTAAGGCACGTATGCCGGAGCTGCGGATCGGTCTGCTTTATGGAGCGGCATTAATTGCGCCAGCAGCTTATGCTGGGCTGATGGGCTGCGAAGTATTTTCGCTGCACCCGCATTACAGCGGCATTGATGCCGAGGATACGGCGGAAGCGGCTAAGGCGAATATTGCGGTTTATCCTTATACAGTGAATATGGAGCAGGATTTTCTGACATTGCTTGATAAGCAGGTAGATGGCATTATTACTGATTTTCCCGGACGATTAAAACAGCTGCTGGATAAGCAAGGTGAAAAATAGACATTCCTATTGTGGTAGAATAAGGATATTCATGAGAGGAAGAGGTGGCGCATGATGGAGGAGAACAAGGATAGAGAGCTGGATGAAATTAAGCTGCGGCTGGAGAAGCTGGAGCAAGAGCATGGAAGACGGCAAGGCTTGCCTGGTGGACTGAAATTTGCCATCGGCTTTGTTGTTGTCTTGTTATTGATGTTGATGTCTATTGGCATCGTTCAATTTGTTTCGGCAACATAGTAATAACTGGTTGAATACAAAGCGGGAGGGTCGTGCAATTATGATTTTGGAGGTTGCTATTTTACAGGTTAAGGCGGGACTCGCTGATTCGTTCGAGGCCAGCTTCAAGGAAGCCTCGCAAATTATATCCAGTATGAAGGGCTATGTCCACCATGAGCTTCAGCGCTGCTTGGAGGAGCAAAATAAATACGTGCTGCTCGTGAAATGGGAGACGCTGGAGGATCATACCGAGGGCTTCCGCGGCTCTGCGGAATATCAGGAGTGGAAGCGGCTGCTGCATCATTATTATGATCCGTTTCCGGTCGTGGAGCATTACACGAGCATCGAGCTGTAGAATGAGCAAGCTATTATTTATTTGCAGCCGGAACAAATGGCGCAGTTTGACGGCTGAAACGGTGCTGAGTGGTGTTGATGGGCATGAGGTGCGTTCTGCCGGAACGGAGCCGCAGGCTAGAGTGCGAGTGACCGAAGGCCACATCGGCTGGGCTGATGTTATTTTTGTCATGGAGAAAAAGCATTTGCGCCGTATACAGGAGAAGTTTCCTCATGCTTTAAGTGAGAAAAGGGTCATTTGCCTCCACATCCCCGATGAATACGAATATATGAATGCAGACCTTATAGAGCGGCTGCAAGCCGCCATTATAGAATATATGCCCATGGAATAATGGTATAAAAGGGGAAATAGTGAATAACGTGCTAATGCCAAGCGAGCTTGTGAAGCTGGAGGCGACGGCAGTCGAGCAGGACAAAATTCCTGATGTGGGTGCGGCTAACAAATCTTTCAACGCTTCAACAGTGGCCGCGAGCAAGAAGCATACGCTGGACGTGGTGGTCGTGGAAAACCGAGGCCGATATTCCGGCAACGTCGCTAAATGGAAGTTCGTTTTTAAAGTGGAGAAGGCGTAAGCAAGGAAGATGAAAATGAAGAGGAAGAGCCGGAGTATAGGGTAGAGGTAGAGGTAGAGGTAGAGGCAGAGGGCGGGGCTTAGGGGCTCCGTCATTTTTATTGGCTGTGGGAGTCTACTAGAATCAGCATGCTGCTTCGGGCAAGGAACCATTCAAGGCTCAGTAAGCCGCCGTATGGGATTGTTGCTGTTACGGTACAGCTAGCCGCAACTGCACCACTAGTGTTAGCCCCTCCTTTTTTGCGGACTGAGGTTCCGCTATTGCTTCTATAGGGCCGATTTAAGGCCGTACGCGGACAGGAGATCCGTTATGCCCCTCTTCATCCCGTCAAAATGCTGATCGGCAGCACAATAGCTGCGCCTGAGTCCGCATACTGCTCCAAAACCCGTGATTTTGTTGAAATAGCGCCTGCTGTGTCCACAAAGCCTGTCCTAATATATAGATAGAAAAATATCGGTGTTCATTTTAATTATGATATACAGAGGTGGCACTAAATAATGGACAATAGACATCCTAAATATGTTACACGAAGCGCTGTGGAGGGGCTTGTAGAGAAAATCAAGCTGCCATCCCCAAGTGAATACACACAAGACTGGGAATACGAGGTTGCTGATTCCAATAGAGTCGCTGAATTCCTGCATGCATATGAAAACATGGACTTAAATCTCGAAGAAAAATTTGCTTTAATGATCATTATTATTGAATCATACAACGATGCCATTTCGGAAAACAAGACAGAGAAAAATATAGCTGCGCTCATAAAATATCATCTAACAAAGGATATTAATATTCATATAAATACCATTTATTATTGGGCGAAACTTGATGAGATGGACATTGAAAATGTTTTTGCGATAACGCCTTTTATTAGGGAAATCGCTGCTGAAACTAAAAGTAGGCAGCTAAAGCAGCAACTTTGAAAAATGGACGCTGCAATCTACTTTTCTTTCTTAAGCGATTGCAATTAGCGGTCCAATATTTTCTTGCGAATTTCGACATATTCGTTTAATATTTTCACCATACATAGTGCTTGAAGCATGTTAGGTTTGGGTAGCGGACTAGCAAGGTGAAATGGCAAAAGCCGTCCTCTGGCGGCGTGGCGCGTTTCAGTCCGAGAAATATAAGCGTTTTATAGGTGTAAAACTTATACATGCTTATATTTTAAAAAAGGCTGGGTTTGATGCGGGAGGAAGAGGATCGAATGATCGGATTTTTCAAGAAACGTTTAGTGGCGCGCATTGTTGCGGTCGTTACGCTAGTCATTGTTGTTATTTCTGCCGGCAGCGTCGTGCTGCAGTTGGCAAATATGAAGTCAGCTGCACAGGAGGCCATTTCCAGCTATAACATCCAGATTGCACAAAGCTACGTCAACCAGCTGAATACCGTTACTTATGCTGAGTTTGCCAAAGAGCCGAAGGAAAATGATTTGTTTTTGACTATACGTGATGAGCTTGATGATTTTCGGGTGCGCATAGGCGCCATGTATGTTTATTTCGTGAAAATTGATGACAAGGGCACGCCGCTTATTATGGTAGACGGCATGAAGGATGTCGATAAGGCATCGCCGATCAATGAAGTGACGGATATGCCTGTTGAAGCAGTTCAGGCGCTGCTCCAAGGGAAAACGGCGAGCTCACAAATTATTGATAATGAGGAATACGGAAAATACATTTCCTCGTATGCTCCAATTACCGACAGCAATGGTGCTTTAATTGGTGTCATCGGCATTGATACGGCTATATCGGTTATAGGCGATATTGAAGAGGATATTATTAAGTCGAGCATTCCCTTTTATGCGCTGCTGCTGTTCATTACGATTGCGGCCATAGCGATTGTATCGCGCTTCGTCGTGAAGGGTCTTAGACCGCTCAAAGTATTGAAGGACAGTGTCGATAAAATGGCGCATGGCGAGCTCGCACAGGCCAATCAAATTTTGACGGCGTATCATCTCAGAAGCGAGGATGAAATCGGCAGCACGTTTAAAGCGATGATTCATATGTCCGGCAACTTGAACAAAATCATTAGCGATATGGTTGCAGGTGTGGCGGCAACGACGGATATATTAGTAGATTCGACAGAGCAATTCAGCCGTAATGCGGAGGAGATGCTCGTCATGAGCAAGACGGTTGATCATTCCGTACAGCATATTCGGCAGGGGGCGCATACGCAGAAGCAAGGCGCAGGCGACAGCGCGAATGCGATGGAGGAAATCGCAAAAGGAATTACCAGCATATCCGAGTCTTCTACTGCAGTTTCAGATGCAGCAGCAAGCGCACTAGCTACAGCGCAATCCGGCAAGCAAAGCATGACAGAGATGAAAAACCAGATGGAGAACATATCTGTAGTAGCTGGCGATGTAGCTGCGATGGTGGAGGTGCTGAGCGGCTACTCACAGGAAATTGGCGGGGCGCTGCAAGCGGTTAGGGATTTTGCCACGCAGACGAAGCTGCTGGCGCTGAATGCCTCGATTGAAGCGGCACATGCTGGCGAGCACGGCAAAGGGTTTGCGGTTGTGGCCGATGAAGTGCGCAAGCTGGCGGAAGCTTCAAGTCTATCGGTGCAGATGATATCGGATCTGCTTCTCGGCATCCAGCAGGAGTCTCAGCAAATCGGTACGAAGATGGGCGTTACCGCGCAAGAAATTGGCCAAGGCGTAGTTATTACGGCGGAAGCAGAGCAGGCTTTTACCGAAGTGGTGGATGCCTTCCGTATCGTGACGCAGCGCATTCAAGAAGTTTCGGCTTCGGCTGAGGAGATGACAGCAGGTTCTGAGGAAGCGGCGGCGTCCGTACATGCGATAGCGCATATTGCATCGGGCGTCTCGGAACGCTCGGATGAGATTTACCGTTTGACCAGCGAGCAGTCGGTCATGTTCCAGAAGGTGGCTCAAACGTCGAGTTTGCTTCGGCAACAGACACATGAGATGAGTGAAGCCGTAAAGAAGGTCAACGTATAAGGCACTAGAACAAGAGCGGGGCGCATCCGGGCGTCCCGCTTATTTTTATTCGGAAATAGAAACAGGTATAATAGACAAGAGGAAAGAGCTGGAATTCATAAAGGAATAGCAAGAAGAGGAGGAGCTTATGCGCAGG
This sequence comes from Paenibacillus sp. KS-LC4, assembly GCF_036894955.1. Lineage (NCBI taxonomy): Bacteria > Bacillati > Bacillota > Bacilli > Caryophanales > Paenibacillaceae > Paenibacillus > Paenibacillus sp. KS-LC4. Next base: position 4,542,317 of record NZ_CP145905.1, on the reverse strand, counting down.
CCGTTAAAAAGAGTGGGGATATACCTAGCTACAGCAACTGCTATCGTCATTTTTCTTTATTTTCAAAATAATGCTTTGACGGTGTCATCATTTCAGCTGTCATCGTCCAAGCTGCCGCAGGGATTGAAAGATTTTACGATTGTGCAGCTGTCTGATGTGCATGGCAAAAGATTTGGCAATAATCAGACGCGGCTCGTTCGCAAGGTGGCAAAACAGCAGCCTAACCTTATCGTCGTTACAGGCGATTTAATAGATAGCAGGCGTGGAGGTGAGGAGGAAAGCCTTGAGCTAATGGCAGAAATCGTGAAGCTGGCTCCGGTTTATTATGTGACGGGCAATCATGAATATGCTTATTCGCGTTACCCGGAGCTGGAGAAAAGGCTGCTTGAGCTAGGCGTTCATGTCCTGCGGAATGAAGCGGCAAGCATACCCTTGCTGAATAGAAATGGAGCTGGTGATGGGACAGTGGCTGGAGCTGGGGAAATTCGATTGCTAGGCATCGACGATCCGAAATTTTCAGCGTATGGCGGACATGCTGCGGAGGCGGTGGAGCAAAATATTCAAACAGCTATTGAAGACTTTGACAACATAGCCGGGAAAGAGAATGCAGGTGCCTCCACAAAAGCGGAGGGAGGAAAGCAAGTCAAGGAGGGACTTTACACGATACTGCTCTCTCATCGTCCCGAATTGTTTGATGTCTATGCTCGTGCTGGAATAGATTTGACCTTCTCGGGACATGCCCATGGCGGGCAGGTCAGGCTGCCGTTCATTGGCGGGCTTGTCGCTCCGGGGCAAGGTTTACTGCCCGTGTACGATGCGGGCCAATATACAAGCGGTCAGACGAATATGCTGGTCAGCAGAGGACTCGGCAACAGTGTTATTCCCCAGCGCCTGTTCAATCGTCCTAACATTGTAGTTATGAAGCTGTCAGCTGCAAGCTAGCGCATGTCAGTGTATTAATTTAATTGTGGAAGGAGTGATAAGGGTGGAATCATATATTAATTGGAGGACTACGATCACCATCTACAAAAAAGTGATGAAAGGAGCGTGATAAATTAAAAAGAAAAAGGAGCGGAACGAAATGATACAAAACAAAAAAGCAACCGTTAATGACTATGAGATGATTATAAATCTTTGGGAACGGTCGGTAATGGCCACTCATCATTTTTTGAGCGTCAAGGATAAAGAGGAAATCAAAAAAGAATTACCTATGTATTTTCCTCATCTTGATGTATGTCTTTGGTATATCGAAAACTCTATCATTGGTTTTACCGCCATCAATGAAAATCACTTGGAAGCACTATTTCTCGATCCTGATAAAATGGGCAAAGGGTATGGGAAACAAATTTTAGAAAAATGCATCAATCGTTTTGGGATCACTTCCGTCGATGTGAATAAACAAAATGCTTATGCAACAAGGTTTTACTTAAAAAACGGCTTCGGAATAATCGGTGAAGATTTGACGGATGGAGCAGGCCGCCCTTACCCCATTTTACATTTGAAATATAAGGAACAGCAGAAGTAACTCTTCTGTCCAGGCTGTCGAGAAATCGACAGCCTTTTAGGGAGTGTCTGAAAACCCGTTCAGTGGCCCCTTTCACCGCCTTTCCGCCCCCTGCTTCGTTCCGTTTGCGAAGGCGCACCCCCGGTACGCCTTCACAAACGCGCCTTGCATGGAACGAAAATTCGGCAAAATTGGCTGCCCTCAGAGTTCTCAGACACTCCCTAGGTAACTATTGAATATCTTTTTTAACGGCACATAGAAGTTTAATGATTTTGCGATACAAAACGTTACATATGTGATTATAGTAAAGAGGTTGAGATAACCATGACAAAACAACGTAAGCTTATTTTTACCATAACCATACTCTATACCGTTCTAATTTTTTATTTTATGTTTCTCGCTTTCGGTAGAACAGGTGCCTCTGAGCAAACCGCTGGCTACACCTTTATCTTTTTACCTGACAGTTTTTTTAAGCTGCCAACTCTATCTGAGCTTCTACATCCTAACCTCATGGATCTTGTAGGGATTGGGAACATCATAGCCTTTATCCCTTTTGGATTATGGATTCCATTATTATATCGAATCACTTTTGTTCGATTTATTATATTGTTCTTTTTGTCTATTATTGTACTGGAAACCGCACAGGCAATTTCGTTTCTCGGCAGCTTCGATATTAACGACGCCATTCAAAACTCATTAGGTGCAGTAATTGGTTTTGGGGCGTATAAGCTTGGTTTTCGTTCAAAAAATGGTTGGAGCAATATGATAATAACCGCCATTTCCTCTGTGGTTCTTTTAGTAGGGGTATGGGGCTTGTGTGGGATTGTGGATAAAGCGTTGACTAAAGAAGCAGGCCCCTTTGTAGCGATAAAGGAATTGATGGACAACTCTGGAAACCTATCAGCCGGAATACAAGCAAATAGCTTTAAATTAAGCGGTCAAGACGTAAGCCCCCGCTATAATATGTATGAGGCTGAAAGTGGAAATTTAAAAACGTTCACTTATACGAATAAGGAGGAGATTATTTTCTTCTTAAATTATGGGATACCTGAACAGCTGGACTATTCTGGTAGTGTCCGTGTTTTCGTTAATGGACGCGAGGTGTTGACCAGCTCAGGAGAGGATCAACGCCTTTATCCGGAACTGTTCCCGGCGATGTTTGAAATTCCTATCGAGGCGGGCAGTGAGCTCACGATAACCATTGAGGGGAACGAAAAAATATGGGATGTTGGGTATAGGAGAATGATATATTTTTGGAACTGAGTCCGTAGATATGATGCAATTAACGGAAAATGGCAGCTTAATAACAGCTCAATAACAGCGGCAGTCTAATACTTTTATTCACTGGACTAAAAGAGCGAAAACAGCCTATTCTTGATTGAGGATAGGCTGCTTTTAATGGAAAAGAAAGCGAATCACTGTTGGCTTTATCCTGTATGTCAACCGCTTGACATACGGAAATGCCAACCATATACTAGGGGTACATCTGTAAGCAATAAAATGTGAGAAAGGAACAGCTCGATGTATATTTGCTAGGCATTTTGGAAGTAAACGCTATAGGTTCGGCCGAATTGCTGGATAACGTTTGGAGGAAGCCCAATGTCGACGATTAAAGATATCGCGGAGAAAGTAGGGGTGAGCGTCACTTCTGTTTCTAGAGTACTCAACAATAGAGGATACATCAGCGGAAAGCTTAAGAAGAGAGTGCAGGAAGCAATGGATGAGCTCAACTATCAGCCCAATCAAGTTGCCCGATCCTTGATTCTGAAGAAATCCAATATTATCGGTCTTATTATTCCAGACGTCTCACACCCGTTCTTCGGGGAAGTGACTAAACATATCGAATATTATGCTGACAAGCACGGATACAAAATATTGCTTTGTAATTCGCAATTAAACATGGTCAAAGAAAAAGAGTATATTAATATGCTCAAGGCCAGCCAGGTAGATGGAATTATTATGGGTAGCCATACGATGGACATTAAAGAATACACCTCTATCAAGCTGCCAATGGTGACCTTGGATCGTCAAATCGCGGATACGATTCCCTATATTTCATCCGATAATTATAAGGGCGGAGAGCTGGCTACAAATTTGCTGATCAAAAAGGGCTGCAAAAAAATTGCACACATCAGCGGAAATCTTCATCTTAATCTATTGGCAACATTGAGACATGATGCGTTTAAGAAAGTGATTACAATCAAAGGCATTGAGCATATCATTTTACAAACGGATTTGAACGGTTTTAATTATGCTGAATATGATCAGCTTGTCACCAAAATGTTTTTAGAAAATCCAGATATAGATGGGGTTTTCGCAAGCAGTGACATCATTGCCGCTCAGGTTTTGAAGGAATGCCATCGACTAGGGAAGTCCGTTCCTCACGATGTGAAGATTGTAGGGTACGATGGTATTCAATTAGGAAAGCTTCTAACCCCCGCTATTACAACGATTAAACAGCCAACGAAGGAAATTGGAAAAATGGCTGTGAGACTCATCATGGGTCAGATACAAGGCGAAGCTGTATCACAGGAAAATATATTGCCGATTGAATTGATTGAGAGAGAAACAACCTAAACGCTCATTATATAAGGAGGATGAATATGAATTTCGAAAGCAGAGTATTACCGGAGCTGCGAGCAACGTTAGAGCAGCTTCCACCATTGGACCTGCCAAATGATTTGCAGCTTTTTCGAGGCGTCCCGGTACAAGAGGTAGAGAAGTCTCCTCATGTGGCAACGAGAACCCAGATGATTTCAGGTCCAGCCTCCAATTTGCTGCTTAAGATTTATGAACCTGTGAACAGAACGGGAACAGCCTTGCCTGCCCTGTTATGGATTCATGGCGGGGGGTATGTTCTTGGGCATCCAGATTCAGACGATGCTTTGTGCGAAAGATTTGTTCTGGACACCCAGTGTGTCGTCGTATCCGTAGATTATCGTCTTGCTCCTGAGCATCCTTATCCTGCGGCGATAGATGACTGCTATGCCGCACTAAAGTGGATGGCTTCTGCAAGTGAATTAAACATAGATATAACAAGATTGGCCGTCGCCGGGGCTAGCGCGGGCGGTGGTTTAACGGCGGCACTTTCATTAATGGCCCGTGATCAAGGCGGACCTGCTATTTCTTTTCAAATGCCATTGTATCCGATGATTGATGATCGTAATGTAACAGCCTCCAGTCATGAAATTAGCACAAACCGTGCGGTTTGGAATCGAGACAATAATAGGGCAGCGTGGAGCATGTATTTAGGCGAGCATGCTTCGGGCACCATTTCCCCCTATGCAGCGCCTTCCCGTGCAGAAAGCTATGCCGGACTGCCGCCTACGTATACATGTGTTGGGCAACTAGATCCTTTTCGGGATGAAACGATTGAATATGTGGCACGGCTGGCTCAAGCGGGTGTAGAAGTAGAGTTTCAAATGTATCCCGGCTGCTTCCACGCTTTCGAATTAGCTGCACCGCAAGCGGAAGTCAGTAAGCGGGCTAGTAAAGCCTACGTTGATGCTTTAAATCGAGCATTAAATCCGCAGAACATGCAAGGCTGATGGCTGGTTCATGATGTTAAGCTTCGACAAAACGGTTGCTTTCGCAGCCGTTTTTTATTTTCTAATGAGTATAATGTTGGAAAAAATGATTTCTTATAGGTATTCAAAATGGAAGTGTGCGGAGCATTCCTGTTATACTGTATAAACGATAAGGGAGGGAAACGGATGCCTAAAATAGATGATGTGGCTAAAAAGGCGGGAGTTTCAGTCACTACTGTGTCTCGCATTCTTAATAATCGAGGCTACATAAGCAATACTACACGCGAAAAAGTTTACCAGGTGATGGAGGAGCTGAACTATCAACCGAATGAGCTTGCGCGGTCCTTGTTCAGGAAAAAGTCGAATTTGATTGGGCTTATTATTCCAGAGATTGCTCACCCATTTTTCAGTGAATTAACGCAGCATATAGAATATTATGCTTTTCAAAACGATTATAAATTACTATTGTGCAACTCGCAAAATGATCGGACAAAAGAAAAGCAATATATTGATATGTTGAAAAAAAATCAAGTGGATGGCATCATCATGGGGAGTATGCTGTTAGAGACAGATGATTATTTGCAATTGAAATTGCCTTTATTATCATTTGACAGAAGTATCGCTGAGCATGTCCCCCTAGTGACCTCTGACAATAAGGCTGGCGGGGGAATGGTGGCAAAATTATTGCTTGATAAGGGCTGCCGCAAGCTGGCATTTATATATGGAGGCATAAAGGGCTATAATGGTGATTTATTAAATAATAAAAGCATATTTTCAGGACTTAGATATGAAGGATTTTCAGCTGAGTGCAAGGAAAGAAACATCGAGATTATGAACTTTTACTTGGAAATCAATGATTATACGGATATTGATAATGGTGTAGAGCTTCTAATGGATTTTTTGCAAGAAAATAAGGATGTTGATGGCATCTTTGCAACAAGTGATGTTATTTCCGCCTATGTCATCCAAGCGTGCTTAAAGATGAACAGGAAAATTCCTGACGATATTAAAATTATTGGCTATGATGACGTGGCTCTAGCCTCCTTAATCATGCCTAGATTAACAAGCGTGAAGCAGCCGATTGAGGAAATGGCCAAACTATCGGTAGAAATTATTATTCAGCAAATTAACGGTGAGGAAGTAAAAAAAGATTATATGCTGGGCGTCTCTTTAGTTGAAAGAGGGACGACCTAGAAAGGCGGGGATGAGCGATGAGCAAGTCCCCTTTTTCATATTCAGAAACCTCAGCCTCATAGTCCATATTTGTCGTCTGGCGGGAATAATTTCTGCCGTGTAGAGAGATAATAACGATACAATAATAATTTATATGTCAACCGCTTGACACATCATATGTCAAACGGTTAACATATAAATTGAAAGCAAGATGGTTGCGCTTTCAAAACTAATGATGGGGGAGTCACAATGAAAAGATCCAAAGTAATTATTTTAGGTATTTGTATGGTGTTAGTGCTTTCGTTATTAGCTGCATGCTCTAAAAATAACAACACCAGTAATGAAGCAGCAGCGTCCAGCGAGCCAAACTCATCCCAAACGTCCAAGGAAGTGAAGCTTACCTTTTTCAATACCTCTGCTGAAATAAATACGGTTTTTGAAAATCTTTTTAAAGTCTACAACCAGGAGCATCCAAATGTAACGATTGAACTGATTCCCACAGCTATTGGTGGAGAACAGCTTCAAAAATTCCAATCTCTTCTAGCTTCCGGCAAGCCGGCAACGATTGCCAATCTCGATGCAGGAACGATCCATCAATATAAAGATAAGTTCCTTGATCTGGAGTCGGAGAAAGCAAAGTATGAAGGTCTTGCTCTGCCAGGTGCTGTAGATGGCGCATTGCTTGACGGCAAATTCATCGGCGTACCTTATACGGCTCAAGGGTATGGATTGCTATACAACAAACGCGTCATTGATGAAGTGATCGGCAGCTCCTTCGATCCGTCAACGTTTGCAACAAGAAGTGATCTTGAGGCTTTATTCAAAAAAATTGAGGCTGCCGGCAAAGCTCCGGTTATTATCCACGGCGCAGATTGGTCCTTAGCTGCTCACTATCAAGGCTTGGCCTATTCGCTGCAATCCAACAATGTGGAGGAAAATCGTAAATTTGTAGAAGAGCTTAAACAAGGCACTGTCGATTTGTCAACGAATCAAGCATACAACGGTTTGATGGATACATTCGACCTGTTGAAAAAATACAATGCAAGGAAAGCTGATCCATTAGTTGCCGACTACAATAAAGACAGTGCTGATTTTGCAAAGGGAGAAGCAGCCTTTTATTTCATGGGTGACTGGTCATGGGCCGTTATTGGACCGCTTGAGGGACGTGATAAGGATTTCGGCATCATTCCTGTTCCGATCAGCGATAATGCTGCTGATTTTGGAAATTCGCAAGTGGCTTATACGGAGCCAAAATTGTTTGCCATTGATAATTCGGGTTCAACACCAGAGCAGCAGGAAGCGGCTAAAGCTTTTGTTGAATGGATGATTACAAGCGAAGCAAGTCAAAAAGCAATTATCGGTGAAGCGGGCCTTGCTATGCCATATAAAGATCGTAAGGTGGAAAGCTCGAATCCGATGTCTAGTGCGATTTCGAAATATGTGGCTGAAGGTAAAACGGTTAATATCGGGGTTATCAACTATTTCCCTTCGGACTGGTGGTCGAAAACCGGAGCTTCTATGCAAAAATATTTAGTGGATAAAGTCGATCGGGCAGGCCTTACAAAAGAAGTGCAGGATTATTGGAAATCAACCGCTGGGAAATAATAAATAAGTATCAATCCTGACAGATCAAAGGGGTGAGGCGCATAGGCTGATCCCCTTCTCTGGTCTGTAGTTGAATTTACCAATTAAATGATAAGAGGATGTAATAGCTATGACAAACAAGAAATTGCTGCATAACACAGGCACCTTTCTAATTTTTGGAGGCCCCTCTATATTTGCCTTTTTTGCCGTTGTTCTGATCCCCTTTCTATTCGGACTTTATCTCACGTTTACAAACTGGGATGTACGGAGCGGGGACCATACTTTTTTGGGTTTAGCAAATTACGTGGAGGTATTTCAAGATAAGACCTTCCTCACTCAATTATGGTTTACCTTGAAATATGTGCTTTTCACCGTTATTATCGCCAATGTTGCTGCATTTTTTCTTGCTTTTGCTTTAACTAGTGGCTTTAAAGGACAGCAATTACTCCGAACAGGCTTTTTTACACCTAACCTTATTGGTGGTCTAGTGCTTGGCTACTTGTGGCAGCTTCTGTTTTCTCAGGTTTTACCATATTTAGGAAAGAAATACGGCTGGGCCCTATTTGAAACCTCGTGGCTGACCGATACGAACAAAGCCTTTTGGGCACTCGTTATCGTTTCGGCATGGCAGCTCATCGGCTACCTCATGATTATTTATATTTCTGGACTTATGAGTGTTCCTGTTGATGTTATAGAGGCTGCAGGTATTGACGGAGCAAATGGGTTTGATAAAATTCGTAAAATCATTTTGCCGCTTACTGCGCCAGCGATTGTCATTTGTATTTTCATTTCCATTTCACGTTCTTTTTTGACCTACGATCTGAATTTGGCTTTAACCAAGGGGGGGCCCTTTAATTCGACTGAGTTGTCCTCCTATCATGTTGTCCAAAAAGCTTTTCTTTCCAATGAATATGGGGTAGGTCAGTCAGAAGCCGTTGTATTATTCGTCGTGGTGGCGGTTATTGCTTTGACCCAAGCGTACTTTTTGAAGAAATTGGAGGTCGAAGCGTAATGCGGAGTCCTAAACCATTAGCCTTTTTGAAATCAATCCTGCTTTATATCGTATTATTGCTGTTTTTATTGCCTTTTTTACTAGTCATATTGAATACGTTTAAAACCACTCAGCAATTTGTAGAAAATCCATTGTCTTGGCCCAAGCAATTTAATTTCGATAATTACATGAAGGCCATTGATGATATGGACTTTATGACCGGATTATTAAATTCAAGCATCATTACGATTAGTAGTGTATTTATTATTATTTTCTTTTCGTCCATGACGGGCTATATGTTCGTCCGCTTTAAATGGAAGGCTAATTCTATCTTGTTTTTTGCCATGCTGGCCTCTATGACCCTTCCCTTTCAGGCTTTGATGATTCCTCTAGTGTTGATTTATGGGGAGCTTGGCCTTCTGAATTCACAAGGAAGCCTGCTCTTTATGTATTTAGGATTCGGTGTTCCGTTTGCAGTATTTACTTTCCATGGATTTATGAAAGGTGTGCCGCTTGAGCTCGAGGAGTCAGCCTTCATCGACGGAAGCTCAAGATTAAGAACTTTTTTTCAAATTGTTGTCCCGTTGCTGAAGCCAGTCATGGTCACTCTTATAGTTCTGGACACGCTTTGGATTTGGAATGACTATTTGTTGCCAAGTTTAATTTTGCAATCGCCCTCTATGAGGACATTGCCACTTTCTAACTATGGATTTTTCTCAACCTATTCCGTCGATTTTTCCCCATTAATGGCCGGGTTAATCATGACGATTATTCCAGTACTGATTCTTTATCTTGTGCTCCAAAAACAAATCATTAGAGGAATTACAGAGGGAGCTCTGAAATAAAGCACAGACAAGAGGAGTAGATGACGTGTTTGGGTTTGAAGATAAAATAGCGTTCGGAAATAAAGGGAATGATTTATTAACGGTTGGTGAGCTTCTGATTGATATGATAGCTGCTGATTATGATGAAAGTTTTGAAGGCGATACGTTTCATAAGTTTTTCGGCGGGTCGCCTTCGAATATCGCTATGAATGTGAAGAAGCTAGGCATCCATTCTTTTGTGGCCTCTGCTGTAGGAGAAGATGGTTTAGGGTCTTTTTTAATCGAACAATTGCGAAAGATGGATATTGATACGAGTGGGATCCAGCGAGTTAATGCTTCAACGAGTATGGTTGTTTTAACGAAGAGCACAGCAACACCAGTCCCTATTTTTTATAGAGGGGCTGATTATCATTTGACCTTTGATACCGTTCTTCATGAATCCTTATTGAAATCAAAAATCGTACACTTTTCATGCTGGCCTCTTTCCATGGAGCCCGCGCGTCAAACGATCGAAAAAGTTATTGAGATAGCGAGTGAAAACCATATCTGGATAGGATTTGATCCTAACTATCATCCTATGATCTGGAAAAGTGGCGAGGATGGAACCGAATATGTGAAGTCGATCATTGGCAAGGTTGATGTGATTAAGCCTTCTGAGGATGATGCAGAAAGATTGTTTGGAAAAGACACTCCTGAGAACCAGTTGAAAAAGTTTCTGGAGCTGGGTGCAAAGCTAGTCATTCTGACCTTGGGTAAGGATGGCGCAATCGTTTCAAATGGAGTGGAGACGCTTAAATACAGCTCCTTGGCGACCGATGTCGTGGATACGACAGGAGCAGGAGATGCGTTCTGGTCAGGCTTTTATACGGCGGCCATTAAAGGCTTCACTATTAAAGACGCGATAAGCCTAGGCTTGGCAGTCAGCGCCTATCAGCTGAAATATACGGGTGCAGTCGTGGATTTGCCAAAGCTAGAGGTCATAAAAGAAAGCTATGGAATATAGGAGGCGCGCAATATGGCCGTGAAAAATCAGGTACAGCTCATCACTTATCCCGATTCAATGGGAGGAGACTTGAAGGCTCTAAACGATGTCCTTCTTAAGCATTTTGCAGATGTGTTTAAAGGCGGCATTCATATCCTACCGCCTTTCCCATCGTCAGGAGACAGAGGATTCGCCCCATTGACTTATCTGGAAATCGAGCCTAGCTTCGGCACTTGGGATGATATTAGAGCTATTGGAGAAAAATTCGATGTATTGGTTGATTTAATGGTTAACCATATTTCAAGGCAATCGGAGTATTTTCAGGACTTTCTCCAAAAAGGACGGAAATCCGAATATGCTGATTTATTTTTAACGTTGGATAAGCTTTGGGAGTCCGGGGAGCCGGTTCAAGAGGATATTGCCAAAATGTTTTTGCGGCGGCCGCTTCCCTATTCCACCTATACGATTGCAGAAACAGGCGAAGAAGAGAAGGTTTGGACGACGTTTGGAAAAACAGATCCTTCGGAGCAAATTGATTTAGATATAAAATCTCAGCTGTTCAAACAATTAATGATAGACTTTTTTATGAATTTTAAGCGGCAAAATGTAAAAATAGTCAGACTCGATGCGGTCGGCTATGTCATTAAAAAGCTTGGAACGAGCTGTTTCTTCGTAGAGCCGGACATATACGAATTTCTTGATTGGATGATGGAGCTAGCCAATTCGTTAGATATAGATTTGCTTCCTGAGGTACACGCACATTATACGACCCAATACAAGCTGGCAGAGCGCGGCTACTGGATTTATGATTTTATACTGCCGTACCGAGTGCTCGATGCTTTAATGAATAAATCCAGCCATGAGCTGTGTCATTATCTGAGAACCCGGCCTCAGAAGCAGTTCACTATGCTTGACTGTCATGATGGCATTCCAGTTAAACCAGATATGGATGACCTCATTGATACACAAGAGGCAAGGAAGCTAGTGGATGTGTGCTTAGAAAGAGGCTCCAACCTCAGTCTTATTTTATCGGACGAGCACAAGGCTGACGATGGTTTTGACGTACATCAAATAAGATGCAGCTTTTATTCTGTTCTGAATGGGGAGGACGATGCATACCTAGCTGCTAGAGCGATTCAATTTTTTGCGCCAGGAGTACCTCAGGTTTATTATGTTGGCTTACTTGCAGGGGAAAATGACCTGGAGGGTGTCAAGAAAAGCGGAGAGGGCCGTGAAATTAACCGCCACAATTTCAGCCTGGAGGAAATTGAGCAGTCGCTAAAAAAAGAAGTCGTGCAGAGACTTTTAAAGCTAATCAGGTTCAGAAATGAGTATGAAGCTTTTAATGGGGAATTTACCGTAATGGATTCATCTAAGGATGAAGTGCGACTGGCATGGAAAAAGGATAATAAGGCCTGCAGCTTGTTTATAAATCTAATAACAAATAAGTCTGTCATTGAGTATTTGGATTTGGATGGCAAGACCGTTCAATATGCGGTATAACAAGATGCCTCTAACCAGCAGCTTTGAGCTAAAATATGAAAAGAAGCTTCACTCCTCATGACTATGGGGAGCGAGAGCTTCTTTTTTATTGAGCCATCGTTATGTTATGGGAATGGCTTTCCTACAGCACCTTACTCAGAAAAGCTTGCGTGCGCTCATGCTGCGGCGTATCAAAGATCGCAGCGGGCGGACCCTGCTCAACAATATAACCGCCATCCATGAAAATAACACGGTCAGCGACTTCGCGGGCGAAGCCCATTTCATGAGTGACGACGACCATCGTAATACCTTCGTGAGCCAAATCCTTCATTACCTGAAGCACCTCGCCGACCATTTCCGGATCGAGTGCAGACGTTGGCTCGTCGAACAGCATGACCCGCGGATTCATCGCCAGTGCGCGAGCGATTGCGACACGCTGCTGCTGGCCGCCGGACAGGCGAGCAGGATATTCATCCTTTTTGGACGCAAGACCTACTTTATTGAGCAGCGCGATTGACTGCTTCTCGTTCTCTGCTTTGTTCATTTTCTTAATGTGCTTGGGAGCCAGCATAATATTCTCCAGCACCGTCAAATGCGGGAATAGATTGAACTGCTGAAACACCATGCCGACATTTTGCCGCAGCTTGTCAATATTCGTCTCAGGCGCTGTGACGGTAACGTCACCGATTTTCACAATGCCGGACGTCACTTCCTCCAGTAAATTAAGGCAGCGAAGGAAGGTGCTTTTTCCAGAGCCGGAAGGGCCGATGATGCAGACGACTTCCTTTTCGGTAATGGTGGTGGAAATATCGCGCAGCACCTCGTTGTCGCCAAACCTTTTCTTCAAGCCTTCTACAATGATCATTTCAGGCTCAGCCTCCTTTCAAGTACACGGGACAGGCGTGAGATACTGTAAATGATGATGAAATAAAGGATGCCGACGGTGCCCCAAATTTCGAATGCGCGGTAGTTGGTAGAAATGATAATTTCACCGCTCTGCGTTAGCTCCCTGATGCCGATAACGGACAACAGCGAAGTATCCTTGATGCTAATCGTACACTGGTTGACGAATGCGGGAATCATGCGGCGGAACGCCTGCGGCAAAATAACGAGGCGCATGGTCTGCACCTGGCTTAGACCGAGTGAACGAGCAGCCTCACGCTGCCCGTTGTCAATCGACAAAATACCAGCGCGGAAAATTTCCGCAATGTAGGCACCAGCATTGGCGCTAATTGCAATGATCCCAGCTGTCTCCGCAGGTATGCGAATATCGAGAAAGGCTGGCAGGGCGAAATAGATGAAAAACATTTGCACGAGCAGCGGCGTACCGCGAATGATATCAATATAGAGCGTTGCAATAAACTTTAAAATTTTATTCGATGATGTATTTATCAGTCCCGTAATTAATCCGATAACGAATGCAATCAGCAGCGAGATGACAACAATTTTGACCGTTATCCATAACCCTTGCAGCAGCAAGGGCATCGCATCTACAATAACTTGCCATGAGGACATCATGAAAGTCACAGCTCCTTCATTTCACAGGATGTCTTCGTCTTTATTTTGCAGACGTTCCTATATATTTGTTAATGATTTCATCGTATTTGCCGCTTTCCTTCAGCTTTTTGATGCCGTCATTGATTTTTTGCAGCAGCTCCTCGTTGTCTTTGCTCACTGCAATGCCATATTGATCGCCTGTGAGCCTTTCACCAACGATTTTCAAATGAGCGTTTGGATCAACAGCAAGCTTATAGGAAATGACAGGGAAATCCTCGATAGTAGCATCCGCATTTTTGTTGACTACCTCTTGGAACATGGCAGGGCTGCTATCAAAATAATTTAGGGTAATGTCGTATTCCTTAGCTAATTGTTCAGCTTTTTCAGAGCCGGCCGTTCCTTTTTTAATCGCAATGACTTTGCCCTTCAAATCCTCCGGCTTCGTAATTGAATCATTATCCGAATGGACAACCAGAGACAGACCTGCTTCAAAGTAAGTATCGGACAAATTCACAACCTGCTTGCGTTCGTCGGTAATGCTGATGCCGGCAATAGCAGCGTCCAGTTGATTAGCTGTAATAGCGGGGATAATGCCCTTGAAGTTCATCGGCTTCAAATCAACCTTAAAGCCTTCGAGCTCACCGATAGCATTAATTAAATCAATATCGATGCCGACATATTTGCCATCCTGCTCGTATTCGAAGGGTGGAAACGTAGCATCGGTTCCAATGGTGTACGTTACAATTTCATTCGATGCTCCCGTGCCATCCGAGGCGGCTGGTGCATTTTCGCTGCTGCTGCCGCATGCACTAAGGGTAAGAGCAAGCAAGCTGGTCATTAAAAGTGAGCCGATTTTCTTCATAAATGAAAACCCCATTTCCATTAATGTTAGACTTATTAACCTTCTGTCACCTATTCTAATGATCCGACTATAAAAAATAATAAAATCCGACAGAAAATAATGTCGGGGAAAAAGGTAAGCGCTTTCCATTTACAAAGCTGTCAAAAATCCTGTTAGATAAGGTTACGCAACTGGAAGCAGCTATTTATTAAGACAGAAAATCGGCGTTTATTTCGCTCGCAGCTTAGTATAGCCAAGCGTTATTGACATATACGAAGAATATAGTGTATATATACTATATATACATTAAACGGCTAAGCATGGTGATGGAAATGAACATTATTTTATCCAACGCTTCAAATGATCCGATCTATGTACAAATCACCCAGCAAATTCGCAGTCTAATTTTAAACGGCACACTTAGCTCAGGGCAGCCGCTGCCCTCGATTAGGCAGCTTGCCAAAGATTTGCAGATCAGCGTCATTACAACAAAGCGGGCTTATGAGGAATTGGAGAAGGAAGGACTTATTGACTCGGTCGTTGGCAAAGGCTCGTTCGTAACGGGTGTGAATGCCGATTTTGTTAGAGAGCAGCGCATGAAGCGGCTGGAGCAGCAAATGCTCGCCGTCATTAAAGAAGGGAAGGCGCTGCGTCTGAGCCTGAGTGAACTTCAGCAGCACATCGAGCTGCTATATGAGGAAGGAGATTTGGACATATGAGCGACATCATTAAGCTGAACGAAGTATCCAAGCAGTTTAAAATGTTCGGCATCGAGCCTCTGTCCTGCGCATTTAAGCAGGGGTACATAACCGGGCTGATTGGCCCGAATGGAGCAGGCAAAACGACGTTAATTAAAATGATTATGGGCATTACCCGATCGGATACGGGGGAAATAACGATTTTTGGACAGTCCCTAAGCTTACAGGCGGCTGAAATTAAGCAGCGAATCGGCTTTGTATCCGATGAGTGCCATTATTATGAGCATTTATCGATCCAGTCGATGAAAAATATTATTGCCCCGTTTTATAAAAAATGGGACGATCACGCTTTTTCCCGATTGCTTGAGCGCTTCGAGCTGTCTCCCAAAATGAAAATAAGCAGTCTTTCCAAAGGGATGAAAATGAAGCTGGCGCTTGCCTTTGCGCTATCCCATCAAGCGGATATGCTTATAATGGATGAGCCGACAGCGGGGCTAGATCCCGTTTTCCGGCGCGAGCTGCTGGATTTACTTGCCGAAATTATGCTGGATGAGCGGAAATCAATTTTATTTTCGACGCATATTACAACCGATCTGGATCGAATTGCCGATTATATTGCTTTTCTGCATCGCGGCAAGCTCGTCTTTAACGAGTCGAGGGAGCAAATTCAGGAGCGGTATGTGTTAGTGAAAGGGCCGGTAGGCTTGCTTGAAGCTCCAAGCGTTAAAGCAGCGTTTATCGGCATTCGGGAATCGCTCGTCGGGTTTGAAGGTCTGACAGATCGAGGACATGAAATAGCTGCTATGGTGGGTGATGGTGCGCAGCTTAGTCGTCCTACGCTGGAGGATATTATGTACTTTACCGCTAAGGGGGAGAAGGGCCATGCTGCTGCTGTTACGTAAGGATTTGTTTATTTTGCGCTATTACTTTTTGTATGTGCTGCTCTATTTGTATTTATTTGGATTTTTGATGTATAACCAAGCTTCTTTCATTTTGGTAGCTGCGCTTTCTGCTATTATGCTCATGACCTTTTCCGCTACCTTGGATGCCAAAAATAAAAGCATGATCGTCATTGCCAGCCTGCCTGTCAGCAGTAAATCAATCGTGCAGGCGAAATATGCAGCTGTCCTTTTATTTGCACTCATAGGGATTGTCGCGAGCGCTTCCGTATACGCCATCAATATAGCACTAGTAGGAAGGGAAATGGTGTATGCGGCTTCCTTTATTCCAATCATTTTTTTCATTATTGCTGTTTATGCTTCGCTTTATTATCCAATCTATTACCGGTTTGGTTTTAGTGCAAGTCGGATAGTTGGCTTGGTTGCAGTTGCCCTTCCTGTGACTTTTCTTATGGTTTTTGGGGGGGTGTCCAGCAGCTCGGATACGCTAAGCTTTCCAGCGGCAGCTAGTGCAGCCTTTCTGGCGGTAGGCGTTTTGCTGCTTTTCCTTTCCTATCGGCTTTCCCTTATCTTTTTGGAGAAAAAAGGGGTAAGCTGACCACCTGAGGAAGGCGGCAGCCGTTTACGCTTGAAATATAGGAAAGATTACGCTTGTTTGTTTTTTTCCATTGCTTCCATAAAAAACACTTGAAGAAACTTTTTAATATTAACCTTGCCTTTATCGGGCGTGGCTTCCTCATCCATCATTTTCATCTTCAGCCGGACATCCTTGAAATCAAAATAAAGCGGAGCATAATGCTCAAACTTCGGATTGCTGTAATCCGTCAGTCCAATGGAGGCGATATTGGTTAGCGCCGTCATGACGGCGCGGCGCATCCGCTGCTCAATTGCTTTGCTTTCCTTGTCTATATCACTCTGGCTCTGCTTGCTTGTACGCGCAACGGCTTCATACAATCCCTTTAATGGAGGGAAAGCAGCGGGCTGAGGCAGCTCGGATAAATATTCGACGGCAGCAATCATATCGCGGCTTCCAGCCTCACTAATAATGCCCATATCCATTAAAATGTGGCGGGCTGCTTCGCGGATGCTGCGCTCCTGTACGGCTGGCGGGCGCTCTATAATATCAAGCTTGGCGAGCGACTGCTTCATTTCCGTTACATAACGCTCATATTTCCAGCTTTCATTCATCTTATGTAGAACAGCCTGCACTTCCACGCGATTAATCGGCTTATGGATAAAAAACTCAATGCCGCTGCGATAAGCTTTTCCAACCATATCCTTATTGTCAATTTGCGAGATCATAATAAACTTGCCGCCGTAGCGCATAGCCCGGAGCTGGTCGATCGTCGTAATGCCGTCCTGATCGGGCATGAGCATGTCGATCAGCACAACATCGGGCTTCAGCTCATCAATCAGCATGACAGCCTCGATTCCTCCTTTAGCCGTACCCAATACTTCGCCTAAACTAGATTGTTCAATTATATTGTGCAGCATACGCCTGCTGACGGCATCATCATCTACAATTACGAAGCTAATGGACATGGTGTGCCTCCTTCAAGTTTGGCGTTGTATAAGGATGGTTTAGCGCAGCAAGCGACAGTTCGACAATAAAGGCGGTGCCTGGCCCATCATCCAGCGACTTTGCGCGAATCGAGCCCGCAAATGAAGAAATAATATCACGCACATGGGACAAGCCGATTCCGGTTGCTGCGATTCCCGTTTGATCAAATTTGGTGGTGAAGCCTGGCTCAAAAACGAGCTCCATCTCCTCTGGCGGTATGCCTTTGCCGGAATCGGCAACGATCAACATTAGCTTGTCGCCATGCTGGCTGATTTCAATATCAATGGAGCCGCTGCTTTCAATCGCTTCAACGGCGTTTGCCGCCAAATTGTTCAATATAGAGAGCAGTGCAATATAATGAGGCGTAATCAAATCAACCGCCACCCGCTGCTGAAAGGCAATCTTTTTCCCCAGCATCTCGCTATATTCCATAGTGCCCTTCCTCACATAATGCATGACCTCCACGAGGCTCATCTGGGTAAGCGTTTCATGATCAAACAGCTTGAGCAGCCCGGCTAGAATACGCTGAGTATCTTTTTTTACCTCATGAATTTGCTGGGTGACGATGAGCGCCTGCTTGGCGAGCACAGGCTGCTCCTGCCGCAGCTTGTCGTACAGCTCGTAGCTGCTCGCCGTAATGCCTTCAATATTATCCATTGATTTCCGCAGGTAGAACGCTTCTCCATACAAGCTGGAGCCGACATTCAGCATTTGCTCGATGCGCTTCTCCTGCTCGAAATGAAGCATTTTGAACTGCTGGATGGCCATGCTATTGTACAGACCGATGACAAAGTAGCTGCGAATAACAGCCGTCATAAGCAGCAGGGCTAGTTCATCGAAGTGATAGGGCGCTGTGCCGAGAAAAATATTACGGAACAGAAGCTCCAGTAAATTGGAGGAGAAGTCCACAATTGTAACGAGTGCGCCCAGCGCCAGCGGCTGAATTTCCTTGGCGCGTCCCAGCAGCTTGCTAAGACACCAGGCAAAGAAGGTATAGTATAGGGCGGCTGGAGCATTATTTTGCAGGCCAGCTATTAGAGAAGTGGAATTCGTGTAGATCAGCCACTCCACGGATTGGAAGATGACAGCGGCAATACCGGCTAGAAAGCCTGTTTTCACAAACGAAAGATGGCGAAATTGCAGCAGAAAAAATAAAAAGATGCTGACGCCGAGCCCGATGCGGTAAAAATCCCCGCTAAACGGAGTGATCCTGAATTCGGCTCCGACGGCTGTTGCGAGCGCGATGCCGACCATTTGTATTTTTTCATTGCGAAATAGTGAATACATTCAGCTCGCTCCGCTTCTAATGGCGATCTTTAATGATATATACCCTAACATAAAAAAAGGCATTTTTGAATAGCGTCGTTGCCGCCCCTTTAGTGCCTTTTGCGAAGAATGCTTTAAGGGGATTGTTTAAGTTTGAAAAAGTGTGCTATTATTAAAACGAACATTTTCAAACCTATTCAGGTGCGCCTGATCATTTCATTTTATTATCCTTGAGGAGGAACTATTAATATGGAAATTCGTCACACAACTAACCCAACGGATGTAAAGCAATATACGACGGAGCGTCTTCGTCAGGAATTTTTGATCGAAAGCCTGTTTGAGCAGGATCGCCTTACTTCGGTTTACACGCACTATGATCGTATGGTTGTAGGCGGCGCGTTTCCTGTGAACGAGAAGCTTGTACTGGAAGCGGGAGATACGCTCAAAACCGAATATTTTCTGGAGCGCCGGGAAATTGGCTTCCTGAACATTGGCGGCGATGCCATTATTACGGTTGATGGCGAGTCGTACGAGCTTAGCCGTCTTGATGTTTTGTATGTAGGTAAAGGCAAGCGTGACGTTCAACTGGCAAGCAAGGATAAAGCGAACCCAACGAAGCTGTATTTCTGCTCTGCGCTGGCGCATGCGGAATATCCGACTCGCAAAATGACGATGGAAGAAGCGAACCCTACTCACCTTGGTTCTCTGGAAACGTCCAACGAGCGCGTATTGTACAAGTATATCCATGGCGATGGCATTCAAAGCTGTCAATTAATGCTGGGTGTAACGAGCCTCAAAACAGGCAGCGTTTGGAACACAATGCCTTCGCACGTACATGACCGTCGTATGGAAGCTTATCTGTACTTCGATGTGAACCAGGATGCACGCGTATTCCACATGATGGGCGAGCCTTCGGAGACGAGACATTTGGTCGTTGCCAATGAGCAGGCAATTATTTCGCCGCCATGGTCGATTCACTCGGGTGTTGGCACGAGCAATTATACGTTCTGCTGGTCGATGGCGGGCGAAAACTACACGTTCACGGATATGGACGCTGTGAAAATGGAAGAGCTTAAGTAACATGCTTGCCGCTGAACGTCATCGACAAATTATTATTCAGCTGGAGGAGAAGGGCAGCGTCAAAGTATCCGAGCTGAGCGAGCGTTTCAAGGTGACGGAAAAGACGGTACGCGAAGATTTGGAGAAGCTGGAGGAGAAGGGGCTGCTCAAGCGCATGCATGGCGGAGCGGTGCTCCCTCCAGATGATGAAAGCTTACTGCCTTTGCAGTATCCGAATAGCAAGCATCAGCAGGAGAAGGTCGCAATTGCCGAGCAGGCGTTAACCCATATTGTTGAAAATGATATTATCGCGCTGGATGCGGGCAGCACCACGCTGGAAATTGCGAAGCGGCTCAAAAACATGCCGCTGACCGTGCTCACCAACGATCTGCTCATTATTCGCGAGCTGACGGCGAAGGAGCAGATCCGCCTCGTTATACCCGGCGGCTATCGCTTTCAAAATCTGCTCATTGGAACGGACTGGCAGGAATGGGTCAAGCGGCTAAATGTGCATAAGCTGTTTTTATCGACGACGGGTATTCACTTGGAGTACGGGCTGACGATTTTCACCGAGGAGCTGGCCAAGCTCAAGCAGGTATATATGGAATGCGCCCGCGATATTTATTGCATAGCCGACCATAGCAAGTTCGACAAGGGAGCGCTGCTTACGTTTGCCGCTTTGAAGGATGTTCATACGATTATAACCGATTCGCACATTGATGCAGCTGTGGCTGACAAATACGAGCAGCAGGGCGTGCGTATAGAGAAGGCCTGATTTTGAAGGATGATAAGGATGGTGCAGAGATGAGCTTTTTCGATTTGACTGGAAAAACAGCGATTGTAACAGGTGCTGGACGCGGTCTGGGCGCGGCAATTGCTGTAGGCTTGGCAAGAGCGGGAGCAGATATTGCGCTGGTGACGAACAGCACGCCTCCAACTGACGTAGAGAAGGAAATTCAGGCGCTTGGCCGCAAAACGGTATCCATTCAAGCCGATGTATCGGACCGCAGCCTGCTGCCGGGCATTATCGAACAGACGCTGTCGGGACTTGGACGCCTCGACATCTTGGTTAACAATGCGGGCATTATCCGTCGTACGCCTGCTGCGGATCACAGCTTTGAAGACTGGCAAGCGGTGCTTGATGTCAATCTGAATTCGGTTTATGTGCTCAGCCAGCTGGCTGGTCGCCATATGATTGAGCAGGGCTCAGGCAAAATCATCAACATTGCATCCATGCTGTCCTTCCAAGGTGGCATTAATGTGCCGGGCTATACGGCGAGCAAGCATGCAGTAGCTGGTCTGACAAAGGCGCTGGGCAACGAATGGGCTTCAAAAAATGTGCAGGTGAACGCGATTGCTCCAGGCTACATGAGCACTGACAACACCGAGGCACTTCGTGAGGATCCGGTTCGCAGCAAGCAAATTCTCGACCGTATTCCAGCCGCGCGCTGGGGTGAATCCGAGGATATGATGGGGCCGGCGATTTTCCTCGCCTCCGCTGCATCGAACTATATGAATGGCCACGTCCTCTGCGTAGATGGCGGATGGATGAACCGTTAGTTTTCATTCATTAGACTAAAAAAAGTAACCGCCAGAGCGGCTCCTCAAGGGGCCTGCTGTTGGCGGTTACTTATTTATGTAGGGCTATTTTTTTCGAGAGCTTATTCAACATTATAGCAGAACGTAAAGAAACAGTCTATACTTTTGGTGAAATTTGTAATAAATTTGAGATGCCGGCAAAAAAAGATGAATGGAGTGTTGATCCGTGGCTTTATTTTGCCATCTCAAGCTTAAAGATTTACAGGAGTATGTGGGAAAGGTTTTTGGTACTGATTATATCGTTGCTAACGTAACTAAAATGCATGGTGGTGCACAAAAAGCGGTTTACAAAATAGACTGCACCAATCGTTTTTCCTGCGTTTTATATGTATGGGATCTTAGCATGAATTTTTTTCAAGAGGAAATAGCAAGCGCTTCTATAGCTGACCAATCCTATGGCAGTCATTTATTTGAAATGAATAATCGCTATTTAAAAGAACATGGCATTCAGACCCCTGCTCTTTATCATTTAAATACGGAAAGAAGCCGCTACCACTTTGATTATGCCCTCGTGGAGTACGTAAATGGACATAAGGCGGAACACTATTTTCAACACTCCGATACAAAGGTTCAAGACCAATTATTTGAGCGTATCGGAGATATGCTTACTGGTATGCATGCCAACGAAAGACAGGGCTATGGAAAGCCTAATCAAGAGGAAGAGCAGTTGCGAAACTGCCATTTATTACAGCTGGAAAATGCGAAAGCGCAGTTATCCTATGCGTCGCAACATATGGAGGATATTCGGAGAAATGAATCAAGGCTGCTCGAAAAATTATATGAGCTGGAGGCAAGAATTGAAGCTAGAAACCGCTACGGCTTTATACACGGTGAGCTTGGTCCAGATCATATTTTGGTCACCGACCGATTAGAGCCTTATTTCATAGATATTGAAGGCGCTGAATTTTACGATATTGAACATGAGCACACTTTTTTACAAATTCGTTTTGGTGAGTTTTACCGTTATTTGAAAAAGGATCAGCTTGACCAAAACCGAATGTCATTTTATCGTTTTCATCATCATATTTCGTTAACCTCTGGTGGATTAAAGCTGCTTCATAGAGGATTTCCCGATCAGCCATTTGCTAAAGGTCTCGCTGATTATCATTACAGACTGGCCCTGGGGTTTATTGGCTAGTTATATTCAAAATCAGTGCTAACAGTGAGTGATTTTTGTGATATGATAGTAGTAATGTACAAATGTATTTAGCTATTCCTTTCTCCCCTGGGAACGTAAGATATCAGAAGCACATTGTAACATGTTCCCTATTGTTGTGAATGATATGTAAAGGCTTTATAATAGTAAATATCTTAATACTTTAATAATAGTAATGAAACTTGCTGTGATAAGAAAAATAGAACGTGAATCAGAAAGATGTTTGATTAACTCGCTTAATAGGTTGAGCAGGCGGGATAGCTTACATTTTTTCTTCAAATATTAGTGTGTAAGGACGGTAGAAATGAGCAACAGACAAACCAAAACAGACGTTATCTTAATTGGTGCCGGTATCATGAGTGCGACTTTGGGGTCACTGCTGAAGGAATTAGTACCGGACTGGGAAATTACAGTGATTGAGCGACTTGCAAGCGCAGGAGAAGAGAGCTCTAACGAATGGAACAATGCAGGAACGGGTCATTCTTCCTTGTGTGAGCTTAACTACACCGTGGAGAAGCCAGACGGCTCCGTAGACATTAGCAAAGCTATTAAAGTTAATGAAGAGTATCAAGTATCCAAGCAGTTCTGGTCCTATCTTGTGGACAACCAACTCATTCGTAATCCGCGAGACTTCATTACGCCATTGCCTCATATGAGCTTAGTACAAGGGGAAAAAGATGTCGCGTTTCTGAAGAAACGTTTTGAAGCATTGTCTAACAACCCTTTGTTTCAAGGAATGGAATATTCCGAAGATCCGGGAAAGTTGCTGGATTGGATTCCGCTTATTATGAAGGAACGGACTTTGAATGGTCCTATAGCGGCCACTAGAATCGAATCCGGTACGGATGTAAACTTTGGCGCTTTAACGCGGATGTTGTTTACACACTTGAAAAGTAAAAATGTCGATATTAAATTCAAGCATAATGTGGATGATATTAAACGTGCAAGCGACGGCTCGTGGGAATTGAAAGTACGCAATGTAGACAGCGGTGCTGTCGAGCGCCGTACTGCGAAATTTGTCTTTATTGGCGGCGGAGGCGGAAGCCTTCATTTGCTGCAAAAATCCGGCATTCCTGAAGGAAAGGGCATTGGCGGATTCCCGGTAAGCGGCATATTCATGGTATGCAAGAAGCCTGAGATTGTAGCGCAGCATCATGCGAAAGTGTATGGTCAAGCACCAGTCGGAGCTCCTCCGATGTCGGTTCCGCATCTTGACACCAGATTTATTGACAAGAAGGCTTCATTATTTTTTGGACCGTTTGCGGGCTTCTCGCCAAAGTTTTTGAAAAACGGTTCTATGATGGATTTGCTGGCTTCTGTCAAAACAGATAATTTGGTAACCATGATGGCGGCAGGCGTCAAAAATATGTCCTTGACCCAATATTTGATTAAGGAAGTTATGCAATCGAAAGAACAGCGGATGGAGGCTTTACGCCAATTTGTCCCGAATGCGAAAAGCGAGGATTGGGAGCTTGTAATAGCAGGCCAGCGTGTACAAGTCATTAAAGATACAGCGGCTGGCAAAGGAACGCTTCAATTTGGTACGGAAGTGATTAATGCCGCTGACGGCTCGATTGCTGCTTTGCTTGGCGCATCTCCAGGTGCTTCTACAGCGGTATCCGTTATGCTGGAGCTGATGGAGAAATGCTTCCCGCAGCATATGAAGGCATGGGAACCAAAAATAAAAGAAATGATTCCTTCTTATGGCATGCAGCTTTTGCAAAACCCAGAGCTTATAAACGAAATTCATACGTCGACTGCACAGACGCTTGGTCTAAACAGTGAACGGGGCCCAGTCAAGCAGGCTTCTTACTAAAGTTTGTGAGATTAAATACCGTTCAGCATGGTTAGCAGTCGAATAGGCAAATCATAGAAAGATACAAGGCGTCCGCAAAACGGGGCGCTTTTTATCTTTCTATAATCTAGAAATAAGAAGGCTGCATCTTTCTTGTAAAATTACCTGCTCAGTCCAATCCATGCAATTGCAGAAAAAAAGGCATGAAAAATTAAAAAGGGGAGACTTATTAAAAATGAACATAACCATAGACCGGCAAGGCAGCTCTAAAGTTGCGGTTATAGAAAGTATGGATGTGATTATCCGCGATGCTCAAGATGCATTGGATTTAATGGCTTCTGTTAATTACCACCATGAATGCAATAAAATTTTGTTGCAGAAAGCAAACCTAACGGAGGATTTCTTCGACCTCAAAACCAGGCTTGCAGGCGAGATATTACAAAAATATGTAAACTACAATGTGAAGCTGGCCATTGTTGGTGATTTTGATAGCTATGCCAGCAAGAGCTTGAAGGATTTTATTTATGAGTGCAATAATGGAAATCAGATATTTTTTTTACGGGACAAACAGGCTGCTGTTTTAGCTTTGCATAATATTACTAACTAATTTTTCGGTTTGTGTTGTCTCGCTTACTTAAAGCACTGGTGGCTAGCCTGTGCTTTTTTCTTTTTAGTAACCACTATTTTGGCTGTCATGAAGTGTTTCGATTTTAGAGGGGCTGTGCTACAATAGATTAACAAAGTATACCGCTTAACTTGTTTCGGTTTTGACGAAATGGTAACGCTTACAAAAATCAATGCTATTGTAGGGGGTTTAACATGCTTAAGCTAAACAACTGGTACTTCCGGTTGCTTGTATCTTATTTTCCGATTCTTGTACTTACTGTGTCAATGATTATTTTTTTATCGTTCATTGCACTTAACGAGATATCACGGTCTGAAACGGCAAAGGCAGACAACATCACCACCGGCTATGTGGTGGAAAGCGTCGAGCGTGCTATACGTGGAGCAGAGTTTAATACAATGAACGAGGCCTCCAAAAATAAAAGCTACGCTGCGTTTTTAAACGGATCTTCCGAAACGAGCGACACATATGGCGTCGTTCATAGTTTGCGTTCGCTGGTGGAGGAAAACGACTTTATTGATTCAGCCTATCTTTATAGGGAATCCGATGGTTTGGTGCTTACGTCGAGCGGACAGACTTTTCTCCCGGATTTTGGAGATCGTGATTTTATTAAGCAGGCGAAAAAAAATCTGGATTATCAAGGATGGTCGGCGAGCCGAGAGTATCGGGAATTCGACATACTAAAGCCCGTCAGGGTCATTACGATGCATAAGAGGACGCCTTTCCCATTCGGCAAAGAAGGCATATTAGTTATTAATATTGATTTGTACGTAGTTGAGCAATTGATAAACAGTATGACAAGCCATCAGGTTTCATTTATGCGAATTACCGATGGAGAAAATAAGCCTGTGTATCCTATAAACAATAGCTTTGGAGAATCAGAAGAAGGCAGTGTTCTAACGACAGTTACCTCAGACTCACTTGGCTGGACTTTCGAAAGTGGTATCCAGGACGGCCATTTGCTTGGTTGGGTATCGGTCGTTTCCTATGCGTGGGTGATTATGGCGGTTCTGACTTTTGTAGCTGCAATTGTTTATATTATTTGGGTGACGCGCCGCAATTATAAGCCGATTCGCTTAATGATGAATCGAATACAGGCGTTGCAACTGCGGAGCGGTGACGGAGGAGCGGTTCTGGCAGACGATTTGACGATGATTGACCGTGCGCTAGAAAATCTAATCGTTCAGTCGCTGGATCACGAAAAGAATCAGCGTGAAAGCATGCTGCTTCAGCGCAGGCAGCTTTTTAACGAGCTGATAAGCGGGGAGCAAAATGGGCAAACGAAAGAGCGCCTGCAAAAGCTGGCTTTGCTGCCGGTCGCTGGACGGTATGCCGTTATGGTTGTAAAGCTGAACCGTTACGATGAATTTCAGTCTGAAAACACGCTTAATGAGCAAAATGTTCTAAAATTTGCGCTCGGCAATGTCATGCAGGAGCTTGCACACAACGAAGGCTTGCAGGGATGGGGAGAATGGCTGGCGCCAAATCTCATCACCTTTGTGTTCGCGGTTTCGAATGACGATTCCCGGATGCTGGATCAGCTTCAGGCTTCTGCTGTGGTTGCGCGGCAATGGGTTGGGGAGCATTTGCGGTTTAATTTGTCGATTGGGATTGGTTCAATCGCAAACGAATGGAGCCGAATTGGACAATCCTATCGCGATGCCCTTAACGGTATGGAATATCAGCTTTGCATTGGAAAGGATGCCATTACGTTTAGTGGCGATATTCCAAAGGAAAGACAGCACGGTACGTTTAATTACATCCAAATGTGTACCGATTGTTTGCAGGAATTTAGAGCGACGAATGAAAGCTGGCGCAATACTTTAGAGCAATTATTTAAACGACTCGGTACGGAAGCCATTAAAGATGAAGATACTCATTCGCTTATGCAGCTCTTCATGCAAATGCTGAGCCGTGAGCTGAAGGATTTATCAGAAGCACTCAATGAATGTTTGGAAGGAGAACGCACTGCTGCGCTGCTTGCCAAGCTGAAGACAGCTTCGACCTTGCTGGAAATGAAGGAGCTATTGCTAGAATATTTGACTGATCTCTACGATGCTTATGTAGCCATGAGTGAGACGAAAAGCTACAAAACGATGATAACGGATATGAAGGCCTACATTCAGGAAAACTTCGCTGATCCCGACCTGTCCCTCAATCATTTGAGCGACCGTTTTCAAATATCGGGCAAATACGCAAGCTATTTGTTCAAGCTGGAGTACGATATGAAGTTTGTTGATTTTCTTGTTCAGCTTCGCATGCAGCAAGCCGAACGCTTGCTGGTGAATACCGATGAGACGATTCAAGGCATTGCACTTCAGGTTGGCTATGCGAACTCCATTACCTTCGGCCGAGTGTTCAAACGAGTAACTGGTGTAACGCCAGGCGAATTTCGCAAGCTTAAAATGCGTCCTTCAGCTCTGAACTAATGCGGCAAAGAAATAGTCGTTCAGCTTATCAATTACCTTATCAATTACATCTAAATACGAATGGATGAGCTTTTTTAGAGGCAGCCGCTCGAACAGGATAGTATGTTCGAGCGGCTGCTTCTTTTTGTTTGTCACGAAAAGAGTTTATCCTCGGAAATGGCTTTATGACGGGCTTTTTCGGTGTTTATGGAAATCGGTTTATGTCGGGAAAATGATCTATTCTAATCCTCAAAAGCCATGCAGCGCAAGGGTTCGGCATAACGGTTTGCCGCTCCGAAACTGGTTTATTGCAAGCATACCAAATAGCGTGTCATACTGAGGCCACTTCCTAATCACGGTTTGCAAGCGACGAATGAAAGCGTGTTCAAATACGCTTTATACTCTCGTTTAATAATCGAGTGAAGGGAGCAAAATAATCGAAAAGAAAGAGGGGTTGAATCAAATGATGAAAGTTCTAAAGGGGAAAAAGAAAGTCAGCGTTTTACTAGCACTAACGCTTGCAGGTACGATGCTGCTTGGTGCATGTGGAAGTAACAATGAAAAGGGCAGCGAAGCAGCAGGGGGCGAAGCGACTACCGGCAAGAAAGCTACACTTAAGGTGGAAGTATTCGATCGGGGCAATACGCCATCCGGTTTGACGATTACAAATAACTATTTAACAAAATACGTACAGGACAATTTCGGCACGCCAAATAACATTGATGTTCAGTTTGTTCCGATTCCACGTTCGGAGGAAATTCAGAAGCTTAACGTTCTTATGGCGAGCGGAAGCGATGTTCCAGACATTGTATTCACATATGATTCGGGTACTTTTTACCGTTACGCTCAGCAAGGCGGTTTGACTGACCTTGGCGAGCTGCTTGATCAGTATGGTCCTAACCTCAAAAAATTCCTGGGCGATGAAACATTGGCTTACGGAAACTATAAAGGCCAGCAATTTGCATTGCCAGCGAAACGTTCGCATTTGGGGAAATATTCCTCTTTTATTCGTCAAGACTGGCTTGACAAGCTAGGCCTGCCTGTACCGCAAACGACAGATGAGCTTTACACGACTTTGAAAGCGTTTAAAGAAAAAGATCCGGGTCAAACAGGCGGCAAAGTTATTCCGCTCGGTATGGCATTAGCATCTGCTCAATATGAGCCGCTCCTATGGTCCTTCATTCAACCTGTCACTGACGAACAGCGCTACACGCAAATCCAGCAGCTCGGATCAAATGACTTTCCGATCCTGCTTCCGGGCTTCAAAGACGGTTTGAAATTCATGAACAAGCTTTATAACGAAGGACTAATGAGCAAAGACTTTAGCCTTGATGAAGACAAGAAGAAATTGAACGAGGATGCGTCTAAGGGCTTGGTTGGTTTCTTCAGCGAAGATGATATGAACCCATTCTACCCAGATGGCTTATACTCGACGCTGCAAACGAACATTCCAGACGCGAAGCTGTCCTCCGTTGATGTGTACACCAATTCTGAGGGCAAGCATCCGAAGCCGGAATATGCGCCAGTTGGTATGTATCTCATGATTCCGAAGAGCAGCAAAAACGCGGTAGAAGCAGTCAAGTACTTGGATTGGATGGCCTCAGGAGATAATCTGCTTACCATTCAAAACGGCGTAGCAGGCGAAAATTATACACTGAAGGATGGTATCCCGGTATTGAATGAAGATGCTCCTACAGATGTGAAAAACCGCGTATACAACGGCGGTGACATGGCCATTATCTCCAACGGAAAGCAACTGGGCGATACAGAGCGCAACGTTGAAGCCTATGTTCAAGGGATGCCTGAGAAATTCCAAGAAGAAACTCGCAAAGCACTGACGATTTCCAGAACGGATACCATTAAGCCTGTCTTGTTCGACCATCCAATTGAAGCCCAAGCCAAATATGGTGCGGCGCTGCGTGACAAGTTCAATGAAATTGTCGTAAAAACAACGATGGTGAAGCCGGATCAATTCGAGAGCACATTTGAATCGATTATGAAGGACTACATGGCAGCAGGCGGTCAAGCGATTTTGGATGAACGCACAAAAGCTTATGAGGCTATGAAATAAATAGAACGCCTGCAATAAGCAGTTCGGGGACAATGGACGATGGATAATCTAAGTCCTGTCCCCGAGCTTAATCGTTAGCAGATAGGAGTGGATAATATTGAACATGAGCGTGTATTTACGCAGATACTGGCAATTATATATGCTGCTTATTTTACCGGTTGCTTATTTCTTAATTTTCAAATACGGGCCGATGTATGGCATCATTATCGCATTTAAGGATTTCAACTTTTTCCAAGGTATTAATGGTTCTGAGTGGATAGGGCTTGATGCTTTCAAGGAAGTATTCGCGATGGCGGACTTTTACAAGACGCTGCGCAATACGCTCATGCTTAATTTCTTGGACCTGCTTGTATCTTTCCCAGCACCGTTGTTTATCGCAATTATGCTGTATGAGCTCAAAACGGCTTGGTTCAAAAAGATTTCACAAACGATTTTGTACATTCCGCATTTTATTTCGTGGGTTATTATCGGCGGGATCGTCTACCAGGTTTTTGGTACTCAATCCGGTATGGTAAACAATTTCATTACTTCGCTAGGATTTGAAGCCATTCCTTTTCTAACGGACAAAAACGATTGGTTAATTACGTATTTGATCGTCGGCGTATGGCAAAGTGCCGGCTGGGGTACGATCATTTATTTGGCAGCTCTTACAGGTATCAATAGGGAGCTGTTCGAGGCGGCTGACGTTGACGGAGCGGGCAGACTGAGAAAAATTTGGAGCATTACGCTGCCATCCCTAAAGCCGACCATTGTTACCCTCCTTATTATTAACGTGGGCAATATGATCGCCATCGGATTCGAACGTCCTTATATTATTGGTAATACCGCTGTACGGGATTATTCGGATGTGCTCAGCACCTTCGTATACCGTATCGGCATTGAATCTGGACAATATACGCTTGCTACGGTCGTCGGCTTGTTTCAGGCAGTTGTCGGGCTTGTGTTTGTATTAGGCGCCAACTACTTATCGAAAAAACTGGCAGACCAAAGCATCATTTAAAATATAAAAATGTATAAACTTTTATTTTGATTCAGATTAGAAAGGAGCGATATGACATGAGAGATCAACAAGCCAGCCGATCCTTTGATATTGTCAATACAATCGCTATTTTAATATTCGTGCTGCTATGCTTGGCTCCGTTTCTTCACATAATTTCCATTTCATTAAGCTCAACGCGTTCCATCATGTCTGGCGAGGTCAGCCTTTTTCCTGTCGAAATGAACTGGGATGCCTACAGCAAGGTATTTTCAGATCAGTCGATGATTCGTTCACTCGGTTTCACCATTATACTGACGGTATTATTTACAATTATGTGTATGGTCATGACAATTGCGGCGGCCTATCCGCTTGCCAAAACGAAATTAAAGGGACGCAAGCTAGTCATGTTCATTATTATCATTACAATGTTTTTCAGCGGTGGGCTTATTCCGGAGTATATGCTCGTTCGTAATTTAGGCTTGCTAGACTCCATGTGGGCGCTTATGCTGCCAGGTCTCATTAGCCCATTTTATATGATCATTTTGATTACTTTCTTTCAAAACATTCCCGATTCGCTAGAGGAGTCGGCAGAGATTGACGGAAGCACGTATCTGCGCACTTTGGTTAGCATTATCGTGCCTCTCTCGCTGCCTGTTATTGCTACACTAAGCTTGTTTTATGGGGTAGGTCGCTGGAACGGCTTTACAGATACGCTTATGTATATTACGAGCCCGGAGATGTATCCGCTGCAATTAAAGCTTTATCAGCTCGTTCAAAACAACATGGTCAGCGAGCTGCTCGTAATGGAGGGCGCAACTGGACAGGCGAAGCTGCAGCCGGAAAGCTTGAAGGCGGCGAGCGTTATTTTCGCAACCGTGCCGATTATGATTGTCTACCCGTGGCTGCAGCGGTATTTTGTTAGCGGCGTTATGCTCGGGGCGGTCAAAGGTTAAACGAGTCTCTATTTCAGGAGGAGCTTATGGGAAAGGATAAAGGACAATTTTCGTTCTCGACATGCTGGAATATTAAACGTCATGATGTCGGCAGCAGCATGATCAATGAAATTCGGGAACTCGGCTTTCGCTACGTGGAGCTGAACTATAACGTTACACAAGAGCTGCTGACCACGATAGAGCCAATGATTGAAGGGGGAGAAATCGGAGTATCGAGTGTCCACAATACGTTTCCGCATGATCCAGACCCTGATTACGGTACCGATTCGGTGCTGCTCGGCTTTGAGGATGAAGAGAAGCGAAAGCGTGCCATTGAGCTGCTGATCGGTTCGGCGGAATATGCGAATCGTTATGGGGCGAAGGCTGTTGTCGTCCACCCGGGCGAAGTACCGTTCGATTATAACATTGATAATGAGCTCAAAAAAATTTACCATGACCATGGACCGGATTCCCCTGCATACGTAAAGCTGTGGAACGAGATGCTGGAGCGCAGAGAGTCCTTGTCGGGGCACTATGTGCAGCGAATTGGCGACAGTCTGGAAGAAATTTGCGAAATCATCGCAGCCAAGGGCTGGGACGTATCCATTGGAATTGAGACGCGTTCACGCTGTTATCAGATGCCGACACTGCGCGAGGCGAAAACGGTATTTGATCGGCTGAAGGGCGCCCCAGTCGGCTTGTGGTACGATTTTGGCCACGGCATGATGATGGAGCGTATGGGCTTGTACGATAATGCACGGGATATGGAAGCTATAAAGGACAATGTGGTCGGTATTCATATTCATGAGACGGTAGGGCTGTCGGATCACTGGTGTCCATATGTACACAGTGGGGACATGCATTATTTCGACCGCTTCCTTCCTATTATCGAGGCGGCTCCTGTGAAGGTGTATGAGCTAAAAGCCGCATGTACACCAGAGGAAATCGAACAGAGCCACGAGCTGCTGCTCGCCAAGCTGTCTGAAATCTAGGACGATGAATATTTTTATCAGCAGGCGTATCATCGGTTCACGCCATCGTTTGAGCTCGTTCCTTACGAGCTTGCGGAGCGTGAACCGTTGTTCGTTCCTTGGGAAAAGCTGTACGAAGAAATACCTGTGCGGATTGAGGCGGAGCTGGCTGCTATAAGGCTTGCGCTTAGTGGATTAAAGGATGAAGAGGAAGGAAGATGAACATGCATGCGAAGCTGGTTGCCGTCAACGATGGCTGGGTCAAGCAAGGAATCGACAATCAAATAATGGATATCGGCAGCCGCTTCTATGGTGGTATAGCCGAACCGGATAATGGAGTTGCTTGGCCGACCCACATGGGAACGCCAACGATTATGGCGATGTGGGCGTGCTCATTAGTGGATGAACGCTCCAACTATTATCATGACGAACAACTGCTGCGCCGTTTGGAATTGGCTGCGGCATTTATTGTGCGCGAACAGCACGAGGATGGAACGATATCGCCCGGCTGGACCAATATGCATTCGCCGCCAGATACTGCTTTTGCCGTTGTTGGACTTGCTCAGCTGCTTGAATTGCTGATGAAGCATGAATGGACAGAGCTGGAACAGGCTAGGGCGGACATTAGAAAATTTCTGGAGCGTTCTGCGCCAGCATTGCTGACAGGCGGCTGTCATACACCGAACCATCGTTGGGTTTTGACAGCGGCACTTGCATTTCTGCATCGCTTGACTGGCCATGCGGAGCTGATAGCTCGCGCCGATCAATGGCTGGCTGAGGGTATGGATTGCACGGAGGATGGAGAATGGACGGAGCGCAGCAATGGTATTTATAACGGCGTGAGCGACGTCATGCTGTTCCACGCTGCTGAGCTGCTTGGAAGACCCGAGCTTCTGGAGCCGGTTCGCCGCAATTTGCGGATGATGGCTTATCTCATTCACCCGGATGGAGAGGTCGTAACGGATTATTCCGGACGCCAGGATTTTGGACAATTGTTTGACATGTCCAGCTATGCACTCGTAGCAAGTCTTATGGCGCATCGTGATCAGAATGCTCTATTTGCTGCGTTGGCTGAGCTTGGAATCGAGGCGCTTAACCATCCGGGAGCGATCTCGAACAATGTATTTCTAGGGTATTTGCTTCATCCGGAGCTGAAAGAGTCTGGTGTGGAAAGCGGCAGTCTACCCGATCATTATCGCGTTGTCATCAATGGAAAATTTAATCGTCCATATTATTTAAATCAGATGGCGTCTGCTGGTCATGATGGAAAAATCTATCACAGCCGTCTGCATCCCGAATTCGGCGCACCTGTTGCCCGGCAGCGAGAGGGTCAAACGAGTGTAACGGTTATGACGGAGACGAATTCGTTTTTTGCCCTTCGGCATGGAGCGGCGCGGCTGCTTGGTGTGCAGGTTAGCAGCTCGTTCGAGCCAGGGTTTATCAAAATGAACGATATGGAGCAGCTTGAATCGGGCTTCATTCTGACGGGGACGGAATCAAAGGGCTATTATGGGCCGATTCCGACGGATCGTTTGCCTGAAATAGCGAGCAGCGCTGTCAGCCCATGGTATTTGCTGCCGCATCAATTGCGTGAAGTAACGCATCTTCAGAAGCATGATGTACGCATTGAGCTCATTGAATCACCAGACGGCTGGCATATTCGAGTTCAATGTGACAAGCCGGATGTACTTTTAACCCAAATCTCCTTCATCTTCGGTAAGGAAGGGCAATTAGCTGGCGGCGAATTGGCTCCTGCGGAAACAGGCACGCAATTTTGGAAAGCGGGTACTGTTAAATATACGGCTGGCGATGATTGGATTGAAATGGACGGCGCTGCCCATGAGCATTGGGCTAAATCGATTCGTGGCGCGGCATTCCCGTCAGATTGCCAGACGCTTGTCGTCAATGTGCTAACGCCATATGACCGAACGTTTCATATTCGCTTGTCGCCAAGTGATGACAATGGGACGAGTGGGCAGTAATTTAGTAGATGGCTTGGATGCATTACGCATAGCAGATGATGGCTAGCATGGCATTGTGTTTATCTGTGCCGTGCGGCCGCAACAACCGGTAATCAGTAAACCTAGTGCAGTGCTGAGCGATAGCGGCGAAAGCATAAAAGATGATGCTCCCCCAGAAGGGGGGATGGTTTTAGTCTAAGCGGACTCAGGTGCCGCTATTTCCTTATTTTAGGCGATTTTGGAGGGTGAACGGACAGGGAAGCCGTTAAGACGTTTTTTGTAGCTATAAATATTCATAAAGTGGGCGTTTAGCGGCTTCTGAGTCCGCGAACCTACTCATTCCCCTTATCTGCAACAAATAGCTGCTGCTGTGTCCGCCAAATTCCTGTTTGCTATTCTTCTGTTGCTACAGACATCCTCACTGCGTATCCAGGCTATATTCGATCTCTTGAGCTCCATTATTGAAAGTCAAAGAATATGTCCTCATCTTTAATGATGATCCATGGGTTTTTATCCGATGCAGCGACATTTTGCAGTGTATATTTTAGATAGAAAATGTCGTCCTTCCAATATTCTTTGACGTAGACGGCTCTTACATTCGCGTCGCCTTCAATCTGTTCTGGCAGGGAGAAGTCTACTCCATAATAGTTTTTCACATCTTTGCCGCGATAAGGGCTGTTCTGCAAATACTTTAACTGAATGGAATCTGATGTTTTGCCCAAGTAGGCATTTGATTGAAGCTGCTTGAATGCGTCGAATGAGGCGCATGATTGTGTACAAGCTTTCGTGTACTTCCCAGAGTGGATTCTAAAATCATAATAGCTTTGCAACGTTTTAATAATGGCAGCCTCTTCATCGTTTACAGCAGATGGATCAGCGAGCTGTTTTTTTCCTGCATAAGAGGCCTGAAAATTTTCGATTTTATTAATATTATCCTTAGCTAAAAAAATGGTTCGATTAGTACTTAGGTGGTATCCGATATAATAATCAGCTGAAATATCCATTTTAATGAGTGTCAGCGTTTCGTTATCCAATGAGACTCTGGACATTTCAATCTTGCTCTTCTGAGCGTCGTATTTCGTAAGATTAATATATTGCGCATGAATGCCGCTAAGGTATATCGAAATAACTAAAGTGAGAGCTGCAACGAAAATAATGCTTATTTTAGCCGTTGATTCTTTGGTTTTAATTTGATATGAAATAAATAGGATAAAGAAAAAAACATTATAAAAAAGTATATTTTGCATACTTAACGGCAGATGTAAATCTTTATTCAACGTGAAAATTTGAAATAAAAGCATTGAAAAGATTAAGACCAAAAAGATGACACTATGTAGTGGGTAAAAAAAGCGATGTCTCCGATTTCGGAATAAGAAAAACAAAAAACGCCTTAGTTTCACATTTGAGCGGTTCGGTGCCTTACGCGGCTTTCTTCTAGCCTTTTGCGACTCCAATATAGCTATCGTTATAACAGGTTGTGCTAAAAAGAAGGAGAAATAAATACCGTTAATCCAATACAGGCTTTGAGATACAGGGTAAAATGTTAAAATATTTTTGAATATAAACAGATCACCGAAATAAGGATGAAAGGAGCCTTGTACATACACAAGTCCGGCGGTATAAACGACAAATGGCACAAACCATAGCTCTTGCAGCAGCTTCAAAATATTTTTCAACCTATCAGACATTCAATGATTCTCCCTTGCAGCATTTTAGTAAAATAGTCCTATCCTTTTTATCGGATTATGAACACCAAAAATGTATAATACTAGATTTTCAGCGCAAAAAAAATACCCTGAGAGCTGAACGTATTCAGCTAGCTCAGAGCATATATAATGCGGTAGCCTGTCCTTTGAAAAATAATTTTGCCACGCCAGTTGCTAGCCGATCATAATTTTACCTTCCGGATAACGATACAGCTCCTTCTTCTCCTGCGTTGGAACGAGTGTAAACGCCAGCGTCAGCGGCCCGAGCCGCCCAGCGAACATCATAATGATAATCAGCACCTTGCCGATTACGGTCAAATGCGGTGTCAAGCCAAGCGATAATCCGGTTGTACCGAAAGCCGACGTCACTTCAAACAGCAGAACGAGGAAATCGACATCCTCGGTCGTAGATAAAATCATTGTAAATAAAATAATCGCCGCCAGCGATGCAATCGTAATTGTCAGCGCCTTGTACACGCGATCCTTCGCCAGTCTTCTGCGGAAAAAAACAACATCCTCGCGGCCGCGAATCATCGCAAACACCGCTCCTATCAGAATCGCAAACGTCGTCACCTTAATGCCGCCGCCCGCAGAGCCGGGTGACGCACCAATGAACATGAGCAAAATAATGAGAAACTGCGTTGCATGGCGCATTGATGGAATATCAAGCGTATTGGCGCCGCCTGAACGCGGCGATATACTTTGGAACAATGAGCTGTACAGCTTGCCGCTTATGCTAAGCGGTTCTAGTGTTTTGGTATTCGTAAACTCAAAAATAAAAATAACGGCTGCACCTGCAACAAACAAAATGCCTGTTGCATACAGCACAACCTTGGAGTGAAACGACAGCTTGCGCGTTTTGGGATAATCCCACATTTCCGCCAGAACGATAAAGCCGATCCCGCCGAGAAAAATAAGCGCAATGACGATCACATTAATGATTGGGTCGTTGACATGATTGACAAAGCTGCTGAACGGACCGTTCATCGGGCCCATAATATCAAATCCAGCATTGGTGAACATCGACACGCTATGAAAAATACCGAAGTATAGCGCCTTGCCAAAGGGCATTTCCGTTGACCAGCGCAGTGCGAGAACGAGAGCGCCTACCCCTTCGATTGCAAAAGCATAAATGAGCACGCGCCGAATGAAGCGGACGATCCCCTCCAGCGAGGATTGATTCATTGACTCCTGCAGCAGCAGCCGCTCGCGCAGCGATATTCGTTTGCGCAATGCAAGGGCGAACAGCGTAGACATCGTCATAAAGCCAAGCCCGCCAATTTGCATAAGTACGAGAATAACGAGCTCGCCAAAGGTCGAATAGTGGATGCCGGTATCGACGACGACAAGCCCCGTTACGCAAACAGCGGAGGTGGCTGTGAACAATGCGTCAATGAGCGGCGTTGCGTGATGGTTTGCCGAGGCATAAGGCAGGGAAAGCAATAGAGTACCAACCGCAATAATCGCGAGAAAGCCGAGCGTAAGAATTTGCGGCGGAGTCATTTTTAGAAAAATAGTTCGTAGTCTGAGCACACAGTTAATCCCCTTTATAGGTAACGAAACAATGGTGTAGTTGAAAAACGAGCTTGTGCTGCCGAGGGCAGGCACAGCCGTTTGCGCTTGAAATATAAGGATGCATAAGTATTGTTATTATTATAATGCTTATATTTCTACGCGAAACGAGCTGTTGTTGTCATTAACCGACAACGCCGTTTGCGCTTGAAATATAAGACTAATAAGTTTTATTCTTATTAATGCTTATATTTCTACGCGAAACGAGCTGTTGTTGTCATTAACCGACAACGCCGTTTGCGCTTGAAATATAAGACTAATAAGTTTTATTCTTATTTAATACTTATATTTCTACGCGAAACGAGCTTGTGCTGCCGAGGGCAGGCACAGCCGTTTGCGCTTGCCACCTCATTATCTGGTATAATAGGCCAATATGCAACAGGAGGCGCTGGGGCGCCGCGATTAGGGAGGACAATAATGAAATCAAGATATATAGCAGGCATTTCGCTTGCCGTTATGGGGGCAGGCTTTATTACGACGAGATGGTGGCTGCCAGACAACGCCTGGACGCATTTGCTGGAAAGCGGCTTCGAAGCAGGTCTGGTTGGCGGGATCGCCGACTGGTTTGCTGTGACCGCGCTGTTCCGCCATCCGATGGGCATTCCTATTCCGCATACGTCCTTGCTGCTCAAAAACCGGGCGAAAATCGTTAACTCGCTCATTAGCGCGATGGAAAATGAACTGCTGAATAAAGACAGCATTACCCGCAAGCTGTCGGGCTTTAAGCTGTTCGCTGGTGCGGCATCGGCAGCGACCAAGCTGATTGGCAAGCGCAGGTTCAGAATGGCGGCTGTCGATTTTGCCCAGTCGGCTGTTGAGCGATTGCCTTTGGAGCGTATTAGCAGCGTGCTGCATAGCTTTTTGGCGGATTATGTGAAAAAGCAGGATTTTACGCCAATCGTACGCAAGCTGGCGGATCGTTTCGTCCATGAGCGCTGGGATGAACGGGCGCTGGATTATGGCCTTGAGCATGTAGGCCACTGGATTCGCAAGCGTGAAACCGAGGAAATGCTCGGCAAGCTCGCTTTTAAGAAGCTGGAGGAGCTTAAGGTCGGCGGCTTCATGGGGTTTGCGCTGCAAGCCTTCGTCGGCTTTATGAACGAGGAAAAGCTCGGCGGCTTGATTCAGAACATGCTGCTCTCTACGATGCAGGAGCTTTCTTATCCTGGGAGCCCGCATCGGCAGAAGCTGCTGCTTGAGGTAAGAGCCCAGGCGGAGAAGCTTGCCGATAACGAAGAGCTCATGCTCAAGCTGAAGCAGCTAATTGAACAGGGTGCGGACAGCGTAGAAACGGAACGCTTCATCCATCTGCGTCTGGAGGAGCTGCGGCAGCTTGTGCTGGATAAGCTGGAGGAGCAGCATCGCAGCGGTGGGCGCGCAATCGTACAGGGATACCGTTTTGCAACGGATTATTTGAACGGCAAACAAGAGATGCTAGCCAATTGGGAAAACGGCATTCGCGGCTATCTCGTGCGACTTATTGAGAATAATCATTACCGCATCGGTGCGCTTGTTCGGGATAATCTCGAACGGATGGATGACAAGGCGCTCGTCTCGATGCTGGAGGAAAAGGTCGGCAACGATTTGCAGTGGATTCGCGTCAACGGCGCATTATGCGGCTTTGTCGTAGGCGTCATTTTGTCCTTTTTCTAATAGCAATTTCGGCCATTTACATTTATAGGGGACAGCCTGAATCTTTTGTGATAAGATCAAACTACAAAATGACCAATGAATGATAAAGAGGATTGACATGGAACGAGGTGCCTTTGCGCACGTCAAAGGGTAACAGGGAATCGGGTGCAAATCCCGAGCGGTCCCGCCACTGTAATCAGGGAGTTTTCCTTCACCAGCAGGAGTCACTTGGCCATGCTTAAGGGCAGCCGGGGAAGACGAAGGAAAATGATGATCTGCTAGCCAGGAGACCTACCTCGTTCCAGCACCACAGTGCCTTCGCGGAAAGGATAGGTGTACGAACGAAAGCGATTGCTACCAGTCTGTTTGCTGGCGCAACCGTCTATTTCTGCGTACACATGACCGTTTTCCCGGCGAAGGGGAGGCGGTCTTTTTTATTATTCAATATATAGAGAACGGATAGGAGGTTTCCATCCTTACTCTATATTTCTCGGTCTGAACCGCTCCGGATCGCCAGAGGATGGCATTCGGCCGTTTCACC
The DNA here is from genome assembly GCF_036894955.1 of Paenibacillus sp. KS-LC4. Lineage (NCBI taxonomy): Bacteria > Bacillati > Bacillota > Bacilli > Caryophanales > Paenibacillaceae > Paenibacillus > Paenibacillus sp. KS-LC4. Next base: position 4,502,481 of record NZ_CP145905.1, on the reverse strand, counting down.
TTGCAAGCTTTACAGAACAATGGGGAGGGTAATGAAACAAATGGTCAAGTTAAAAAGAAAGACGGCAGCAAGCACCGCTTTGCTGATTATCGGCTTCACGCTTTTTTTATTGGTGAATGAGCCGCAAGCTACTTATGCGATGCACATTATGGAAGGATTTTTGCCTGTAGGCTGGGCGATTTTTTGGTGGGTAGCCTTTATACCTTTTTTCATCTTAGGTGTACGTGCTATTCGGAAGATTACCAAGGAAGCGCCAGAGCTTAAGCTGATGCTGGGCTTGGCAGCTGCCTTTACCTTCGTGCTGTCCGCGCTGAAAATTCCTTCCGTTACAGGAAGCAGCTCGCATCCGACGGGAACGGGGCTTGGAACAGTCATGTTCGGGCCGCTGCCCATGAGCGTATTGGGTTCAATGGTATTGCTGTTTCAAGCGGTGCTGCTGGCGCATGGGGGGTTGACGACGCTTGGGGCGAATGCTTTTTCAATGGCGGTTGCAGGTCCTGCTGCGGGCTATGCGATCTATCGGCTGCTGATGCGCTCAGGCAGCAAGCAAGGCCTGGCGATTTTCTCGGCGGCTGCTGTTGCCGATCTGGCAACTTATATCGTCACTTCCATTCAGCTCGCAGTTGCTTTTCCGGCTGTCGAAGGCGGCATTATCGCGTCCTTTATGAAATTTGGCGGTATTTTTGCGATTACCCAAATTCCACTTGCTGTTAGTGAAGGCTTGCTGACGGTATTGATTTGGAACTGGCTGCAATCTTTTAATACGGACGAGCTGTCTATTTTGAAGCGGAGAATGAAAGGGGAACGCGTATAATGAGCCGCAGTGCCAAAAATATTTGGATTTTAGCCATTGTTATTTTACTTGCCGTTGCGCCATTAATCTTCATTAATGCCGAGTTCGGCGGCGCGGATGGGGCAGCGGAGGAAATGATCCAGACGATTGCGCCCCATTATGAGCCATGGGCGTCTCCGCTGACAGAGGTGCCGGGAGAAACAGAAAGCATGCTGTTCGCGCTGCAAGCTGCGATAGGCGCTGGCATTATCGGCTATGTGATTGGCCTATTTAAAGGGAAGTCGGAGAAAACAAAGCAGCAATGATGAAATGGCTGGATACGATTTCTTATTCCAATCGGCTGCGGGATTTATCCGCCTTTTGGAAATGCGGACTTGCAGCCCTGCTGCTGCTGCTTGCCTATCTTGCTCATCCGATCGTGCAGCTGGCTATTTTTGGATGGCTTATGCTGTGGACGGTTGGCTATGCAAGGGTGCCCGCCAAGCTTTATATGGTGATGCTTTTCTCCTCTTGCCTGCTGTTCGTTCTCAGCTTACCAGCGCTGCTTATTGAATTCACTAGCAGCGGTAACAGCGGCAGCGCAGCAGGAGGGCTGGCAGCTGAGAATACAGGCTGGGTGCTCGCTTCATGGGAGCCGATCAGTCTGTATGTGCCGGAGGCATCCTTAGGGATGGCCGGACATATTTTCACGCGTATTCTTGCTTGCTTGGCTTGCCTGTTTTTCATCACCCTGACGACCCCGTTTCCCGAGCTGCTGCAGGTGCTGAAGCGGTTGAAAATGCCGCAAATTGTACTGGAGCTCATGATCATTATGTATCGCTTCATCTTTCTGCTGCTGGATACGGCGGGCGCTATGCTGATCGCACAGCGCGCGCGCGGCGGCCAAAACAGCTTCAAGGGCAAGCTGCAAGGTACGGCAGCTATTGCCGTGAGGCTGTTCGTCAAGACGATGCATCGCTATAAGGGGCTATCGAACGGACTGATGGCGAGAGGCTTCACGAATGAGATCCGCCTTGCGCCTGCTGCAAAGCGGACGGTTCGCCTCCGATATTGGGCGGAAGCTGGGCTGGGCTTAACCCTTTTACTGGCAGTAGAGCTATGGCTTCGGAATGGAGGTGAATAAGCTGGCAGGCAACGATCAGGCATCAACAATCATGGAAATGAATAGTGTAAGCTATACTTACCCCGGAACGGACAAGGCCGCTTTAAACGAGCTAAAGCTGCGCATTCCTGCGAACAAGAAGATAGCGTTGTGCGGGCATAATGGCTCGGGAAAGTCGACGCTTTTTTTGCAGCTTATTGGCATTAATCGTCCGCAATCCGGTTTTGTCAGCTGGCGCGGCGAGCCGCTTTCTTACAAGCCCAGAGAGCTTGCCAGCTTGAGACGGCGTGTTGGTCTTGTTTTTCAGGACCCAGAGCATCAGCTCATCCTGAATACCGCTTATGAGGATATTTCCTATGGGCTGCGCAATGCGGGGCTTCATGAAGAGGAAATAAACAGGCGTACGGGGCGTATCGTCCAGCAGCTGAACTTGCAGGAGCTGGCGCATAAGCCGCTGCATCATCTCAGCCTTGGACAAAAGAAGCGCGTCGCTCTTGCCGGCGTGTTGGCGCTTGAGCCGGAGCTGGTGCTGCTTGATGAGCCGGCTGCTTATCTCGATCCGATATCGGAGCAGCGGCTGGTAGCTGAGCTTGATCGTATTCATGCCAGCGGCATAACGCCGATTATGGCAACGCATGACATGAATATGGCCTATGCTTGGGCGGACTGGATTTTTATTATGCATGAGGGCTGCTGTATATTGGAGGGGACGCCTGAGACTGTATTTGGTGAAGGAGAGCGTCTCAGAAGCCTTGGGCTCACGCTGCCAATGGTGCTGGAAGCCTGGGAAGCATTGCCGTTTGAGCTGCGAGGAGAACAGCAGGCGCCGCGCACGCTCGCACAATTTAAAGAAGCTGTAAAATCTAACAGATATTAAAAAAGCTCCGCTTGCGCTAATTGGCGAATGCGGAGCTTTTGCTTTGTTTTGAAGCGGGGTTGGTCAAGCCGGGGGAGCGGGGACAAGGCAGGCAGGAAAACAGGCTAATATAGATAGGTCATGCCATGCTGCCTGCTGTAGCCGCTCATCTAAATGGTCTCTGCCGCGGGATTCATCAGGCAATAGCCAATGCCCCATACCGTCTGAAGCAGGGAGGCAGATTCGGGGTGGACGCGGCTCAGCTTCTCTCTAATCCGCTTCACGTGGGTATCAATCGTTCGGTAATCGCCGAGTGATTGGTAGCCCCAAATGCGCCGCATCAAATCCTCGCGGGAAATGGGCTGATTAATGTTGGCTGCCATGAACCGGAGCAGCTCATATTCACGGAACGTCAGCTTCACCTTGCTGTTTCCCGCAATCACTTGCCGCGAATCATAATCGAACACGAGTCCTGGCAGCGTGAGATCGGGCGTCTGCTTGCGCTGCAAGGCGCGATAAGCAAACTCCGAGGTGCGGCGAATGATCGCTTTAATGCGGTACATCAGCTCGCGCGGGCTGAATGGCTTAACGACATAATCGTCGGAGCCCGCTTGGAAGCCGTCGAGCAGGTCATCCTCTTCTCCGCGGGCGGAAAGCATAATGACGGGTGTCGATTTTTTCTTCTTGAGCTCGCGGCAAAATTCAAGCCCGTCCATCCCTGGCAAATTACGATCCAGCAAAATCATTGAATAGTTGTATTGCATCGCCTTGAACAAGCCATTGATGCCATCCGAGGCTTCTTCAACGATCCAGCCTTCTTTTTTCAAAAATAGCTTGAGCAGCTTGCGGATATGCTCCTCATCATCCACAATCAGAATGCTATATGGCTGCTGAAATGCCATGGCTCCACACCTCATCTTTATGTTTATATTCACAATTGATAACAATTATCATTATCATTACATGCAGCCCCCATTGTTGTCAACTAAAAAACCTCCGTTTCTTGCCGCATTAGCCGAAGGACAGCCGCGAAAATGACACAATTGCTTATGAGTGCCGATACAGTCCAACAACTGCTCCCAATCGTCGTCTGGCTATTCCCTTTCGAGCAGACAGGGAGCAGAGTATAATGGTGAAATGCAGGCTATGGATGAAGGAGAGAGCTAGGTGACCCCCTTATTAACCTTGGATAACGTATCGAAATATAGAAAACCTCCCGAATGGATTTTTGAGGGGATTACAGCACAGGTGCAGGCCGGGGAACGTATTGCGCTGCTAGGCGCATCCGGACAGGGCAAAAGCACGCTGCTGCGAATCGTGTCGCTGCTTGGTGAGCTGGATGCAGGAACGCTATTGCTGAAGGGACGGACAAGCAGCGAGTGGAAGCCCGAGCAGTGGCGGCGCATCGTGTGTTACGTTGCTCAGACGCCGAGCATGCTGCCGGGATCGGTCGAGCATAACTTGCGAGCGGTAAGCGAGCTGCAAGGGAAGCCGTTCGATGAAGCGCTGGCGAGGCGGTGTATGGAAGGCGTTGGCCTTGAGCATATCGAATGGAGCAAAGAGGCGGAAAGCTTGTCTGGCGGAGAAAAACAACGGACAGCCCTTGCGCGGGCATTAGTGCTTCGTTCCCCGCTGCTGCTGCTGGATGAGACGACTTCATCGCTTGATCCGAAGAGCAAGCGGCAGGTAGAGCAGTTTCTACGCGAATGGTGCTCGAAGGAAGGCGCGGCATTCATCTGGATTACTCATGATCTAGAGCAGGCACGGCAAATAAGCGAGCGTATCTGGTTTATGGCGGAGGGCAGGCTGCTGGAGCAAAGCGCTACGGAAGCTTTTTTCACAAATCCCGGATCGGAGCAGGGGCGCAGCTTTTTAGAAAGTCAGCATGCGCGGGAGCAAGGAGAGGACCCCCATGAATAATATTGCGCTCGCCTGTACGCTAGTATTTGTTGCCATTACGACATTTATCTCAATGAAGCAAAAGCTGGGCCTGGAGAAGGAGATTATTACCGGTACGATTCGCTCCGCTGTGCAGCTGCTGTTTATCGGTTTTTTGCTGCATTTTATTTTTGAGACGAATCATCCGATTTTTATTGTGCTCATTATTATTTCGATGATTACGGTTGCGTCATGGAATGCCGGCTCCCGTGCCATGCCGGTTAAGGGCATCCGGCTGCGCATTGCGCTTACATTGGCAGGCACGGAGGCGGTAACGCTGGCCTTGCTGCTCTCGCTTCGTATTATTGAGCCTGAGCCAAGGTATATCATCCCGGTCAGCGGGATGATTATCGGCAGCTCCATGATCGTATGCGGCCTCTATTTAAACCATATGAAACGGGAGCTTGAAGCGTCGCGGGGAGAGATTGAGACGCTGCTGGCGCTTGGAGCGACCGCAAAGCAGGCGATTCGCCAAGCCGTGCGCCGGGCAGTGCGCTCCAGTCTCATTCCTACGCTGGACGGCATGAAGACGGTTGGACTCGTACAGCTGCCAGGCATGATGACAGGAATGATCGTCGCTGGGGCAGACCCGATTGAGGCGGTCCGCTATCAAATATTGATCGTCTTTGCGATGTCGGCTTCGTCGTCTCTGACGTCAATTGTGCTCAGCATGCTGACGATGCAGCTGTGGTTCGCTAAAGATAACGGCAGGCTGCTGTAAGCAGCTTGGAAGGTGTTTACTTAGAGGAGGGACGATGAAGTGGAAAGAAGGGGTATTTTTCAGGGGCAACTCATGCAGGCCGAGCAGCATCCTCGTGTAGTAGCTTATTATTTTAAGGAATGGAATGGCTTCGAAATGGCTTACCACCAGCATAGCGCTGTTGAAATTATGTATGTCATATCAGGCGATTGCACGGTAGAGCTGCCGAATAAATCCATCCCGATGGAAAAAGGGCATTTCATCGTCATCGACTCGATGGTCGCACACCGCCTTCTTGTTGCGGAGGGCACCGCATGCCGGATGCTCAATGTTGAATTTATTTTTAGCCATACTGGTGTGGGACTTCCTTCCCTTAAACAACTGGCGGAGACAGATCATGCGCTTGCGGCGCTGCTTGCTGTGCAGCATGATTATTTGCTGCTTTACGATCCAAGCGATGTGTATCAAATGCTGAAGGCGCTCGTGCTGGAACTGGACGGCAAGCGGCGCTCGGAGCCGCTTCTCACTGCACTTCAGCTGACGCAGCTGCTTGTTCAAATTGGCAGGCTTGCACAGGAGGCCTCCAGCCAGTCGCATGATGCATCGGAGTTTTATGTGGGCGAGAGCCTCGCTTTTATTCAGCAAAATTATGACCGCGATATTCAGGTTAAGGATATTGCGGCTGCGGTAAGGCTGCATCCGGGGTATTTCCACCGTATATTTAAAGCGGGTACGGGTAGCTCGGTTATGGACTACGTCATGCGCTTTCGGATGGAGAAGGGGCGAATGCTGCTGGAGCAGACCGATATTCCGGTCAGTGATATTTGCCATTATGTTGGCGTGAACAGCAGCCAATATTTCAGTACTCTTTTCAAAAAATATACGAATGAAACGCCGCTTGCCTATCGCCGCGCGGTGCGCAAGGAAGTGGAGCGCTAATTGTTCGTTTAGGATATAAAGTTAGAATTTTATACAAAGAAGCAAAATAGAAGTTATAATTGTGCAAACGCCTTCATGCTGCCGGTGCTACAATTAGCATATTGTTCACTACTACATTGCGAGCCATTGGAGGCGTAAATCAATGTCATTTAAAGTTGCATTTATTGGAGCAGGAAGTATTGGTTTTACTAGAGGATTGCTGCGTGATTTGCTGACTGTACCAGAATTTAATCATATCAAAGTCGCTTTTCAGGATATTAATCCGCAAAATCTCGACATGGTTACCCAGCTTTGCCAGCGCGATATTAATGAGAACGGATTAGAAATTGAGATCGAGCCTACGACCGATCGCCGCGAAGCGCTGAAGGATGCACGTTACATTTTTGTAACGATTCGTGTCGGTGGCTTGGAAGCTTTTCAGACCGATGTGGACATCCCGCTCAAATACGGCATAGACCAATGTGTGGGCGATACGATTTGTGCGGGCGGCATTATGTACGGTCAGCGGGGCATCGTCGAAATGATGAATATTTGCAAGGATATCCGCGAGGTGGCGGAGCCAAACTGCCTGCTGATGAATTATGCGAACCCGATGGCGATGCTGACGTGGGCCTGTAATAAATATGGCGGTGTACGAACGATTGGCTTATGCCATGGTGTTCAGGGCGGACATGCGCAAATTTCTGAAGTATTTGGCCTTCCGCGGGAAGAGGTTGACATTATTTGCGCAGGTATCAATCATCAAACGTGGTATGTGCAAATTAAACATAATGGCGAGGATATGACGGGCAAGCTGCTGGAGGCCTTTGAACAGCATCCGGAATTCAGCAAAACAGAGAAGGTGCGCATCGACATGCTGCGCCGCTTCGGCTACTACAGTACGGAATCCAACGGTCATTTGAGCGAATATGTGCCTTGGTACCGCAAGCGTCCTGAGGAAATTCGCGACTGGATCGATCTTGGAACGTGGATTAATGGTGAAACGGGCGGTTACTTGCGCGTATGCACAGAAGGGCGCAACTGGTTCGAGACTGATTTCCCGAACTGGATGAAGGAAGAGCCTAAGGTCTACGCCAAGGAGCATCGGGGTCAGGAGCATGGCTCGTACATTATCGAGGGGCTGGAGACGGGACGGGTGTACCGCGGCCACTTCAACGTCGTTAACAATGGCGTAATTGCCAATTTGCCGGATGATGCGATTATAGAAGCGCCGGGCTATGCGGATCGGAACGGCATCAGCATGCCGCATGTCGGTGATTTACCGTTAGGCTGCGCGGCTTTGTGCAATGTGAGCATTTCCGTTCAGCGGCTGGCTGTCGAAGCGGCGATTCAGGGCGATGACAAGCTGCTGCGCCAAGCGATGATGATGGACCCGCTGGTCGGAGCCGTTTGTAACCCGAATGAGATTTGGCAAATGGTCGATGAAATGCTTGTTGCCCAGGAGCAATGGCTTCCGCAATACGGAGAGGCAATTGCTGCCGCAAAAAAACGTTTGGAAAATGGTCTTGCCATTCCGGTGCGCAGCTATGAAGGAGCAGCGCGTCTGAAAACAAAATCGGTTGAAGAAATGCAGAGCAACCGTGAGGAAGCAAGTCGCAATGCGGGGGAGTCGGATAAGGCCATTGATCGTCCTGCCGCCGCAACTACAGAATGGTAAAATATTACTAAATATTACCTTGTGTACAGGGAGGAGTGGATTTGTTATGATAATCAATAAATTATTTGGTTTACAAAATAGTAGTTGACTACATTGGTTTAGACTTGGAGTGATTGACCGTGGGGAAGCAAAAAAAGGTTACGATGCAGGAAATTGCGGATCGGGTAGGCGTATCCAAATATGCGGTATCCAAAGCTCTATCGGGAAAATCGGGCATTAGCGCCGTTACGCGAAGCAAAATATTTGAAATGGCCTCGCAGCTTGGCTACATGAACCAGAAAAGTGCCAAAAAGCTGCCAAGCAGCAAGCATACGAACGAGGAAGAGCATCAAATTGTCGGCATACTCATTCCGAATATTCGCAGCCAAAACAAGGAGTCGGGCTATTGGGGCAAAGTGCTTGATGGCATTTCCAAAAGCTTGGAGGCAAAGGGGCTGGGCTCCGTCCTTATATCGGATGATTCGCCGCGAAATTTCAACCTCGTCATGAAGCCTGAAGGCTTAATGGGTATTATTGGTGTGGGCTTGATCGCTACACCGATGCTGGTCGAGTTGCGCAACAAGGCCATTCCGTTTATTTTGGTTGACCATGAGGATGAGCTGCTGGAATGCGACAGCATCTTTATGAACAACTATGATATCATTCGCAAGCTGGTCAAGTTTTTGATCGGCAAAGGCCATACTCGCATTCAATTTATCGGGGAGCTTGGTTATTCCCGCAGCTTTATTGATCGCTGGAGCGGCTTCCGCTCGGTTATGGACGAGTGCCGGCTTGAATATGTGCCTAATGAGGGCTTGCTTAAAGTAAAGCCGACGCTGGACGAGTTTAATTTGAATTTGCTGCAGTCCAGTCTGATAGAGCTTGAAGCCAGCCGTTTTCCAACTGCATTCGTATGTGCAAATGACCAAATTGCCTTGCTCGCAATGAATGCTTTGCAGCGGCTTGGCAAGCAGGTTCCCGAGCAATGCTCCTTAACGGGCTTTGACAACAATCTTGAAATATTAGGCGAAACGCCAATGATTACGACGGTAAATGCAGAGAAGGAGGCGCTTGGTATTAAGGCCGTTGAACTGCTGCAATGGCGGCTGGAAAACGCGCCTATGCCCTATGCGAAAATTTTGCTGCAAAGCGATTTAATTATTCGGGAAAGTGTAGGTGATCCTGTAAATTAATAAAGATAAATTTGTTAGGTTTTAAGTTGTAGATCAGCAAAGGCGATATAGCTTCACTAAAAGGCGGTTAGCGGGGAAATCTCCTCGTTAAACCGTCTTTTTTTGCGGGATAAAGCAGATTTTTGTTTCTTGTTATTGTTGTAAACGCTTTAAGTAAACCTCAGTTATTTATTATAAACATAACATTCAATAAAAATTAGGTTGACATTGTTTACGCTTTCATACTACTATTGGTTTACGATATACAGGGTTCAACAAAGTTCGACCATTTATCCCGCGCTGAAAAGAGGTCTTGCCATGCTTGAAAAAAAACAAAGCCGCTGGAAAATTACGGGGCATGATATTGCCGGCTACGTATTTATCTCTCCTTGGCTAATCGGTTTTCTGCTGCTGACGCTGTGGCCGATTTTACAATCGTTCTACTTGTCCTTCACCGATTATTCGCTGCTGGATTCACCAACGTGGACCGGGACGGATAATTACGAGAGCATCTTTACGAAGGATAGGCTGTTTATAAAATCGCTAACGGTCACCTTCACCTTCGTATTGCTTGCCGTTCCGATTAAACTGTTTTTCTCGCTAATGGTTGCGATTTTACTTAACAAGAAGGTAAGAGGCCTCAACTGGTATCGCACGGCCATTTATTTTCCATCGCTAATCGGCGGCAGCATTGCGGTATCCGCACTGTGGAGAAACATGTTTGGCCTAGATGGCTACGTCAATCATGTGCTTGGCTGGTTCGGCATTGAAGGAATTGGTTGGATATCCAATCCGGATACGGCACTAGGCACATTGATTTTGCTGAACGCTTGGCAGTTTGGATCAACGATGGTTATTTTTCTAGCGGGGCTTAAACAAATTCCGAAAGACCTCTATGAATCGGCTTCCGTTGATGGAGCGAGCAAGCTTCGCCAGTTTTTCAAAATTACGATTCCGATGCTCTCGCCTGTTATGTTCTTCAACCTTGTGCTGGGCATTATCAACGCCTTCCAAATGTTTACCTCTGCTTTCATCATTACACAGGGCGGCCCGGCAAACGGAACTTATATGTACGTACTGTTCTTATACGAGAAGGCATTTAAGCAGTATGAAATGGGTTATGCATCAGCGCTTGCTTGGATATTGCTCGTCATTATCGCGGCCTTTACAGCTATTAATTTCTTAGTATCGAAATATTGGGTGTTCTATGAATCGGATGGGGGGAAAGCCAAATGAGATCAGAAAAGCTAGCTGGACTTCGTACCCATTTGATTTTGCTCCCATTTTCGCTGCTGATGCTTTATCCGGTTATTTGGTGGGTTGGGGCATCGTTCAAAAGCATGGCTGAGCTTGGAGAGCCGTCGCTATGGCCGACCGTCTTCATGTGGGAAAACTATTCGAACGGCTGGAGCTTCTCGCCCCAGTTCACCTTTGCCACCTTCTTCGCAAACACCTTAATGATGGAGTTTTGGAACGTCATTGGCGGCGTCGCCACAGCAGCGCTTGTTGGCTACGGCTTTGGCCGTCTGAACTTCAAGCTTCGCAATTTCTGGTTTTCCATATTGCTGCTCACGATGATGCTGCCGGCTCAAGTAACCGTCGTGCCGCAATATATATTGTTCAACAAGCTAGGGTTCACGGACAGCTATGTTCCGCTTATTCTCCCGCATTTCTTCGGCGGCGGCGCCTTCTTCGTCTTCCTGGTCGTCCAGTTTGTACGGGGCATTCCGCGTGAGCTTGATGAAGCGGCGCAAATTGATGGGGCATCGGTATATGGCATCTTCTTCCGCATTATCGCACCGCTCATTAAGCCAGCGCTTGTCACTGTAGGGATTTTTACCTTCCTATGGAGCTGGGATGACTTCTTCTCGCAGCTGCTTTACCTCAGCTCAGTCGAGAAATTTACGGTTGGTCTGGCGTTGCGGATGTTTATTGACCAATTCGAAGTCCAATGGGGACAATTGCTTGCGATGTCACTATTATCTGTCGTTCCGTCGGCGATATTGTTCTTCGTCGCCCAGAAGCATTTCGTAGAAGGCATCGCGACAACAGGGATTAAAGGGTAAAGCTTCAAGCCTTTTACCGCGAAACTTTACCGCGAAACTTTACCGCGAAACGTTAGCTTTACCGCCAAAGGACGGCTTCGGCTGTTTGCGCTTAACGATCGGCTTCAACAACATTTATATAAAAAAGGGAGTGTTCTACGCATGAAAACACAAAGAAAATGGTTGAAATGGCTGCCTGTTACACTGATTTCGGTTCCCCTCGTTCTCTCTGGCTGCGGCTCAAACAGCGGTGGCAGTACAACTCCAGCGAGTACGGCGCCAGCGGCTTCGTCTGCGGGAAATGCCGATGCTGCGGCAAAGCTGAAGATGATGTGGTGGGGCTCGCAGGCAAGACATGATGCCACGCTTAAGGATTTGGAGCTGTATACATCGAAAAATCCGAACGTGACGTTCGCGCCTGAGTATACAGCATGGGACGGTTATTGGGAGAAGCTGCCGACGCTAGCTGCATCGAACACGCTGCCAGATGTGCTGCAGATGGATGCCGCTTACATTCAAGGCTATGCGAAACGGGGTCTGCTGGCGGATCTTTCCGATATTGATCTGTCTGGCGTCGTAGATGCACAGGTTTTGGAAAATATTAAAATTGGCGGCAAGGTGTACGGCGTTCCTCTCAGCTATAACGGACAAGGCATCGTCTACAATAAAGAGGCGCTGGATGCGGCGGGAGTTAAGCTTCCAGCGAGCAACTGGTCGTGGGATGATTTTTTCGCTTATGCGAAAGAGGCGCACGAGAAGCTGCCGAAGGGCCAATACGGCATTGACGATATGACGAACATTTGGGAATTTTATCAATATTATCAAACCTCTCAAGGCAAAGGGCCAATCTTCAAGGACGGTACGACGTTTAATCTCGATAAAGATACTTGGATGAAGTTCCAGCAAATTTATGCGGACTTCCGCAAAGCTGGCATCGTGCCCGCAGCAGACCAGCAGCTATCCTTTAAGGAAAATGATCCGCAGCTCGATTCGATGGCTTCAGGCAAAGTGATGCTGAGAACCGCATCTGTCGGCTCGGCAAGCGTTATTGAATCCTTGCTTCCCGGCAAGCTTGGAGTAGGCAGTATTCCGATTGGCGAAGCTGGCGGCGGCTGGGCGCAATCGACGATTTTCCTGTCTGTGAGCGAAGGCTCGGCTAACAAGGAGCAGGCGAAGGCGTTCATTAAATGGTTCGTGGCCGATAAAGAATCCGGCAAGACGCTTGGACTGACACGCGGTATTCCAATCAATGAAGAGGTGTTCAAGGAGCTTGAGCCGACACTTACGTCCGGTGACTTGTTTGCTAAAGAGCTGCTGGAAGCGGCCAAACCGAAAGCATTGCCTTTCTATCCAGCTCCAGCAGGTGCCGAGGATTTCGTGAAAACGTACAAATCCGAGATGGAAGCGGTTATGTTCGGACAAGTAACGCTTGAGGAAGCTTACCAAACGCTGCTCGATAAAGGGAAAGACGCAGAAGCGAAGCTCAGCAAATAAGGATAGCGAATTGAAATTGTAAAAAAAAGCACGGTGGAACAGCCATAGCGCGGAGAAGGCCCAGCTGATAAATCGCAAGCGATTGGAGGCGGGTCTTTTCGCGTTTCACGTATTTTTTTCAACATACAGCTAGAGATAAATTGGAGGATGAGAGCCCTATGAAAATAACAGACTGGCGATTGCAGCATTTTGAGGTAGGGGAGAAGCCTCCTCTTCAGGTAGCGGCACCAGGACTTGACGACCGTTTTTGGATGACGGCGAACGTTCCCGGCGATGTGCATTCCACACTGATTGATCGGCGCATTATTGAGCATCCCTATTTTGGGCATAACGACATCAAATGCCGCTGGATCGAGCAGAAGGAGTGGTGGTATCGAGCGCAGTTCGACTATGAGATTCATGAGCGGCATGACGGTCACGGGGAGCGGCATGAGCTGATTTTTGAAGGGCTGGACACATTTGCGACGATCTTCGTCAATGGACTGGAAATCGGAACAGCGGAAAATATGCACCGCATTTATGTTTTTGATGTGACGAGGGTCATGCGTCCGGGCAAAAATGCGATTGCTGTCCGCTTTGACCCGCTGCATTTGCATCATCAGGATAAGGAGCAATTCCAGTGGTCCTCCTATACGAAGGAACGTCCATGGCTGCGCAAGGCTGCGATGAACTTCGGCTGGGACTGGGGACCGCGAATGGTGACCGTCGGCATTTGGGGCGGCGTTCGTCTGGAGCGCAGACGTGTCGCTAAGCTCGACAGTGTATTCGTTCAAACGTTATCGGCTGGCAAGGAAGCAGCAGCCTTGAGAGTAGCCGTTGATGCGGTTGCCTATCATAAGCAGGCGCAGCTGACTGCTGAAATCAAGCTGTTTACGAGGGAGGGCGAGGTCGCGGCATCTGCGGCGATTTCCGTAAAAGGCGGACGCGAGACGGCGGCGGAACTGGTCGTAAAGCAACCGCAGCTATGGTGGTCGCATGATCTTGGCGAGCCGTATTTGTATGAGCTTGAGGTGCAGCTGCTTGCGGCTGGCGAGCAGGTTGACAGCTATCGCAAGCGCTGCGGCATTCGAACAATTGAGCTGCAGCTGGAGGATAAGGCTGGAAAGCCCGCCTTTGCCTTCCTGCTGAACGGAGTCAAGCTGTTCGCTAAAGGCTCCAACTGGATTCCGGCAGACAGCTTTATTGGAGCGGTGAAGGACAAGCGTTATACCGATCTCATCGAGCTGGCTGTCGATTCCAATATGAATATGCTGCGCATTTGGGCTGGCGGCATTTATGAGAAGGATGTTTTTTACGAGGAATGCGATCGTCTTGGTGTGCTCGTCTGGCAGGATTTTGCCTTTGCAAACGCACTATTCCCCGATTTCAATCGTAATTTTATGGAAAATGTGAGGCAGGAAGCGATTGATAATGTGAAGCGCCTGCGCAATCATCCGTCGCTTGCCTTATGGTGCGGCAACAACGAAATTGACTGGCTGTATGATATGAAGTCGGCTGGCGGGGATATTACTTGTCCCTTCTATGGGGAGAGCATCTACCATGAGCTGCTGCCGGAGGTGCTGGAGCAATATGACAGCAGCAGGCCGTATTGGCCTTCGTCGCCTTATGGCGGCAATGATGCCAACGATCCTGATGTCGGTGACCGTCACAATTGGCAAGTATGGCATGGCTCGGTGTACCCGCGCAAATTCGGCGAGGCGCCGCTGCTTGATTACAGTATTGAAGGCGTCACGTTCAAAAATTATAAAAAGGATTTCACCCTGTTCAGCAGCGAGTTCGGCATGCACGCCTCGGCGAACCGCTATACGCTGGAGCGCTATATCCCGGAAGGCGAATTTTATTGGGGCAGCGTAGAGCTGGCGCATCGCAACAAGGATACGAACCACCAGAAGGGCATTTTGCTCATGGAAGGTTATACAGGCATTCCGCAAAATATCGAAGAATATATGAACTTCTCCATGCTCACGCAGGCGGAGGGCTTAAAATATGGCATTGAGCATTACAGGCGCAATAAGCATCGCACGAGCGGAGCGCTCGTCTGGCAGCATAATGACAGCTGGCCAGGCACGAGCTGGTCGCTGATTGATTATGAGCTGCTGCCGAAGGCTTCTTTTTATTATGCGAAAAAGTTTTACCATCCGCTCCTGCTGTCGCTCGATTATGAGCCAGGGCAGCCGCTCTGCGTATGGGCTGTTAATGACCGGCTGTCAGCGCATGAGGGCGAAGTGCTGTTCCAGTGCTTTACTCTTGATGGCGCCTTGGTGTATGAGCAGAGCTTTGACGTCAAGCTGCCGCCAAATACGGCAATTCAATTGGTCGAGCTTGCAGAGGCAGAAGTGCTAGGCGATGCTGCGCCAGAGCAGGTCATTGTGAAGCTGTCCGCTCCTTTGTTGGACGCGCCGGACAATTATTATTATTTACGTGATCATCGGGAGCTCAGCCTGCCGAACAGCACCCTTGCAGCGACGTTTAATGAGCAGGAGCAGACGATTACAATCGTGGCTTCGGGCGGTGTTGCGCGTCTGGTGAAAATCACTGTGAAGCAGGGCAACGTTCGCTTCAGCGATAACTATTTTGACCTGCTGCCGGGTGAACTGGTTACGGTCACCTTGCAGCAAGCAGACGGGCAGCCTCTGCGATCTGAGACGCTGGAAGTGTCCGCTCTCAATGCTGACAAGGCCGACATACATTTTAACTAATCTATTCTAATCTACTATCACGATTTTGGAGGACACGATGAACGAAGCGAATATAATTTTAGGTGATTGGAGCTTTAGAGCTTGCGGGGAGAAGGATTGGCTGCCAGCGAAAGTGCCGGGAAACGTCCATTTAGATCTGTTGCGGCAGGAGAAAATAGGCCATCCGTTTTACGGGACGAATGAGCATGGATTGCAGTGGATTGACAAGCAGGATTGGGAGTATCGGGCAACGTTCGGCGTGACGCCGGATATGCTTGCACACGCACAGCTTGAGCTGGTATTTACAGGACTAGATACGTATGCTGATGTGTACGTAAATGGCAAGCATATGCTGTCGGCGGACAATATGTTCCGCAGCTGGAAAATCAATGTTAAGCCGCTATTAAAGCTGGAAGGCAATGAGGTAACCGTCAAATTTCGTTCGCCTATAAACGAGGATTTGCCAAAGCTTGAGAAGCTGGGCTACTCGCTTCCAGCGACGAATGATCAGTCAGAGCTGGGTGGACTTGGCGATAAGAAGCTTAGTGTATTTGCCCGCAAGGCTCCGTATCATTATGGCTGGGACTGGGGTCCGCGCTTTGTGACAAGCGGTATTTGGAGGGAGGTTAAGCTCGTTGCCTGGTCGGAAGTACGGCTGACCGATCTATATATCGAGCAGCAGAAAATAACGTCCGCTCAAGCGGCTCTCAAAATAGTTGCAGAGGTCGAATGCGAGCGGGCTTGGCAAGGGCTGGTACGGGTCGAGGCAGACGGCAGACGCTGGGAGCAGCAGGTTAAGCTGAACGCGGGGGTGCAGTCGGTGGAGCTGACGGCATCTATTACCGAGCCGCGGCTTTGGTGGTGCCGAGGCCTAGGCAAGCCGGAGCTCTATCATTTTGAAGCACGGCTTGTGCAAGCAAAGGATGGAGTCGAGCAGCTTGTGAGCAGTCGCAGCGTAACGACGGGTTTGCGGGCAGTGAGGCTGGTAACCGATCAAGACGAGCAGGGTCATGCTTTTTATATCGAGCTAAACGGCGTTCCGGTATTCGCTAAAGGCGCGAATCATATTCCAAACGACAGCTTTCTGCCTGATGTGACGTATGAGCGCTACCGTCATGAAATTGTGAGTGCTGTGCAATCGAATATGAATATGCTCCGTATTTGGGGTGGCGGCATTTATGAAGCGGATGCGTTTTATGAGCTTTGTGATGAGCACGGCTTGCTCGTCTGGCAGGATTTCATGTTCGCTTGCAGCATGTATCCCGGAGATGAGGCATTTCTGGAAAATGTCCGTCTGGAAGCGGAGGAAAACGTTCGGCGTCTGCGCAATCACCCCTGTATCGCCTTATGGTGCGGCAACAACGAAATCGACACAGCCTGGTCGCATTATGATGAAAATATGGGCTGGGGCTGGAAACGCGATTACACGCCAGAGCAGCGTGAGCGGCTGTGGGCCGATTATGAGGCGATATTCCATCGGATTTTGCCGCAGGCGGTCGCCGGGCTTGGCAATGGTATTGCGTATTGGCCTTCATCGCCGATGCGCGGGCTGACGGGAGACAAGGAGCAGCATGCTTTCAACTTGTCGAGGAGCGGTGATATACACTACTGGGGCGTTTGGCATAACATAGAGCCTTTTGAAAAATATAACGTCCATGTAGGGCGCTTTATGAGCGAATACGGCTTTCAATCCTTCCCTGAGCTGCAAACGGTGCAGCAATATGCGGTGGAGGCGGATATGGCGATTGAATCGGAGGTGATGCTGGCGCATCAGAAAAACGCACGCGGCAACCAACTGATCAAGGAATATATGGAGATGTATTTACGTCAGCCGAAGGATTTTTCGGCATTTCTGTATTTGAGCCAGGTGCTACAGGCAGAAGCGATGAAGACGGCGATTGAGGCTCATAGGCGGAAAAAGCCGTTTTGCATGGGGACGTTATATTGGCAAATGAACGATTGCTGGCCCGTTGCCTCATGGGCGGGAATGGACTATTATGGGCGCTGGAAGGCGCTGCAATATTATGCGGGGCGCAGCTTCCGTGACATGCTAGTATCCTTCGATGATACGAGCGGCAGCTGTGTCGATTGCTATGTATTGTCAGATCGAAATGAGCCCTTCATCGGCGAGCTTGGGCTAGAGCTGCGGTCCTTCACAGGCGAGGTGCTGAAGAAGTTTGCTGTTCCCATATCGCTTCAGCCGAATAAGGGTCATATGGCCTGCTCCATTGAGCTGAAGGCGCTGCTTCCAGAAGATATTGAGCTAGGCTCAGTTGTTCTTGCTGCCAAGCTTAGACAGGATGGACTGCTTGTGGAGGAAAAGGAGCATTATTTCAGGCCGATGAAGGAGCTTGAACTTATAGCTCCTGTTATTAAGGTAAGTGAGATTGAAGGAAGCGGCGGTACGGCCTTTATTCTGGAGACGAATACGCTGGCGAAGCAGGTTCGACTTTCCGCGACCATCGAGGGTATTTTCAGTGACAATTATTTCGATTTACTGCCGAATGAACCGCGTACGATTACGTTTTATGCGCGCAATCCGCAAGGAGATCGGGCTTTCATTGCTGCATCGCCGGGCGAGCTTGCCGTCCATTCGATGACGGATTTTATTTGAAATAGCAAGGAAGGTTAGATAGCCGATAAAAAAGAACCTTTCCCGTCAGCTGAATGATGGTGGGAAAGGTTCTTTTGTGTTAGGTTGATTCAAAATAAGTTAAAAAATAGAAAGATAGAATAACGAGCGGCTAAGTAAAATAGGCTCCTCGGAGGTGCTGTCATCCGGTTCAATTTCTGCCGTCCACTGTTTGAGATGGTGAATGGCGTGATCGAACAGGTTGTACACACTGTGCTGATCCGCTTGCTCGCCCCGAAGCGAACGGCCTGTTATGGACAAGGTGCCGATAAAGCTGCTCAGCGCGCTGCACCACAGACCCCAATCGTTAGGACGTTCCATTTCGTCTACAAAAGTTTCGCCAAAGCCAATGCCTTTGTCCGTCGTTACCCGCAAGCAGGCCCGGTTTCCAGCGGCGTCTACATTGAGTGCTGGAATAACAAACAGCTCAATGCGCTTGACCTTAAGCTTCATTGCGTGCTTCGCCTTAGGCGGAGCGTCCGGCGCATGAAGGACAATCATATTCATCTCTCCTCACGTTCGCTTACGGAGTTAGCTGTCGGATTCGGGCCAGAGAGCTGCCCTACCAGTGCGCGAACGCACCGGATTCACCCCTTGCGATTTAAGCTGTCGCTTCAATCACGTCGTTGGTTCCCCCGCTTTTTCAATTGAAAAATTAAGCGATTAATAATAGAGTGCCAGAATTCGGCTAGGGATATATATTAAACCTTAATGGCTCATTTGTAAACCTTTTAGCAGTGAAATAAAAGTGCTGCTGCTTCAAATGAGAACGAACGCTGCCGTTATTTGGAGGCAACGCTCGTATTTTGTAGAAATAACAGATGAATAATGAATACAGCAGTTCATTGTGGACTGACCGTTCATGTAGAAGCTGTCGTGAGCTAATGCGAAGGGAAGATCCAGCCAACCCATAAAGCAAGAAGAGCGAGAGTAAACAGCAGAACAGGCGGAATGACGACAATCGTCACTTTGACATAATCCTTCCAATTGATTTTTATTTTGGCTCTCTGAACAAGATTTATCCAAATGAGAGAGGCTAGCGTGCCTATTGGTAACAGGAGTGAGCCTATATCGCTCCCAATGACGCTGGCGAGGTAGGCGATTTTGAGTGAAAGCGGATCGAGGTTCATTTCGGTGAGGGTGATCGTGCCGATCATGAGCGCGGGGTGATTGTTGACGAGTGTAGACATGGCGGACACAAGCCCTCCGATTAAAATGCTTGCATTCATCAGGCTCCCCATGACAAGCGGCTCGAATACCTGCACGAGTAATTGCGTCAGACCAATATTGTGCAGGCCGTAAATAATGATATACATGGCGAAGGCGAAAATGAGGATATGCCACGGAATTTTACGCAAAATGTCGTTCGGCGGCATTTTCAAGTAAGCCCAGCGCCAACTAAGGAGCAGCAAGGAGCCGAAAACAGCGACCCACTCAACGGGGATATGCAAATAGGAGGCAGCAAATAAGCTTAGCCGGACAGAAAAGACAAAAAGCAGAATTAATTTCATAAAGCGGCTGCTGAATTTGGGAGATGCGGGCTTGCTTCCGTTAGGCGTGAGTAGAGGATGGTAGCCAGATTGAATAGGGACAATTGAAATCGAATGGGGGACTTGCCGGGGAAGCTGATGGTAAAAGTAGAAGAATAGCAGCAGGCTGAGCAGCAGCAGACCAATTGTAGCGGGGATAAACATCATGACGGTATGCATGTACAAATCCATGCCGACGATTTTCAGCGCGATCAGATTTACAATATTGCTTACCCCGATGGGGGCGCTGGAGGCGGTAGCAATTAAAGCTCCTGAAAGTAGGTATGGAATTTTTTGGTGATTTTTTAGTCCCATATGATGCAACATAATGAGCAAAATCGGGGTTGTAATAAGAATGCTGCCGTCATTGTTGAAAAATAGCGTCATTAGAAAACACATTAGGTTTACATACCAGAATAATCTGAGTCCTGAGCCGCGTGCTCGAATGGCAAGCCCTTCGGCAGCCCAAATAAAGAAGCCAAAGCTCTCCAGCACGATTGCCATTACGATCGTCGCCATAATCGTGATGGCTGCTCCGCTAACGGTGGCGCTAATATGTGCCAAATCCGTCAATGAGACGACTCCGCTCAATAGGATGAGTATGGCGCCAAACGTAGCAGGAATGGCTTCATTCAGTCCTCTGGGGCGCCATAAAATGAGCAGGATCGTGAAGAGGAAGGCAAACAAGGAAATGATAATGGAAGGTAGCGAGATCAAATGTTAATCACCTCGAATTCTTGGTTAAATTCATAGTGAAGCAGGAAGGGGTTATTCATTCACAGCAGCTGCATTATGCTGAGCGGCTTCTATGCGGCTGCTTTCATAGCGTTTATCGGTTGCCGTAGTGGGTAGAGATATAATAGTGGGCTGTTTAATCGGTGGAGGAGGCTTAAGAATGAAATAGAGGGACAGGCCTGACGAGCAAATAATGAAGATCGTAAGCAATCGGGTTTCCTCCTTTCTAGTGATAACATATAAGAGGACGTCTATCATGGGGAGATATGAATAATATATGTATATGTGGCCTACTGATGGAGGGTACTAGACGTTAATAGTAGATTGCTATAATTCCGCGAAGCGTCCCCGCTCCAAAAACGCAAAGCAACCTCGGACTTGTTAAGGACCGAGGCTGCTTCGTTATCTTTTTTAATTGGATATGGACATAGGCGCTACCCAATCGGATGACCATTGCTGCAATTCGCGAATGACCGGCTCCAATGCACGTCCCTTTTCAGTAAGCGAATATTCGATGCGAACTGGAATATCTGGAAAGACGGCTCGGCTTACGATGCCTTCATTCTCAAGATCCTTAAGCCGCTCAGACAGCAGTCTGCCGCTAATGGGAAGGGCGCCTTGAATGCAGCTGAAGCGCTGCGGCCCGGACAGCAGCTGATAAATAATCAAGCCGGTCCATCGTTTGCTTATTATGTCCATTCCTTTGTACAGGCGCGGACAAAGCCCGGATTTCTCCATGTAGATCACCTCATTATAACTTGCTATTAAGTATAGCTTTATTAGTATTTATACACAAGCAAACTTTTTGATTGCTCATAACTTGACGTAATGGAATTTCGAATATATAATTAGTTACTAAAGGTAAGCGAAAATTTGTTCCCCTATGATTGTTCAATGAGGCAAGGTGCATTTATAGCAGATGAAGCTTAGCCTTTCAACCTATTATATCAAATACAGATGAAGAAGGTGCACAGCAATGATTAAACCATCCATTCGTTCTATTATAAATGACAAAATAAAAACGATTGAAGGCGATTCGCACGATATCCACGTAGTCGGACCTATTCAGCTTCCGGTTGAGCTTGACGGCGAGACAAAGATTTTTCAGTGGTACAGCTGGCTAAAGCGTGAGAAAAATAGCGCCCAAGACAAAACAGATCTATACAGTGAGCTGGCGAAGGGGCATTATGCGGAGCTTCAGCAATCCAGCGTGCTCGTCTATGGCGATTTTGCCGAAGGCGAGGATGCGCTGATTCGCATGCATAGCATATGCCATACGGGCGATATTTTTGGCAGCCAACGCTGTGATTGCGGCTTTCAGCTTAAGCAGTCCATGCGGATGATTATCGAGCATGGGACGGGTGCCTTATTTTATTTGGCGAATCATGAAGGCCGTGGCATTGGATTGTTCAGTAAGGCAATGGCTTACCTGCTTCAGGAGGAAGGACTCGATACAGTTGATGCGAACTTGGAGCTGGGCTTTGCTGAGGACGCTCGCGATTACAGTGAATCCATCGCTGTCTTGAAGCTGCTTCGCTCGTTGCCTGTGTCGATTATTACGAACAACCCGCGCAAAGTGGAGGCGCTTCGTGGAGCTGGCATGCATATTGCCCGCCGTGTTCCGCTCTGGGGGCAAACGTCCGTCTACAATGAGAAGTATTTGACAACAAAGGTTGTGAAGTCGGGACATTATTCGTTCGAAGCTCAGCATGGGGATAATCAGGTCAAAGCGCTGTAAGATCAGGAGATTTTTTGAAGATAAGTTAAGGATACGGATGTATTTTGAAAAAAGTTTGCGCGGAGGCCTGCTTCCGCGCTTTTTTGCCGTAACTTCCGCTCTGTTCATGCGTCTATTGGATATTGACGATAATGTGGCATATACTATTAGAGTGAGAGGGCAAGGTGAACATGACGATTGAGGTGAATAGCGACGTGCGTAGTCGTAACTATAGATGGAATGTTTTAATTCTTTTATTTGCATTATTCATTGCAGGGTGCAGTAACAATGATGAAATGACTGAGGAACGGCGGGATTCCCATTCTGGCGCACAGGTTTCGCCAGTCGTGCAGGGCGCCCCCCAAGAGAAGGACAATTTGCTGGAGCAATACCGCCAGACGGTGCAAAATGCAAAGGAGCCGTTCGAAATTGTTTCATTTTTGAACGAGAATATGTCAAAGGCTGGTCAAGAGCGGGCGGATACGATGATACGCGAGCTGAATGCTTATTATAACAACGATCTGGAACGAACGCAGGACGCTTTTTTTGAAAATAATGTGCAGGAGGTGCTGCTCCAGCAGCAGTGGCCGATTACGGCCTCCAATGCCGCTGAAATTCAGGATGCCGCTGTGAAGCAGCTTGTGATTACAAAGCTGATGGGCGGCTACAAGCTCATTATGGTGGAGGGCTCGATCTACCCGATCATTGATTTTGAGCTGCAGAAGGTTTACAAAAATTATGTATCGCAGCAGATGAATGATTATATTTTTTTGAGAGCGGTAGAATCTAACGAGGTGTCAGCAAAGGATGCCGGATTGATTATTACATGGGACAAGCTGGCTAATCGCGCGGTTCTGTCAGAAACCTACATTAAAACGTATCCAAATTCGGCTGAGCGCGCGGAAATCGAGCAGCTTTATTTGAACAGCTATTTGTCCATGTATATTTATGGTCTCAATAACACACCCGTATTTGATATGGAAACGTACAGGCTGCTCAGCGAGGTAAAGACGAGCTATCAAAAGCTGGTGAAGGAGCACCCGGAGACGGTAACGGCGCAAATTGTAGCGCAATTTCTGGACGTGCTGGCGACGACGGATGAGCAGGTTTTCAAGCGGGTCAATGGTAAGCAGGTGGATATTCCGGCAGTTAAGCAATTTCACGAGCGTTTTCAAGTGAAGGCGGAGGAGCTGCTTGGCGGCTAAATGGGTCGATTTGAGGCGGCAGAAACGGGCAAATTTATTTTGCGTTTCCTAGGCATTTCAAGTATGATGGATGTTAAAGATTAGCGACGTACAGTCAGAAGGAGCCTTTACATGAATTCAAAAACAAGTCATTGTAAAATCGTCGATTGCACTATTCGCGATGGCGGATTAGTAAACAACTGGGACTTCAGCGTAGAGTTTGTCCAGCACTTGTACAAAAGCCTAAACGATGCTGGCGTTGATTATATGGAAATTGGCTACAAAAACTCGCCAAAGCTGCTCAAAGGCGCAGAAAGTGCAGGCCCTTGGCGTTTTCTGGATGATGAGTTTCTCAAAACCGTTATTCCTAACAAAGGAACGACAAAGCTGTCGGCACTTGTTGACGTAGGTCGCGTAGACGAGAACGATATTTTGCCGCGCAGCGAAAGCCTGCTTGATCTCATTCGTGTCGCTTGTTATGCGAAAGATGTGGACAAGGGTCTTGAGCTTGTCAAACTATTTAGTGACCGTGGTTACGAGACGACGCTGAACATTATGGCCTTGTCGAATGTAATGGAAAACCAACTGCTGGAAGCGTTTGAATTGATCAATGACAGCGTCGTTGACGTTGTGTACATCGTCGATTCCTACGGCAGCCTGAAGCCGAATGATGTAAGCTACTTGACGGAAAAATTCCGCAAATATCTTCCAAACAAGCGTCTGGGCGCGCATATGCATAACAATTTGCAGCTTGCATTCGCAAATACGCTGCTTGCTGCTGAAGGCGGCGTTGAGCTGCTTGATGCATCCGTTTATGGCATGGGCCGCGCAGCAGGCAACTGCAACACAGAGCTTCTCGTATCCCAACTGCAAAACCCAAGATACAAAACACGTCCCGTTCTCGATATGATCGAGAAATACATGATTCCACTTCGCGAGAAGGAGGAGTGGGGTTACATTATTCCTTACATGATTACTGGTATTTTGGACGAGCATCCGCGTTCGGCAATGGCGCTTCGCGATTCCGAGGACAAGGATAAAGCGGTAGATTTCTATGATCGCATGACAACGCCAGAATTATCGCATAGCAAATAGCAGCTGCCTCACAGCAGCCTGTATAATTGAAAAGCCCTGGAAGTCCGTCCATGTTGGAATGGCGGCTGTCCAGGGCTTTTTTATTGAATTTGAGCAGGGTTTAAACCCGCTGGGCAAGCTGCTTGGTCATCGTGACATGAGGCATGTCTTCCTCATAGAAAATGTCCGACACCGTGTGATAGCCCAGCTTGCTGTAAAATCCTTCAGCATGTGTTTGCGCATTCAGCTTGGCAGCAGTAAGTCCTTGGGACGCGGCCGCTTGCTCCATCGCATCGACGATGATTTTACCAATGCCGAGCTTGCGGTAGTCTGCCAAAATGCAAATGCGCTCCAGCTTGGCAATGCCGTCCACTACTCGTATTCTTCCTGCTCCTACCGGCACTGTATCGCTGAGGGCGAGCAGGTGCTGGGCTGTATCTTCAAATTCATCATATTCATTGGCAGCAGGCACGCCCTGCTCGTCAACAAATACGCTGCGACGCACTTCAAATACGGCATCCCGGTCTTTCTGATTTTGAACCAGACGCGTTGTAATAGGCATAGCGGTTTATTCCTCCTTATTTTATAAGGCGCAATTCGCCTTCACCGCGAATCGCTGCTGCAAAATGCTTCTCATTAGGGTGGAAATAAGCTGTACCTTCAAAAGTGCGATTGTCAATTGATGTGACGAGCAACTGGATTCGAATGTCCTCGCTCTGATTGAACCATTTTAATAAATCTGAATCTGCAATACCGTTCGCATCGACGTACCACAAAGCCGAGCCGAAATCTGTCACTAAAAATAAATCGGCATTCGTAAAAGTAAGCCGGCGAGTTCCGAGCTGATAGATTATTTCAATATTGGTTAACGCTATCGCTTCCATCTGATTATCCTCCTAAGAAAAACACCGCTTTTGGTCTGGACAATCCAGCGCTGCAGCCTGTTCATTATTTTAATGTTGAATAAGTATTTATGCAACAATCAGTGCCCTCTAATCGTCTAAATGGAAAAAGATAGAAGGGGGATTTAAGATGCAAAATACAAAAAAATTCATCTTATTTCGCACATTGGTCTTGATTATCGCTCTAATGCTGGCAGCAGCTTGCTCTGGCGGGATGAATAGCGGCCCTGATCGAAGTAATTCCACCACAACAGAGACAGGGAATACGACGGCGGAAAATGCAGCTACGGAAAGTGATGAAGGCAGCAGCACTAAAGAAGACAGCTCTCCAAGCAAGGAAGAATTTGCAGAGCCTGTTCCTGAAGGTGAACGCAGAGAAGGTGGAGACAGGCGTTATTCCTCGCAGCAGGCGGAAGTGAAGCCAGGCCAGCTTACGGCGGGGGAATGGGATGATTTGGCGGCATGGCAGCGCTTCGGAAATTTGCTAAATAGCAAAGAGGGCGATGATAATAAATACTACTGGTGGTTTCATGCCTTTAACCGACTGGAAGTCATTGTAACTTCAGGTGGCAGGGCCGTATCCGATGCTGTTGTGAAGCTGAGCGACAACCAGCGCGAGCTTGTATGGGAGGCACGCACAAATACGGATGGAAAAGCCTATTTATTTGCCGGATTGTTTGACAAAGACCAAGGTGATAAGCAGAGCAATTATAGGGTCGAGGTTCAGGCAGGGCAGTATAGCAAAAGCTTGAGCAGCATTAAATTGCCGGAGCAAGGTACGCTCAAGGTGGATTTGGGAGGCGAAGCAGAGCCCTCTAATCAGGTCGATATTATGTTTGTCGTCGATACGACAGGCTCGATGGAGGATGAGCTGCGCTATTTGGAGGCCGAGCTAAAGGATGTCATTGGCCGGGTAAGCGAGCAGCATGGTCAGCAATTGGATATGAGGCTCAGCGCCAATTTTTATAAGGATAAATATGATGATTATACGGTGAAGTCGTTTCCGTTCACGAAGGATGTCGATGAGGTTGTCCGGAAAATAGCAGCAGAAAAGGCAGATGGCGGCGGCGATTATCCCGAAGCGGTTGACGCTGCGCTGCGTGATGCTATTCTTGAGCATGATTGGAGCAAACAGGCGCGGGCAAGGCTGCTATTCCTCGTATTGGATGCTCCCCCGCATTATAAGGAAGAAGTCGTTCATGAAATTCAGGAGCTGATGCAAACGGCAGCCGCGAATGGCATCCGTATTATTCCCGTCGCCTCCAGCGGGGTAGATGTCCCAACGGAATATTTGCTGCGCTTTATGGCGGTGGCGACGGGGGGAACCTACTTGTTTTTAACGGATGACAGCGGCATAGGCGGCGAACATCTAGAGCCTGCTGCCGGGGAATACGAGGTGAAGCCGCTTAATGATTTGCTCGTTGAAATGATTAATCGGTACGTTCAGCCGTAATGTCGTGTTCATAATTATAAGCAATTAGAGTAATGGCTGCTCCGGTTTGAGCGGAAAGCCGCTGCTCTAATTGCTTTATTTTTTCAATGGCATCCTCGTTATGATTCAAATCGGCGATTGTGTAGCTGCTGTTAAATACCATGTAATATTTCCTCCTCCATTGCCTAGTGGCTTGCTCCTAATTATGATGCATCTTCTTCTCTTTCATGATGCACGCTCCTCTGTCGCGTTATGCAGCTTTCACAACATGCTAAGTGAATTGTCCTTTGCTGTCTTGTAAGGTAAACTGTTACAAGAGGATAACTGAAGGAAGGGATTTGCAGCATGATGTTAAATATTTTATTTTCTAGAAGCAAGCAGCTAGTACGGCGAACAGCAGCCAAAATAATCACCTCGTATGCAATGCTGACTGTGCTTCTGATTAGCTGCGCGCTGTTAGTTGGCATCCTGCCAGCCGAAGCTCATGCAGCGCGCAGCTTAGAGTCCCAGCAGCTTTCTGTCGTTGTACCAACACTTGCAGCGAGCTTTAATCCGCATGAGCAGGTTGGGCATGACCAGATGGAAAATATGGATCATGGTCATGACAGCGGCCTTAGTGTGGGTACAGCTTTATTTTATACCGCAAGAATTGTATATTACATCGCGCTGCTGCTGGCGGCAGGACTGATGCTTTGGTTCAGCGGGATTCGCTTAGGAAGCGATGAACAACGCAAGCGGATGCAGCTCTGGAGCTTGCCGATGATGCGGGCGTTGTTGCTTGCTTCTCTTCTGTATGTATTCGCCAGTGCGCGCAGCTTGATGGAGGGCTACGGAGGCGGTGGGCCGGAATGGGTGAGGCTGTTCACCGAAACGAGTACCGGCCAAGCTTGGCTGGCGCTGCTTGTATTATCGCTTCTAGGCTTTATCGTTATTAAGGGAAGCGATACCTTCAAGCTCATATGGGCGTTGCTATTGCTTGCTATTGAGAGCTGGAGCGGCCACATGGCGGCGTTGCAGTCGAATATGAATGTAGGCATCGTGCTTGATTTTATTCATCTCGCTTGTGCGGCTGTATGGAGCGGGGGCTTAGCCATATTACTCGGCTTATGGTTTGCTGATCGGAAGGAAGCGGGGCGCTTTGCAGAACGCTTCACGACAGCCGCATGGATATCCATGGTGCTGCTTGTCCTTACAGGAGCGGCGATTACATGGCTGCTGCTGCCAAGCCTGTCCTATTTATTTTATACAAGCTGGGGAATTTGGCTGCTGGTGAAAATCGCGCTAGTCATGCTTGTCATCATCACAGGCGCGTTGCTCCGTGTCCGTGTTCGGCGCGGTGAGCTGCCGCATGGCTTGGTGCTGAAGGTGGATGCAGGTCTAATGCTGGCTATAACGCTTATTGTCGGCATCTTTACCTATATGAGCCCTATACCGGACAATACGCCTGTCCGGTTTCACAAAATGGGAGAAACGCGCCATTTTACCGTTAATATAACGCCAAATGAGCCGGGAGCAAATCAATTCGAGGTGAAAATATGGCTGCCGGAGCAGCTGGGAGAGCCAACAGATGTGAAGCTGGTGCTGCATTCGCTTGATAAGCAGCAGCTTGCGCCCCTTGAGGTGCCGCTAGAAATTTTTGAGGATACCTCGTATGAGTCTTTTCCTGGTTTTGTGAGAACATCTTATCATGCAGAACGGATGAATATTCCATTCCCCGGGAAATGGACGGCTGAGCTGCAGGTAGTCGATAAGAGCGGGGGCAAGCTGAACGAAAGCATAGATTTTGAAAACTATTAATGCAAGCAGGGAGCGGTAGCAGGTGTCTTATAGATGGTTGAAATGGTTGATCTTGTGGATTCCAACACTTACAATTGGTCTTTGGGAATATGTTAGGCATGCCTTTCTACTGCCATACATCTCCATGGATTTGGGCAATGTGCTTGCTCCTGTGCTTGTTTTTTTAGTCACATTGACGCTGCTGCGCGGCTTGTTCAAGCGTTTAGAGCTCATGCAGGATGCGTTGCAGCGCGAACGACTGTCGAAGTCTTCCTTTGAGCAGCGCGAGAAGCTTGCGCGTGAGCTGCATGATGGCATTTCGCAGTCGTTGTTTCTGCTTTCCGTGAAGCTGGATAGCCTGGAGCATGCCGACACACCGGAGGGTGTTCGCCAGACGACTGAGCAAATTCGAGGAACAGTTCGGCATGTGTACGAGGACGTGCGCCAGTCCATTGCCAACTTGAAATCGTCAACCGATGCAAGTCCGGCGGAAGGGCCATGGCGGGCGGCCATTCATTCCCTTGCTGAAGAGCTGCGCGAGGCTGGCGGCGGCTATACCGCCGAGGTCAATTGGCAATTGCCCGAGCACGCGCTGTCAGATAAGGAGAAGGTCGAGCTGATGGCGATTGTGCGTGAGGCGCTAATGAATATTCGCAAGCACACGCACGACGCGCATGTGAGTATCGCCTGTTATCCGCTTGAAGGCGGAGTATTAGGCAGCTTTCACTGTATCGTAGCGGATACAGGAGAAGGTGCGGATATCGAGCAGTTGGAGGCGAAAGGCCGTTATGGCATTCGCATGATGCGTGAGCGAGCGAAGCAGATGGGCTGGTCGCTTCGTGTCAAGAGTGAGCGCGGTCAGGGAACACAGGTGGAAATAGCGACGGAGCCTTTAAAAGGCAGTTAGTCTGAAAAAGAACGGTTGCGGGAAGTCTTATTTTAAACTTGGGGGAGAGAGCGCGATGAGCAGACAACAGGTATTTACGGGTTCCCCATGGGAGCCGCTTGTGGGCTATTGCCGCGCGATTCGCGTCGGCAATCGAATTGAAGTTGCCGGAACAACGGCGATGAAGGATGGCGAGGTCGTGGGTCAAGGAGATCCTTATGAGCAAACTCGGTTTGTTCTGCAAACGATTGAGAAGGCTTTGGCTGAGCTAGGGGCAAGCATGTCTGATGTCGTTCGAACTCGAATGTTCGTTACTGACATTTCGAAGTGGGAAGAGATTGGAAAAGCACATGGCGAGTTTTTTCGCACGATTCAGCCAGCAGCAACGATGGTAGAGGTCAAAGCACTTATTGATCCGCTCTTGCTTGTCGAAATAGAGGCAGAAGCTATTATTGAGTAATAGAATAGTTTAAAGGACAGCTCCTTGCTCATCGTAAAGATGGAGGGAGCTGTTTTTGATCATTTTTTATTGAATGAATACAATTCTGTGGTGTTGTTTAAGAGCGGGTAACTTTTTTATTAAATTCACGTCTATATGAATAGGGATAACAACAGCTATGTTACATGATGGAGGTATTATGATGTTGAAAAAAATCGCTTTAGGCTTATTGACAGCGACACTGCTGGCTTTACCAGCTCTTTCTGCACCTGTTTTTGCGGCTGATCGGCCTATTGAGCTTAACAATGGAAAATTGAAGGACAACCGGATGCTTATACCGCTACGTGATGTTGCCCAAAATATGGGGGCTGCTGTAGAGTGGAACCAGCAGCTTCAAACGATTGAAATCCAAAAAGACGATATCGAATTGCTTCTTACGATTAACTCAAAAAAGGTGCTTGTCCATCAAGCTGAAACGGAGCTAGACGTACCAGCGCAATTAATCAACAACACAACCTATGTTCCTCTGCGGTTCGTTAGCCAACTGCTGGGTGCAAGTGTAGACTGGAATTCATATGGCCAAGTCGCGACGATTACACTCGAAGGGAAGCAGCTTGTTGTATATGTGGAGCCGGTTAAGCTTTTGGCCGCTGAAAAAGCATCGGCAGCCCGCCTGAAGCAGCTGTCTGATAAATTAAACGAAGCAGCCGATGTGTCATCCATGAAGCAGATTCGCACTTATTTCAAGCCTTATTTTACCGACCGTCTCATTAATGTCATCATTCAAAATAAAGGCCTAGAGTATAATTATACGTTTAAAGATCCTGTAACGTCTGGCAGCTATAGAACCAAAACAACGGGGAGCTTCCTACAGTCGTTGGACATTTCGCAGGATGCTTGGGAAGTTTCTTACATTTTGCGAGATACCAAAATAATCAAGGTAAATGGCGTTTGGAAGGCAGACAGTGTCAGCTTCACCGAAGGCAAAAATCCGATTTCGGGGGCATAAGTCGGGCAAATCGCAAGGCAGTTATTGCATCGCGCCAGCCATTTGCTTATAATGTAAAAGATATTGCATCCATATGAGTTGAAATGCTGAGACGGAGAAAAGTAAGCAGTGCCTTCACACAGGGAGAAGTCGCCATAGATTGAGAGCGTCTTTCGTGAAAACAGGCTGTCTGAAGTTCACTCCTGAGCAGACTTCTGAACCCGGCGTAGCACCAGCAGGTGCTGCATGTTCGCAAGTAGGAATGTTTCGGTTCCCGCCGTTAACGGGATTGAGGAGCAAGCTAGTTCTGTCCCTCTCTGTATAGAGGGGAGCAAGCAGAGTGCTCGAATTAGGGTGGTACCACGGTTCTTTCGTCCCTTGCGGGAAGAAGGGGCTTTTTTTGTTTGTTCAAAAGAATGAGGAGGCGAGCATCAGATGAAGGAACGTTTGGAGGCTTTGCGCGGCGAAGCGCTGCAAGAGCTGCAACAGGTAGACAATCCGCAAGTGCTTAACGATCTGCGGGTCAAATATTTAGGAAAAAAAGGCGCGCTTACTGAAATTTTGCGCGGCATGGGCGGACTTAGCGCAGAGGAGCGTCCAATTATCGGTCAAGTCGGCAATGACGTTCGTGCGGCGATTGAAGCCGTTATCGAGGAGAAGCAGGCGGTATTCCAGCAAGCCGAGACGGAAGCGCGCTTGCGCGGCGAGACGATTGATGTGACGCTGCCAGGCAAAGCATTGCCAACTGGAGCCGTACATCCGCTTAACAAGGTAGCACAGGAAATCGAGGATATTTTCATCGGACTAGGCTATACGATTGCCGAAGGGCCAGAAGTCGAGACGGATTATTACAACTTCGAGGCGCTGAACTTGCCGAAAAACCATCCGGCACGCGACATGCAGGATTCATTTTACATTACCGATGATATCCTGATGCGTACGCAAACATCCCCGGTTCAAGTGAGAACGATGCAGGCGATGAAAGGCAAGCCAATCAAAGTTATTTGTCCAGGTAAAGTATACCGCCGCGATGATGACGATGCGACGCATTCCTTTCAATTCAATCAAATTGAAGGGCTCGTTATTGCGCCTAACATTCGCATGAGCGACCTAAAAGGCACGCTGCTGCAATTTGCCCAGCAAATGTTCGGCTCGCAGACGCAAATCCGTCTTCGTCCAAGCTTCTTCCCATTCACGGAGCCAAGTGCGGAGGTTGACGTAAGCTGCGCGCAATGCGGCGGACATGGTTGTCGGATGTGTAAGCAGACGGGCTGGCTGGAAATTCTCGGCTGCGGCATGGTTCACCCGCGCGTACTGGAGATGGGCGGCTACGACCCGAACGAAGTTAGCGGATTCGCTTTCGGCATGGGTGTAGAGCGCATTGCGCTGCTGAAATACGGCATTGACGATATTCGTCATTTCTATACGAATGATCTTCGGTTTTTACAACAATTCGCGAAAATGTAGCAGGAAAGGAAGGGGAGCAAAGCGATGAAAATTTCATATCAATGGTTGAATGAATATGTTGATTTATCTGGCTTTACGGGCGCAGAGCTTGCTGAGAAAATGACGCGCGGAGGCATTGAGATCGACGAGGTGGAATCTCGTAACAAGGGAGTGACCGGCGTCGTTGTCGGCTATGTCAAATCACGTGAAAAGCATCCGGATGCAGATAAGCTGAATGTGTGCAAAGTGGACGTAGGCACAGGCGAAGAGCTGCAAATCGTCTGCGGAGCGAAAAATGTCGATGCGGGGCAGCTTGTTCCAGTTGCGACCGTTGGAGCAAAGCTGCCGGGCGATTTGCACATTAAGCGCGCAAAGCTGCGCGGCGTAGAATCGCAGGGCATGATCTGTTCAGCGAAGGAGCTTGGCATTAATGACAAGCTGCTGCCGAAGGAGCAGCAGGAGGGCATTCTCGTATTGCCGCCGCACACGGTAATCGGAACGCCAATCGCTGACGTGCTTGGATTGAACGATGAGGTGCTGGAGCTCGACTTGACGCCTAACCGTTCGGATTGCCTCAGCGTCATCGGCACAGCGTATGAAATCGGCGCCTTGACTGGCCGTGAGGTGCGTATTCCTGAGCCGGTTATTGCTCATGCTTCCGAGCGTACAGAAAGTCATGTTCAAGTGACAATCAGCGCGCCTGAGCAGTGCTTCCACTATAGTGCGCGTTACATTAAAGGCGTGAAAATTGGCGAGTCTCCGCTATGGCTGCAAAACCGCCTTATTGCCGCAGGCATTCGTCCGATTAACAACGTCGTTGACGTAACGAACTTTGTTCTGCTGGAATATGGCCAGCCGCTTCATGCCTTTGATGCGGATCAGGTGAAAAGCGGAAGGATTGATGTGCGTTTGGCGCATGAGGGCGAAACGATGCTTACCCTTGATGACCAAGAGCGCCGCCTTGAGCCGCAAATGCTTGTCATTACTGACGGCGAGAAGCCAATCGCGCTTGCGGGTGTAATGGGCGGAGCGAACTCTGAGGTCACAAGCGATACCGTTAATATTTTGCTGGAATCGGCTCGCTTTGATGGGGGAACGGTTCGCAAAACTTCACGTCAATTCGGACTGCGCTCGGAATCGAGCATTCGCTTCGAGAAGGAAGTGGACCCGGGCCGCGTTATTCCTGCGCTAAACCGTGCAGCAGCCTTGATCACTGAGCTTGCAGGCGGACTCGCTACGGAGGGCATCGTGGAGGTGACGACAGCTCCGGCGAAGCAGCAGGTCGTTGAAGTCGCTTTGGCTAAAATCAACCGTTATCTCGGCACTGAGCTGTCCAGCCTTGAGGTGCAAACGATTTTGAAGCGTCTAAGCTTTGGCTATAGCGTCAGCGAGGAAGAGGTATTCCAAGTCGAAGTTCCGTCGCGCCGCGGCGACATTTCATATGATGTAGATTTAATCGAGGAGGTTGCCCGTCTTTATGGCTATGACAACATTCCGACTACACCGATTTTCGGCGATGTAACGCCAGGTGCGCTGACGAAGCCGCAAGCGATTCGCCGCGAGCTGCGCAAGCGTCTGACGGATGCGGGGCTGCATGAAGTAATCAGCTATTCGTTCACAGGTCCTGAGCGGACAGAGCTGTTCCCTGCTTTGTCGGGCGAATCGACGAAGGCTGTGAAGCTGTCGATGCCAATGAGCGAGGAGCGCAGCGTACTGCGGACAACGCTAATTGCGCAGCTGCTGGAAACAGCAGCCTATAACCGCAATCGCAAAAATGAGTCGGCTGTCATTTTTGAAATCGGCAGCGTGTTCCATACGGAAGAAGAGAAGCTGACGCGTCTTCCTCAGGAGAAGCATCGCTTCGCAGCATTGCTGACAGGAAACCGTGTAGAGCCGCAGTGGAACCGCAAGGCGGCCGCTGTTGATTTTTATGATGCCAAGGGCGTTTTGGAAACGGTGTTTGCCGTACTTGGCATTACCGATAAGGTAAGCTATGCCGCGGCGCAGCCGGAGCATTTTCACCCGGGAAGAACGGCAGCTGTTCAACTGGAGACCGAGCATGGCACAGAGGTCATTGGTTATGTGGGTCAGCTTCACCCAACGCTGCAACTGGAAAGCGATCTGGCAGATACGTACGTGCTGGAAATCGAGCTTGCGCCGCTTTATCAGCTGGCTGGCGACGAAATCGTCTACAAGGCGCTTCCGCGTTATCCTGCAATGCAGCGTGACATTGCTGTTGTGCTGGATATGGAAGTGCCGGCAGGCGAGCTTACTGCGCTTGCATGGCAAACGGCAGGCGAGCTGCTGGAGTCCGTCCGCGTGTTTGACGTCTTCACGGGCGAGAAGCTGGGAGCGGGCAAAAAGAGCGTAGCGCTTTCGCTCGTATATCGTCATGCCGAGCGTACATTGACCGACGAAGAAGTGACTGAGCTACATGGCAAGGTCGTCGCAGGATTAGAACAATCTTTTGCAGCAGAATTAAGAAAATAGGCAGGAAACCTTCCAAGCCGTATCGAAATAGTTCCATGTGGACTATCGATACGGCTTTTTGCTTTGTTTTTGAGCAGCAGCAGGACTTTGGACGGTTTTTCCAGAGCATTTGCCCAAACATGAATCATTAGCTGCTTGCTAGTCTGTAATAGATTTTGGATTGAAATATAAAGAAGAGCAAAGCTTCATGTCGGAGACAGAAGCAGTCGGTTACACTTGCATTTGAAATATAGAGAAGGTATATCTTAAAGCTGTCCCTTCTCTATATTTCTCGGAGTGAAACGCGCTGCGCCGCCAAAGAATGGCGACAGCCGTTTCACCTTGAAATATAGGAAAGGATAAGACGATTCGATCCCTTCTCTATATTTCTCGGAGTGAAACGCGCTGCGCCGCCAAAGGATGGCGACAGCCGTTTCACCTTGAAATATAGGAAAGGATAAGATGATTCGATCCCTTCTCTATATTTCTCGGAGTGAAACGCGCTGCGCCGCCAAAGGATGGCGACAGCCGTTTCACCTTGAAATATAGGAAAGGATAAGATGATTCGATCCCTTCTCTATATTTCTCGGAATGAAACGCGCTGCGCCGCCAAAGAATGGCGACAGCCGTTTCACCTTGCTATAATACAACTATAATATAAGACTCTATGTGATATGTTCTTCTATATAAGGATTGGGGAAACCATCCTGCCGATTGATAAGGGAGCGAGAAACACCTATAGGAGGATAATGTTTTATGGATACTGAGCAAACTGTAGTAACCGTTGATATATATGGGCATCAATATCGTTTGAAGGGCCATTCCAACTCAGAATATATGCGGCGTATTGCCGGAATGATAGATGATAGCATGAATAAAATTGCCAAAGGTTATCCACAGCTGGATCTGCCAAAAATCGCAGTGCTTGCAGCTGTGCAAATGACCGAGGAAGTTTTTCGCCTGCGACGCGACAATGAGTCGCTGCATGACGCTGAGGCGAAGCGGCTAGTGCTTGCCGAGCAGCTTGAAGAGCTCCAAGGGATGATGACAAGCTTGCGCGAGGAGTACCAGGCTTTGCAGGTAAAGGCGGAAATTGATTTGCAGGAGCTGCAGGAGGTTTTTGAATCAGAGCTGGAGGAGGCGAAAAAGAAGGCCGCCGAGGAACTGATTCATGCGCTCGCACAAGCGGAAAATCAGCTGAAGGATATGCTGGCGGAAGCGGACGAGCGGCTGGCCGCACAGCAGCAGGAAGCATCGGAAGCGCTTGCGCGCCAGCGTGAGGAAGCGTCTGAGACGCTTGCTGCCCAGAAGCTGACACTTGAAGGAGCGCTTGCGCGGGAGCAGGCTAGTGCAGCGGTAAAGCTCGCGGAAGCCGAGGCTGCTGCCGAGGAGCAGGTGGCGCGCGAGCGTGTTGAAGCGGCTGCGAAGCTCGCGGAAGCCGCCGAAAAGCTGATAGAAGCGGAAATCGTCGCGGAAGAGCTGCTGGATCGAGAGCGTGCGGAAGCGGAAGCGAAGCTTGGGGTATTAGAAGCGAAGCTAGCGGAGGCGAAGAGCGCGGCGACGGAGGAGCTTGAGCGGGAGCGTGCGGAAGCAGCCGAAAAGTTGATCGAGGCGGAAATTATCGCCGAGGAGCAGCTGGAGCGCGAGCGCGCCGAAGCGGCGGAGCGGCTCGCGGAAGTGGTTGAAAAGCTGAACGAAGTCGAAGCCTCTGCGCAGGAGCAGCTTTCGAGGGAGCGGGAAGCAGCGGCGGCGAAGCTTGCGAGAGCGCAGAGTGAGGCAGAAGCGATGCTTGCGCATGAACGTGCTGAAGCCGCAGCGAAGCTGAACGAAGCCGAAGCGAAAATTTCCGAGACGACAGCGAAAATAGCGGAAGTTGAGGAAAAGCTGATCGAGGCGGAATTGACCGCAGAGGAGCAGCTTGTTCGGGAGCGCGAGGCAGCCGCCGCGAGGCTGGCGGAAGTGCGAAGCGAAGCGGAAGCAGCACTTGCGGCGGCGTGCGCGGAAGCTGCTGCAAGCTTGGCGGCAGCTGAAGCGGCTGCGCAAGCGAAGCGGGAACGCGAGCAGGCAGAGGCGGAAGCGAAGCTGCTGGAAGCAAAAGCGGAGCTTGCGCGGGAACGTGCGGCTGCGACGGAGCTGTTGACGGAGGCGGAAGCGTCTGCTCAGGAGCAGTTGGAGCGGGAACGTGCCGAAGCAGCTGCTAAGCTGGCGGAAGCCGAGGCCAAAGCCAGCGAAGCAAGAAGCATCGCGGCAAGAGAGGTTGCGCGGGAGCGCGAAGCCGCTGCTGCGAAACTCGCAGAAGCGCAGAGCGTCGCGGAAGAGCTGCTGAAGCGCGAGCGTGAGGAAGCAGCGGACAAGCTTGCAGCAGCAGAAGCAGCAGTGCAAGCTGCTGAGGAGCAACTGGAGCGCGAACGGGCAGTAGCTGAAGCGAAGCTGCTGGAAACAAAAGCGGAAGCGGAAGCGGAGCTTGCACAGGAACGCGCGGCAGCTACGGAGCTGTTGACGGAGGCGGAAGCGTCTGCACAAGCGCAACTGGAGCGCGAACGTTCCCAGGCAATGGCTAGGCTTGCTGAAGTCGAGAAAGCTTTGCAGGAGCAGCTGGAGCATGAGCAGGCTAATGCAGCCTTGAAGCTTGCGGAGGAGAAGAGTGCTGCAGACGAGAGGTTTGCACGCGAACAGGCGGAAGCAGCAGCGAGGGTGGCAGAAGCCGAAGCAGCAGCGCTAGCTCGCGTCGAGCTCGAACGCACCGAAGCGGCTGCAAGGCTAGCGGAACTGGAGGCAGCAGCTCAAGCACAATTGCAACGCGAGCAGGCAACGGCGGCAGAGCTGCTTGAAGAAGCGGAAGCGGTGTTGTCTGCTGAGCGTGCAGCTAAAGCCCAAGCGCTAGAGCTTGCAGCGAATGAGCTAGCTGAGCGTGTCATACAGCTGGAGCAGAGCTGGCAGGCGAAGCATGAGCAGCGTGAAGAGGAATGGAAGCTGGAGCTGTCTAATGCAGCCCAGCAGCAGCAACAGCAGCTTGATGAGCATGAGCAGCGTCTGCTTGCGGAAGCGTCGGCTAATGTTGAGAAGCTGGTTTCCGCACATATGAAAGAGTTAATGGAGCAGGAGCAAGCCTTGAAGGCTGACCTCGCTATGCGATATAAAAATTGGGAAGAAGAACGGGCTAAGCTGCAAGCAGCAGCTGCCGAGCTTCAAGAGAAAGCTGCCAAGGAAAAAGCTGCGCTTGAACAGCGTATTGCCGTTGCAGATGATCACTTATTGCAAGCAATGGAACAGGAAGAAGCATTGCGCTCCTCCCTTGCAGTTCTGGAGCAAGAGCGCCATGAGCGTGAAGCCGAGCTTGGCGAAATTCGTCAGCAGTTGGACGAGCTGCATGTCATAAATGAGCAGCATGCCGAGACGCGTGCGCAGCTAGGCAATCGCTTGAAGGAAGCAGAAGCGCAAATCGCCGAGCAGGCTAAATATTTGGCAATTGAAGCAGCTAAAGCGGATGAGGCTGAATTGCGTGTTATGGCGCTGGAGGAAGAGCTCAGCAAGCTTCAGCAGCTGCAGCAAGATCGTCAAGCCCACTATGAGCAGGCTAGAAGCGAGCAGGAGCAGCATTATCGGGAGCGGCTTGAGGCTCAAGCACGGCTTCATGAAGAATGGAAAAGCAATGCGGAAGAAAAACAGCTGGAGCTGGAAATCCAGCATGAAGAAGAGCGTGAAGCGCTTGAGCTGCGGCTTCGTGAGCAGCAGCAAGCACTTGAGGCAAATAAGCGCGAGGGCGATGCTGCTCAGGCAGAGCTTTCGCTAAAGCTTCGTGAGCAGGAACAAGCACTCGAAGCTAAGCAGCGGGAAAGTGAAGCTGCTCAAGCAGAGCTTGCACAGGAGCATCAGCGGCAGCTTGTTATGCTGGAACAGCAGCGCGATGAGGCTGTAAGCCAGCTCAAGCAGGATTTTGCCGATCAGCTGGAATTGTTGAAGCTTGAACAACTGGAGCAGTCAGAGCAACTGGAACGTGATTGCTCGGAATTAAGGAAGCAGCTTCACGAGAAGCAAGCAGAATTTGCTAG
Source organism: Paenibacillus sp. KS-LC4 (assembly GCF_036894955.1). Taxonomy (NCBI): domain Bacteria; kingdom Bacillati; phylum Bacillota; class Bacilli; order Caryophanales; family Paenibacillaceae; genus Paenibacillus; species Paenibacillus sp. KS-LC4. The sequence continues at coordinate 4,463,867 of NZ_CP145905.1, read as the reverse complement.
GCTAATAGAGCAGCAGAAGCAGCAGTTTGATGAGCTTTACCGTGAGCAGGAGCTGCGAGCGCAGCAGCAGCGCAAGGATGAACAGGCTGCTTGGCAAAGAAAGCTGGAGGAGCTTCAGGCGAAAGTAGAACAGGCAGAGTTCCATGAGCTGGAGATGGACGAAAGGCTGGGACAACTGGCAAGGCATGAGCAGGAGCTTACAGAGCAGCTTGAATTAATTGCGGCAAGAGAGCGACTTTCGGCTCAGCAGCTCGAGGTTTTACTTCATAAACAGCAGGAACTGGATGTGCAAATAGAGCAAGAGCGCGAGCGCTCCGAGCAATTGACAGATGAAATTAACCGCATGGTTGCTGCTGAGTCTGAGCGGCAAGCTGGGGAGGGGCATTTGAGGGAGCAACTGGAGACAGCTTTGGCGCAAGCCGCTGCGGCAGCCGAGCAGAGCGAGCAAGCTGATCAACGCAGGCAGCAGCTTGAGCTGGAATGGTCGGAGGCCGTTCAATCGACGGAGCTGCTCAGAGCAGAGCATGAGAAGCTTTCTATCGAGCACGGCAAGCTGGCACATGAGTACTCCTTGCTGCAAAACGAATACAATGAATGGATAGAGCTAATCGAGCAAAGCTAGTCTATGACAAAAGAGCCGTTTATTTAGCCCGGTGTGCCGGAACAGCCTAGATAAACGGCTCTTTTTGGCTACCGCGCTGCTTAAGCGCAAAAAAATCCCTTGAAAGCAGCAGCGAGCCATGACCCGTGCTGCTTTCAAGGGATTTTTATTATTAGCGCCTCATCTCATTATCCATAGCTGACCATACTGCCTGTTGGGCCCCCGCGTGGCAGACTTGCGAGCCGCAGCAAATCGGGGGTGACAACTGCCGGGTCCTTGCCCGTGGCATGCATTTCGGTGCGAAGCGTGCCAGGATTGTATAAGTTAATGAGAATGCCATATTCATGCTCTTCATCTGCTAGTGTCCGGGTTAGCGACTCAAGGCCAGCTTTGGCTGCACTGTAGGCGCCATATCCTCCGGCACCGTTCCATGAAAGGCCCGACGTAATATTAATGATTCGTCCATAGCGTTCTTTTCGCATAAAGGGAATGACAGCTCTGGATAAATAAAAGGGGCCTGTCAAATTGGTGGCGACCTGCGTGTGCCAGTTTTCAGAAGTCAGCTCTATGACATGGCCGGACTCCAGCACAGCGGCATTATTGAGCAAAATGTCAATTTTACCCCATTTGTCGACAGCCAGAATAACGGCTTGCTTGATTTGCTGCTCGTCGGTGATATCCGTTGGTATAACAAGCGCTTCCCGTCCGGTTGCTTCCTTTATCGCCTCAAAGGTTTCTTCGAGCTTGTTCAATCGACGGCCAAGCAGAACGACGTCTGCGCCTTCTTTTGCGAACGATAGAGAAGCGGCTCTTCCGAGCCCGCTGCCTGCGCCGCTTACCATTGCCACACGCCCATTTAAAAGGCTCATCGTATCTCTCCCTTCGGCTTTGCAAGAAAAAATCGTAAGCGCTAACTTTTAGCTATCATGACCATCTTATCAAAGGGAGGCGGGAAGCGAAAGTGCGGCAGCTATCAATTTTTCTTTAAGGGCAGCAAAAGAAAAATGATATTTCATGCAAAAGCAACAAAAATCGCCAATGCTCACTTAAAGGTGAGCATTGGCGGCGGGTTGAGGGATTCAAGAAGCCCTCAAACAAAAACAAATCCTTTTATTCAACAATTAGCTTTGCTTGCATTTTTGTATGGCCTGTACCACATGGCACGTTGCATACGATTGTGTATTCGCCAGCTTTCAGCGAAATGGTTTTGGATTTATTGTTTGGAATCGTAATATCGGTCTTGGTAACTTGGATGCCATGGACGCCATCCGTTGATTCAAGCTTAAGGTTAACGGCCTCGCCCTGCTTGATCTTATATTCGGATTGCTCAAATTCCCAGCTCTTTGCTTTGACAACGACTTCGGCTGCACTAGCATCTGTATCTATAACGCCGCCCGTTTCGCTTGCTCCCCCGCTTGTCCCGCATGCGGCAATGATTGCAACAAGGCACATCACGGCAGCAAGAAAAATCCACTTTTTCATCTTGTTTGGCTCCCTTTCTGCATACACGCTTTATGATTCGGTATTTTTTTTTGCATCACTTTTATTGTAACCCAATTTTTCCAAACTGACAGCATCAGAAGGTGACAAATTGTTGAATGGCTTGATGAAAAAGCCCTTGCCCATCACTCAAGGAGCGACAGGAAAGGGCTGACAAGCACGAGGCTTCCGCTATCGACGCACAGCAATTAATACATCATTATTGCATTAATGGTCACTGCTGCGGCGGTTGTGATCGGAGCGTCCGGCTTCATATGGCGTGCTGACGGGAATGAACAGGTCGATAATCCCGATAACGAGCGCAGCCAGAATGGCGCCTAGCCAAGTGACCGTAACGCCGCTGACGATGAATTGGGCGATCCAGATGACGACGGCGCTGGCGATGAAGCCGACGATGCCCCGTCCAAACGGTGTAACCTTTTTGCCAAAAATCGCTTCAATAATCCAGCCCAGCACGGCAATGACGATAGCGAGCATTAAAGCGCTCCAAAAACCGCCTACGCTGAACTGTGGCACAAGCAAGCCCACAAGCATCAACACAAGAGCTGCTACGATGAACCGAACGACATGCCCTAAAAAGCTCATGTACACAACCTCCTTAGATGATTTAAAACCCTTCAGTACGGCCTGTAATAGTCAACTGATTTTGCATGTCAACTAGGCAGGATATTCTGATTCCTTCGTATTGTAGCCAGTTTTCGTCGGAACATGTATGGAAGGTAACGTCATACCCGTGCATCAAAGCGCTTATTCGGCTATAATATAAGGGCGAGAGGAGTGTTACGCTTGGATAGTAAAATATTAACAACACTTGAATTTTATAAAATTATACATAAATTGACTTTGCACGCAGCAACATCGCTCGGCAAAGAGGAAGCGGAGAAGCTTGCCCCAAGCTCTGATTTGGAGATGGTTAAGCTGATGCTGCAGGCGACAGACGAGGCCTATAAGGCAGACCGTCTCAAGGGCAATCCGCCATTTGGCGGCATTACCAACATCAGCAGCTCCCTTCACAGATCGCGTATCGGCGGCACACTGAATCCAATGGAGCTGATGGAAATTGCCTCGACGTCGAGAGGGGCTAGACGGGTAAAGCGGCATTTGGAAAATCTGCATGATGATGATCCGATTCCTTTGCTGCATGAAATGTCTGATCAGCTTAGCGAGCACAAGGAGCTTGAGGACGCGATTTTTGACTGTATTGACGATCAGGGTGAGGTTATGGATAGCGCCAGCGTTCAGCTCGCTTCGATTCGCAAGGAGCTTCGTGGAGGAGAATCGCGCATCCGCGAGAAGCTGGAGCAAATGATTCGTTCATCCTCCGTGCAGAAAATGCTTCAGGATGCCATTATAACGCTGCGCAGCGACCGTTATGTTATTCCAGTGAAGCAGGAATATCGCTCGCATTTTGGAGGCATCGTGCATGACCAGTCCGGCTCGGGCGCTACGCTCTTTATTGAGCCGGAAGCAACGGTTGCCATGAACAATAAGCTGCGTGAGCTGAGAGCGGCAGAGCTGCGCGAAATCGAGAAGATTTTGCAAATGCTGACCGCTAAAGCGGCAGAGCATGTCGAGGATTTGCTGTATAATCAGGAGCTGCTCGGCAAGCTGGATTTTGCTTTTGCCAAGGCGCGTCTTGGGCATGAGATGAAGGCTACGCTGCCGCGCATGAATGATCGAGGCTTTCTGAAAATTAAAAGAGGACGTCACCCGCTCATTGCGGCAGACAAAATCGTTCCCATTGATGTTGAGCTGGGCAATACTTATACAGCTATAATCGTAACGGGACCAAACACAGGCGGTAAAACCGTCTCCCTTAAAACCGTAGGCTTGCTCAGCCTGATGAGCATGTCTGGTTTATTCGTTCCGGTAGAGGACGGCAGCCAGCTTTGTGTGTTTGACGCCATTTATGCCGATATTGGTGATGAGCAGAGCATTGAGCAGAGCCTTAGTACGTTTTCCAGCCATCTGGTTAATATTGTTCGTATTTTGAAAACAATGACGGCGAAAAGCCTTGTCCTGCTCGATGAGCTGGGTGCGGGTACCGACCCAGCAGAAGGCTCGGCACTGGCGATTGCGCTGCTGGAGCATATTCATAGCCTGGGCAGCCGCATTATTGCAACTACCCACTACAGCGAGCTTAAAGCGTATGCTTACAATCGCAAAGGCATTATTAACGCCAGCATGGAATTTGATATTGCCACACTCAGCCCAACCTATCGCTTGCTTGTAGGGGTACCGGGCCGAAGCAATGCCTTTGCAATCGCAGAGCGGCTTGGCTTAAGCAAAACCATTATTGATCATGCGCGCGGCGAAGTCAGCGAAGAGGATCAGCGAGTTGAGAATATGATCGCTTCGCTCGAAGCGGACCGCTTGAATGCTGAAAGCGAACGCCAGACGGCGCAGTCGCTGAGGCAGGATATGGAGAAGCAGCGTGCACGGCATGAGGCGGAGCTGCGCAAGTTTGAGGAACAGCGTGACAAAATGCTTGCGAAGGCCCAGGAGCAAGCGCAAGAGGCCGTTGCCAAAGCGCGTCTGGAGGCCGAGAAGATTATTGCGGAGCTGCGCCAGCTGGCATTGGAGGAAGGCGCTTCAGTCAAGGAGCATAAGCTTATTGACGCTCGCCGCAAGCTGGATGAAGCAGTGCCTGAGCTGCATAAGAAGCAAAATCGACCTTCTAACGCAGGACAACAGAAGGCGGCTCGCAAAATCGAAGCCGGTGACGAGGTTATGGTCTACAGCTTGAATCAGAAGGGGCTTATCATCGAGGTGCATGGGGCGGATGCGACCGTTCAGCTCGGCATAATGAAGATGAAGGTAGCTATTGCCGATATGGAGCTGATCAAGCCAGCTGCCCCGCTTAAGCAGCAGCCTAAGCAAGCAGCTAGTGTGAAACGCTCCAGAGATGAAAATGTGAAAATGGAGCTTGACCTCAGAGGCTCGAATTTAGAGGAAGCACTCATGGAGGTTGATCAATTTCTCGATGAATCCTTCCTCTCGGGCATTGGGCAGGTTTATATTATTCATGGGCATGGCACGGGTGTGCTGCGTTCAGGCATACAGCAATATTTGCGCAAGCACAGCCATGTGAAAAAATACCGCTTGGGCAACTATGGCGAAGGCGGAGCCGGTGTGACGGTTGCTGAGCTTAACTAACTAGGCGGACTGCGGCGCTTATGCCGCAGCTGCCGAAAGATTTTTGCGATTTAGTTAAAGGAGGGTATCGCATGAGCAATGAGGTCGATGTGCTGCTTGGCAATTCCTATTTGGCAATGCTGCTTTATATATCCATTGTGGTTCTCTCGCTTCTCGTTTTTTTATGGGTGTTCGAGCTTGTTACCCGTTACAACTGCTGGAAAGAAATTAAAAACGGCAACGTTGCTGTAGCAATGGCGACGGGCGGGAAAATTTTCGGCATATGCAATATTTTCAGATTTTCGATTGAGGCCAATGATTCTATTTACCAAAGCATGATTTGGGGCGCATTTGGTTTCCTTATTTTGCTGGGCGCTTATTTCTTATTTGAGTTTTTGACGCCGGTATTTCGCATTGATGATGAAATTGCGCGCGACAACCGGGCTGTTGGCTTGATTGCTATGATTATTTCCGTTTCACTTTCGTATGTCATTGGCGGTGCCATTGTGAGCTAGAATGCAGGAGGATCGACATGAAATATTTATGGGGAACATTGCTGGCCTTAGCCATTATTTTTTTTAGCATCGGGGTTTATTACGTAATGAACAATTAAATGGGGGGCAATCAAGGATGGAAGAGCAAGTTGTATGTCCGTGGTGTTTGACGGAAATTGTATGGGATGAAGAAATCGGTCCCGAGAAGCATTGTCCGCATTGTGAAAATGAGCTGGATGGCTATCGAACGCTGCAATTCGGCGTCGATAATGACCGCGATGAGGATGACGAGGAAGAGGAGCCGGAGTGGGAGCAAGAAGACGGCAGCGGTCAGGAGGCTGGCGGTGGCTGGGATGAGTCGGGTGACGGCTTCCGCAGAACGCACCGTGACTGGATTGGAGCGCAAGGCAAGGTGCAGCAAATTATCAATGAGCAGGAGGAAGCGCCGGAATGTCCCTCCTGCCGGGAATATATGCTCGAAGCAGGCAAGATGGCAATAGCAGCAGGCTCTTTCGAGCCAACGCTGCATCCTGCATTGGGACAGCCCTTGCTTCAGGCGCCATTTGAGCTCAAGCTATATGTGTGCCCATCATGCTTCCATACGGCTACACAGCTAAGCGGCATTGACCGAGAAGGAATGCTGAAGGCACTCGCTTCCGAAGAATAAGCTCAAACAGCCGGACAACGCGGTTTTGACCTGATTTGCCGAGGTCACCGCGCTTGCTCCGGTTTTTTTCTACCCTCAGCCTATAAATTCCAGCAGCTTTAGCGGCATGTGCCTGACGCAAGCAGGGAAGCTTATATAGCACCTATACAAATGCAGGGGCAGCAAGTCAGGCGTGAAAGCAAGCTAGCCTATACAGCCGACTGTCGGGGGAAGGGGTACGAAAATGAAACAGAACAAAGGTGAATTCGAAAGGGGTGCTGGAGCTAGTCATGGCACTGGGGCAAAAACACGGATGAAAACGTCGATGCCAATAGGGCCATTTAGCCGCCCAGCCATGATAGGAAGAGCGCCAACGGGCGGAGTATTGGATCGTCAGGCGATATTGCTTCTGGCTGTACAAGCGCTATTCGGCATTGCGCTTGCGCTCTCAGGAACGTTCGTGCCCATCTACTTATGGAAAGCGAGCTCCTCCTATATGCTGGTCGGCTGGTTTACGTTGTGCCAGTATGTAACATGCGGCATTACCTTTTGGCTGGCGGGAAAATGGGTTAAAGAATATAATAAAATGAACAGTCTCCGCACAGGCATCGTGCTGTCGGGGGCTTTTTATTTCACAGTGCTCATGCTCGGCAAGCTGGCGACGAGCTATATTATTCCGCTCGGCCTACTGAATGGCTTGGCGCTGGGGTTGTTTTGGGTCGCATTTGATGTCATTTATTTTGAAATTACCGAGCCGGACAATCGCGACCGCTTTAATGGCTGGTCAGGCTTGCTTGGGTCTGGTGCGGGGATTTTGGCGCCTTGGGTATCGGGCTTGCTTATTACCTCAATGAGCGGCGAGCGCGGCTATCAGATTATATTTACGGCATCGCTCGTCATTCTGGCTATTTCGGTTGTGCTGAGCTTCTGGCTGAAGAAGCGCAAGCAAGGCGGCAGGCGATACAGCTGGACGCATGGCTTTCAGCAGCTTGCCATTCCCGGCAATCCGTGGCGCAGAATGCTGCCAGCTGTCGTCGCTCAAGGCGTACGGGAAGGCGTATTTCTTTTTTTAGTCGGCTTGACCGTTTATATCGCCACGCAAAATGAGGCCAAGCTAGGCAGTTTTACACTCATTACGTCTTTCGTTGCGCTGCTAAGCTTTTGGCTGATCGGCAAGCGTCTGTCCCCGCGCAATCGCAAAAGGGCTATGCTAGTCGGGACGGTCATGAATGGACTGGTCATATTGCCTTTATTCTATGAGGTGAATTTTACGAATTTATTGTTATTCGGTATTGGGACGTCGATTTTTATGCCGCTCTACATTATACCGATGACTTCAAGGGTGTTTGATTTAATTGGAGAATCGCAATCCAGCGGTGGGGAACGCGAAGAATTTATCGTTTTGCGGGAAGCGGGCTTGACGTTTGGACGGGTGCTCGGACTAAGCGGATATTTAATCGTGCTGACGCAAAACCATTCTCCGCTTGCGGTCGTCTGGCTGCTGTTCGTAGTCGGCTCGGTGCCTATTATGGGCTGGTGGATGATGCGTCCATTATTGGAACAAGAGACATAACAAGTGACATAATGATTCATGGAAGCAGGGGATTAACCAATATGCCAAAAATCGTATCAAGCATTATTGATTTAGTAGGCGAGACGCCTGTTGTGAAGCTAAACCGTTTGGCGGAGGAAGGCTGCGGAGACGTCTTCGTGAAGCTGGAGTACTTTAATCCGAGCGGCAGCGTCAAGGATCGGGCAGCAGCCTCCCTTATTCGAGCTGGAGAGCTTAGCGGCCAAATTAAGCCGGGCTCCACCATTATAGAACCGACCAGCGGCAACACGGGCATTGGACTAGCCATGGGGGCGGCGGCTAAAGGCTACAAGCTCATTTTAATTATGCCGGACAATATGTCTCAGGAGCGCATTAAGCTGCTTCGCGCCTATGGCGCGGAAGTGGTATTGACCCCCGCGGCCGAGCGGATGCCTGGTGCGATTGCCAAGGCGCAGGAGCTGGCTCAGCATATTCCCGGCAGCTTTATTCCGAATCAGTTTGAAAATAAAGCGAACCCCGACGCCCATCGCGGGACGACAGCAACGGAGATTTTGCAGCAGATGGAAGGAAGACTTGACGCTTTTGTTGCCTGCTCAGGAACAGGCGGCACCATCACTGGAACGGGTGAGACGCTGAAAGCCGCACTTCCGAATTTGCATATTGCGGTTGTCGAGCCTATGGGTTCACCCGTTTTGTCTGGCGGTGTGCCTGGGCCGCATAAGCTGGTGGGCACAAGCCCCGGCTTCGTGCCGGCTATACTGAATGTTTCCGTCTATGATGAAATTATACAGGCGGCGGATGATGATGCCATCGCTATGATGAAGGCGCTTGCCCGTCAGGAAGGCTTGCTGCTCGGCCCTTCTTCAGGGGCGGCCGTTTGGGCGGCTTTCCAAGTGGCTCGCCGGCTCGGAGCCGGCAGCAGGGTGCTCTGCATCGCGCCTGATACAGGCGAGCGATATCTCAGCATGGAGTTATTTTAAAAGAAGCCTTAATGAATTTTAACTTTAAGGGCGGCTACATTTGCGGTCTTCTGCGTGAGCCTCCAGCTTTTTAAAGCGTGTCTGATTATAGCGCGTCTTTCCTTCACATAATTCAATATGAAGTCTGGCTCGCTCAAATACGTATCATAGCTGCTTTTTCTCGTGTAGTCCTCTCGAATGGCTGGCGTCAGCTTGCTGTACATCTCGCTAACTGTCCGCTCCACCTGTTCCTCCGTAAAAGCTGTTTTCAGCAGCCGGAGCAGGATGGAGCGGTATTTGCGTTTATACGCCGGAATGGCCAGCAGTTTGTCCGTCAACGTATTATAGCCTTCAATCCGCACCAGATCACTTCCACACGGCTTACCGTAGCAATTTCTTCCCCATGTTCCCTCATAATCCCAAGGCATCATTCTGTATTTTCCTGTTTTTGCATGTACATAAAGCGCATAGTTTTGATCGAAGCCATCATAATTTCCCGTTAGCACAGCTCCAGCGAGCCAGAGCAAATATTGATCCACATCAAGCTGCTTTTCCACCCAAGAGCTCCATTGCAGCCGGGTTTTGCGCTTGCTGTTAATGCCTCTAACGAAGCGGCTAAGCCGCAGCTCGGAGGTGGCGAGTCCCGATACAAGCTCATAGCCGTCAAAGAAGGATTCCTTCCTTCGCTCCGTAATAGGATCAATAAGGCTAAAGTTTGCGCTGTCGTTGACCGCATAAATAATGGAGCGGCAGCCAATGCCTCTTTTGCGAAAAAATCTCGGATCAACGGATTCTATTTCTAAATAGACCCCTTGAGGGGTGCCATTAATGACGAGCCAAATATGCCGGGTACGCGGTGACGGCACGCCAATCTGATTAAAGAACTGGAAGGACAGCGCATTGCGAATCATCGAAGGATCATCAAACTCGGCGTTCCAATGCAGCGTCAAGCCAGCTTTTGTTCTAACTTCATAGGATTTTTTGAAATAATTCCTCGTATGGCCGCCGCGAAAGCCGAAAGTGGCTTCTCTCGATTGTCCATTCATATTCAGCTGGACTGGCTGAAACTTATGGCTCCAGGAATCCTCCTGCAGCTCCTGTAAATGATCAGGTTCAATCGTAATTTCACGAATCGGCAGCGTATGGGTTGACATGGGGCTTCCACCTCCTGCGGGCAGATCCGCCTATCGTCCTCAGATAGGCTTTTGCTGATTTACTTTATTCTGCCGCAGGGAGGTTTGCTACTGTCGGAGCAGCGACTCTATGAATCTTTTCTAGTTATATGCTTATACCTCTAATAAATAGTTATTAATCTAGTACCTCTTATATGAGGGATACATATAAATGTATTATAAATCGTCTCCCATGACAGATGAACGGCATCAAGCACTGGAGGGATGCTCGCTACTCAGGCCAAGGTGATAAGAGCAAGCAGGAACAGAATGAATAGCGTTTGAGATTGGATGTAAATCTAGCAGGACAGATTAAACATTTGGAGGGATTTTATTATGAATTATTGCTGCAACTATGTAGGCGGACAACAGGATAGCAACTCGGGCAATATGAACCATCACCATAAAAGCAACCAACACAAAAGCAACCACCACAAAAGCACGAAAGGCAATGGAACTAAAACATTTCTTGAGGGCCTCGTTGGACAATTTGTGAAAATCAACCGTGGCGGTCCAGAATCCCTTCAGGGCACGCTAGTTGCCGTGAAAAATGACTATCTAGTGCTTTGGACAAAGGAAGGCATTGTTTATGTGAGCACGAGCCATGTGAAGAGCATTACGGATTTCCCTAGCGACAAAAGCAAAGGCCGCACGCCTCAATATATTCAGGCTTCCAACTTTGTCGGCGTTATCCGTGCTCTTAACCAAAAATTTGTGCAAATCAACTGGGGCGGCCCGGAGAAAATCGAAGGCTTTATCGCTGAAGTTGGCAGCACATCCTTATTGCTGGTCGTTAACCGTGAAGTTGTTCAAATTCAATTGTTCCACATCAAAACCATTAAGCCGCTCGGACAAAACACTTCCCGTGGAGACCGTTCTGGAGGAAATAATAACCGTACAGGCGGCACAGGCGGATCGAACAACGGAGGGAATAATAACCGCACAGGTGGATCGAACAACGGAGGAGATAAAAATCGTACAGGTGGATCGAACACCGGAGGAAACAAAAACCGCAATAAAAGCGGAAACAAAAACGGAAACCGCTCTGGCAAAAGAAATTAACGTTTTGTGAGGACGGCACAACGCATTAGTTATTAGTGAAATACCGGGTCAGGCACTTGTTGCCGAAGCCCGGTATTCCTTTAAAAAAGTCGGCAGAAAGGAGAGAGATACTGTGAAAAATCGACATCCGCTGCTTGACCAGCAAGTAGAGCTGGATATATCAGGAAAGTCTGCTTCGATTCGTGGCAAGCTGATTGAGTTCGGGCAGGATATTTTAGTGCTGCATACGGGCTTGCAATTTTTCTATGTCCCGCTCATTCATTTGCAGCAGCTTCGTTTGTCCAATGATAAGTATGACCCATTCGAGGTGCCGGAGCTGCCTTTCGAAGCTTACAATGAAACGGTCTCTTATCGCAAAATTTTAATGAATGCCAAAGGGATGTTTTCCGAGCTATACATTACTGGGAATCAATCCATCCATGGCTATGTTACGACAGTTATGAATGATTATTTCGTGTTTTATTCCCCGATTTACCACACGGTGATGGTGTCTTTGCACCATCTAAAATATTTAATTCCCTACAACCCCGATCTCACGCCCTACAGGCTGACGCCTGAGCAGTTTCCATTAAGGCCATCCCCGGTTACTTTGTCTCGAACGTTCGATCAGCAGCTGCGCAAGCTGATTGGTGAATTTGTCGTACTCGATTTAGGCGAAAATTCAAATAAAACGGGCGTCCTTAAAGCGATTGATCAAAGCATGCTTGAGCTGTCCACCGCGAGCGGGGCTTCGGTATTTTTGCATTTTGACCATGTGAAAACCGTTCACCTGCCCTAAAGGTGCGTTCAGTCTTCCTTAAGCTGTATGTTGAAGGTGAAAGTGTCTATTGACCTTGCGAGGAGGAGATAGGCACTTTTGCATGCTTAACGGCGTTGTAAAATAGGGAAAGCACCCGTACATAATTAGTGGGAGACTGATCCATAATACGAAAGGGTTGACAACCTGTAAGCCGAGCGGCGCTATTAGTTTCGCTTGCAAGCATGTATCCAATCAAATAATCGTTCAGAAGGAGGAAATACGATGTTACAGCCAATGACAGCGAAAGAACTCGAGTATATAGTCGATTCAATGTCCAACGAGGATTTGCTGATCAAGCAATGCACAGCCGTTTCTGTCGGGGCGAGCAACCAGCAGCTTCGCCATGTGTGCTCCCAAATGCTGAATACCCATCAGCAGCACTATCAGACGTTGATGCATACGCTTCAGCAGCATCAAAGCATGGCGCCGACCCAGCCCCAGCAGTAAGCACATTCGGCAACCAGACATAAGGAGGAAAAAGAGATGCAACAGCAATACGCGCAATCGTTTTTGCCAGAAGAGGACCTGGCCTACACCGTACTTAGTGATTTGAAACGCGTAACCCGTGAATATGCGACAGGGGCTACCGAGTCTTCCTGTCCATCTATTAGGCAAATGTTTACGAACCTGCTGAACAGCACGCTGAAAATGCAGGGTGAACTGTATCAAGTGATGCAGTCGCAAAACATGTACAACACCGCATCGCCTGTTCTTAGGCAAGAGATCGACAAGCAGATAAAGGAGTATCAGCAAACCCAGCAAAAAACCTCGCAATTTTTGCAGCAGCGTATGGGCAGCCAGTCGCAGGCGATGCATGCGGGATACAGCCATATGGCTCAGCAGCAGCATAACCAGCAAAATTCCCATCAGCCCTACTACATGTAAAGACCCTTCGGGGTCTTTTGTTTTTTTCTTTGCAGGATGCCCGGATTCGTTGTAATATGAAGGTTAATAACTTCAGGTTTGCTGGAAGGAGTATATGATGAACGAATTGCAACTCAAAGTATTGGAGCTGCTCAAGGAAGACGCCAGACGTGATGCCGATCTAATCGCCACTTTGCTAGGTGCTCCCGCTGAGGAAGTAAAGCAGGCAATAGCCGAGCTTGAACATAATCATATTATTGTCAAATACGCGACTATCGTGAACTGGAGCAAGGTGGATGACGAGAAGGTAACAGCGCTGATTGAGGTGCAAATTACACCTGAACGCGGACGCGGCTTCGAAGGCATTGCCGAGCGTATATACTTATATCCGGAAGTGAAATCCGTTTATTTGATGTCCGGGGCCTATGATCTGCTTGTCGAGGTAGAAGGGAAGAACCTGAAGGAGGTCGCCTCCTTCGTATCGAATAAGCTGTCCCCAATCGATGCTGTATTATCGACAAAAACGAACTTTATTTTGAAAAAATATAAACAGGATGGAATTATCTTCGAGGAGCATGAGGGTGACGATCGTTTGATGATTTCGCCGTAAGAGGTGAATGTGATGATTAAAGATGAGGAAGAGCTGGTACGGACGAAGGTGAAGCGTCAAGCGATGGCCGACTATTTGACCCCTTCTGTCCAAAATATTAAGCCATCGGGTATTCGGCGGTTTTTTGATTTGGTTAATACACGCAAAGATGTTATTACTCTTGGCGTTGGCGAACCGGATTTTATTACGCCATGGCATGTTCGTGAAGCGGCGGTTTATTCGCTGGAACGAGGCAAGACGCAGTATACGTCCAATGCGGGGCTTCCTGCCCTGCGCGAAGCGATTGGCCAATATTTAAATGACCAATTCCAAACGCCGTATAATCCGGCAAATGAAATTCTCGTAACCGTTGGCGGCAGTGAAGCGATTGATTTGGCGCTGCGGGCACTCATTGTGCCAGGTGATGAAATTTTAATTCCAGAACCTTGCTATATTTCCTATTCTCCTATAACTGCACTGGGCGGCGGTGTTCCCGTTGGCATTGAGACGTTCGCCAAAGACAAATTCAAGCTTACGGCTGAGTCGCTTCAAGCTGTTATTACGCCGCGCTCCAAGGTGCTTATTTTGTGTTATCCGAGCAATCCGACTGGCGGCATTATGACTTATGAGGATTGGCTCCCGATTGCCAAGGTGGTCGAGGATAATGATCTGATTGTCATCTCAGATGAAATTTATGCCGAGCTTACTTACGGAACAAAGCATTGCAGCTTCTCTGCGATGCCGGGCATGCGGGATCGTACGATTCTCGTCAGCGGCTTCTCGAAGGCATTTGCGATGACGGGCTGGCGGCTTGGCTATGCGTGCGGACATCCTGATCTCATTGCTGCGATGCTGAAAATTCACCAATATACGGTTATGTGTGCTCCGGCAATGGCACAATATGCTGGAGTAGAAGCATTGACTAGAGGCTTGGAAGAGAAGGACCGGATGGTTGATGCTTACAATCAGCGTCGCCGTCTTGTTGTTAAGGGCTTCCGCGATATAGGGCTGGAATGCCATGAGCCGGAAGGAGCGTTTTATGCATTTCCTTCCGTTAAGGCGACGGGACTTACATCCGAGCGATTTGCCGAACGCCTGCTTGAGGAAGGCGGCGTAGCAGCTGTTCCTGGCGATGTGTTTGGCCTCGGTGGCGAGGGACATTTGCGCTGCTCGTATGCAACCTCGGTTTCGAACTTGGCTGAAGCGCTTGATCGCATTGGCGGCTTTGTCCATAAGCTGAAGCAGGGCTAAACGAGAAGTCAGCAGAGCAGTGCTTTAAAGCTTTTTATCTAGAAATTTAGAGCGATAGGCGGTGTTCCAGTTCGAGCTGGAATGCCGCTTTTTTGTGCCGTGCACGGTTAGGCTCCTCCGGGAATGCGTCGGCAGAAGTGGCCGTTTATGGTATAGTGTATAGTAGCTTTTAAAAAAACAGACGGCTGTGTAAGGAGAGGGGCAAAATAAAGCCATGAGATTATATACGCGTACAGGAGATAGCGGAGAAACGGCCCTAATTGGCGGGCGTGTCCGCAAGGATGATATTCGGGTAGAAGCCTATGGCACGATTGATGAGTTGAACTGCTTCGTTGGACAGGCGGCTGCGGAGGCTGCACAGCATGAGCAGCTCGCAGAGATGGCAGCACTGCTGGTCGATATTCAGCAGGAGCTGTTCGATTGCGGATCAGACCTTGCTTATGCGAGGCCGGGAGCACCGCTTAAGGTGACGCCGGAGCCGGCAGAGCGTCTGGAGCAGATCATTGATGTATATATTACGGAGGCGCCGGAAATAACTCGGTTTATTTTGCCGGGGGGAAGTCCACTGTCGTCACTGCTGCATGTTTGTCGCACCGTCTGTCGCCGGGCCGAGCGCCGTGTCGTGACGCTGGCTGCGGATCATCCTGCTAACCCAGAGGTGACGAAATATTTGAATCGCCTGTCGGATTTCTTTTTTGCGGCTGCTCGTGTAGCGAACGCCAAGCTCGGCGTTCCGGATACCGAATATATTAGAAGCAAGGAAGTGTTCCGGAAACGGAAAAAATAATGAATACAGGCGATTGGATGAACAACGATGGAATATTGGATATAGATGCTAAGTATTATACGCCGCTGATTGTCGTTGTGGGGGCGGAGGATGCGGGGAAGTCCGTACGTGCCATAGTGGAGCGAAGACTTGGCGTATCGCGCAGCCTGCTGTCGCGAGTCAAGCTGACGGAACATGGCATTACTGTCAATGAACAGCGTGTCTATACGACCGCGACAGTTGCGGAAGGGGATATCATTCGCATTCGGATGGAGAAAGAGATATCGGAGGATATTTTGCCGGAGCCAATTCCACTCCAAATTGTGTATGAGGATGAGTATTTGCTCATTCTTAATAAACCGCCTGGTATTGTTGTGCACCCGACGCAAGGGCATTACACGGGTACGCTGGCAAATGGCGTTGTGTATCATTGGAGGGAGCGGAACGAGAAGGTACGCTTCCGCCCGGTCAATCGCTTGGATGAGGATACCTCAGGACTTGTCGTCATTGCAAAGAGTCCGTATATCCACCAGCAGTTATCCGACCAGCTTCAGGCAGATGCCATTACGAAGCGTTATGCGGCTTTCGTATATGGCGTTCCTCCCGAGCAGGCAGGTACAATTAATGAACCGATTGACCGTAATCCAGATTCGCCGCATGTCCGAATTGTGACGCCGACAGGCTATCCGTCGGTCACACATTATGAGGTTGCGGCGGAGTATGGAGAGGGTGCTGCATCCCTTGTTCGTCTCCGGCTGGAAACAGGACGCACGCACCAAATTCGCGTGCATATGAAATATATCGGCTGTCCGCTGATTGGCGATGGGATGTATGGACTGCCGCCAGAAGCAGGAGAGCTTTGTGCAGCGTGGGAGGAAGCAGTTGGAAGGCAAGCTCTGCATGCGGAGATGCTCGGTTTGACGCATCCGATGACTGGGCAATGGATGGAGTGGCGAGCTGAGCTGCCGGAGCAGCTAATGCGGCTGGAGCAGATGCTGGAGCAGCAAGAAAAGTGAGCCAGAAGCAACTAAATAAAGAAACTGGGCAGTGAAAAGTTCTAAATAGAGTTCCATTTGCAGGGGATGTCAATACAAATGCGCTACCATAATAGTGGATTGTATGACGCTCGAAGCAGAAGGGAAATTTAAAGGACGCTTGCGTCAGTAAATGGCAAAATCGGAAGCGAGGCAGTCTCCTCTGTCGGATATTGCAGGCGCGAGAAATACCGCAGCAAATGCCATTGCTGCGGCTCTTTATTGTGCAACGAATTAATTCGTTGCGACTGCCGAACGATAATACGGCAATCTTATGACATTCGTCGCAACTGCAGGTTGCGTTCTCGAAAACGTTCATTATGGGAGGAAACGCCGGCCATTTTCCCTGCATCCGGGTCCAGATAGAGCATGGCGCTGTTGACGCCGAGCACGGCATCATTGAAGGCGCCGGCGATCAGCCGAACCTTGCTGCCATAGGTGACACAGTCTCCGGCGCCGAACACGCCGGGAATGCCCGTCTGCATGGTCTCATTGACCACGAACCCGTATTCGCTCAGTTGCAGGCCCCATTTTTTGAGTGCACCATAATTGCGCTTGTATCCATGATTGACTAGCACTGCATCGACCTTCAGTTGCTGAATGCTGCCATCTACGCTGTTGGCCAGGCTCACATGCGCGATGCGACCATCCTGCCCATGCAGGTGATGCAAAGCATATGGGGTGAGAATCGTGGCATGTTTGTACAGCCGTTCGAGGTTGCGTTCCAGCGCGTCAAATTGCGTACGTCGATGCACTACCGTCACTTTGGCGCCATAATCATGCAGATCGTTGGCCCAATCGACTGCGGCATTGCCTCCTCCCGATATGAGGATGTGCTTGCCGGCGAAGATGGCGCCATCGGTAATGGTATAGTAAAGATTGCTCCAATCCTGTCGCTGGTCGTCTTCAACCTGCAACTTCTCCAGTTCAGTAATGCCTCTGCCAGCGCAAAGCAGGACGGTGCGGGTGTAATGCTCCGTACCGCATGTACTGTGCAAGATTAATACTCCGTCTTCCCGCTTGGTTAAATCGTGAATTTCCTGTCCGAGCACAATGGTTGGATCGAAGGTGCGCGCTTGCTGTTCCAGCGCATGGATTAGCGACTCACAGCGAGTCGGTCCCACTGCCCCGACATCCCAGACGGTTTTCTCCGGATACCTCCACATAAATCCGCCTAATTGGGGTTTGGCTTCGATCAATTTGGTTTTCATCGCCCGAATACCGCTGTAGAAGGCAGCGTACATGCCAGCCGGTCCGCCGCCGATGATCGTCAAGTCGTAAATGGTTTCAGACATGCCTGGCTCCTCCTTATTGTGCGGATGCGATCGACTCCACGATAAAGTCGATCAGATAAGTGTAGCCAATCGGCCCTTCGCCTTGCACCAGCTCCTTGGTCTCTACTTCGAATACACGGTTGTTCTGTACGGCATCTAATTTTTTCCATAATACACTTTCCATTAGATCGTTCCATGACTGATCACTGTCATCGCCTTCAAGAACCCTTTTTTCAATGAAGATGTAATCAGGATTGACTTCAGGCAAGATTTCCAGCGATAGCGGATTGAACCAGGCTTCTCCGCCTTTGAGCGCTTCCGGAATTTGCAGGCCCAACTGCTGATAGAACAATTCGCTGGCGCCCTGGCTGTTCATACCCAGGTAGCGATATTGTTTGGGATCGACCCGCAGGACGAGCACCGTCTTATCTTTAACAAGAGGAGCCAGTTGTTTCTTGGCTGTTTCCACCTTCTCCTGATAAGCAGCGGTCGCGCTTTCCAATTCGTCTTCACGTTCGAAGATAGCGGCCAGAGCCGGCATGGCATCCTTCATAAAAACCGTACCAGGGACAGCGATGGTAGGTGCAATTTTACTGAGTTGCTCATAGATGCCATCGACGACTGCGGCACCATAAGCCACAATCAAGTCGCTGTTGAGCGATGTCAGCAGTTCGTAGTTTTGCTCGTATTGCGGGTACTCGATCATTTCAACGCCGTGTTCGGCAAAATAATCGAAGCGGTAGTCCGGCTCGGCGTCAGAGACATAGAGAACGCCAGAAGGAATGATGCCCAATTCAATTAAATATTCGGCGTAGCGCGTTCCGATGACAATCATGCGCTGCGGATTTGTAGGAATTTCCACTTCCCCGAACATGTCGGTTACTGTCCGGGTCAGGGCTTGCTCATTGTCAGCTAAAGGACGATTTGCCTCCTGCTCCTCTTGCTTGCCGTCTTCATTCGACTCGGTGTCGGTTATTTTCTCCTCCTGAGCTTGAGCGGCGTTGTCTAAAGAATTTCCTCCTCCATTAGCCGAATCATTGGAGGCGCAGCCTGCTAGTACCAGCATTAGCGCAAGCGTGGCTCCCAGTAATAGGGACATTTTGCGAAACATATCGTTCATTCTCCTCTTCTTATAATAATGATAATCGTTATCATTTGATGAGTATAGCAAATGCGGATATTCAGCTCCATGTTTGTCTGTGCGCAATCAGATGGAGGATTGTGCGCGAATAAACGCAGCTTCCTGATAGGGCTCATGGGCCGCTCAAATATTCAACGATCTGATCTACGACCTGCCGATATCCGAATGCGCCGCAGCCGGTGAGCCACATTCGGGTGGTAATTGGGTACACCCTATTGCCTCGTACAGCCTTCAATCCAAGCCAGAGCGGGTGCTGCTGCAATTGCTGCATATAGGCAGCGGAGGAGCCGCCATCGAAGATGCGATTTTCAAGGAATATGTAATCGGGATCGGCTTCGGCCAATCTTGCGATATCCAGCGTGCTGCACCAGCCCGAATGATCAGGCAGCCCGCTCGGCAAACGGAGCGCTAGCTCATCATAGAGCAGACTGGCCGGGTTAATATGAGACTTGCTGTTCATGTAGCGGAAGCCATGACCTTCGACCCGAATGATCAGGGCGGTTGCCTGGGCTTCAAGATGCGGGATCAATCGCTTGCGCGCTCGCATGAGATAGTTATCATAAGTGTTCTTCCAAGTGTCAGCCCTGACCTGCCTGCCAAGCAACGGCGCCAGATCGGCGATGAAATGCCGACAATCGATGTCATCTGCGCATAATGTCGGCGCAATGTCGCGCAGGCGCTCTCTGTCGCTCTCCGGTATGCGCTGGGTAATAATCCATTGCGGTTGATAGGGCATCAGTGCGGCAACTGGCAGCGCGTATTGCGGGACAGGTATAACCGGAATGCCGTGCTGGTCAAACAAGCTCTGCTGGTGTTCCGCAATTAACGGCGGATAGGCCAGCACGCAGCAAGGGACGATGCCCAGCGCCAGAAGCCCCTCGGCTATACGCGGCAAGCCGGCTGCAATCCGGCGTTCGGCAATGTGTTTGGGGAAACGGGCAGGGGTGATGCCTACGGAAGCCTTGAACCGCTTGCTGAAGTAGAATACGTCATCGAACCCGCTTAACCGCGAGGCTTCTTGCACACGCATGCCCTGCAATAAGTACTCCTGTGCCCGATTCATCCGGTAGCGCAGCAGGAAATCCATAGGGGATTGGCCAGTCTGTTCCTTGAATTTGCGCGAGAAATGCGAGGGACTCATGCTGGCTTGGCGAGCCAATTGTTCGCGAGTTAGGCTGGAGCGGAAATGTTGCTTGATGTGCAACATGGCGCGTTCAATCGTTGGTTGCTTATCTTGGACGTGTTGTTCATTGTATAATTGAGCCAACAGCCTGCTGCATGCAGCTTGCAGGAAAATATCGCGCTCAGGCTGCCAATCATGCAGTTCGTTCAACTGCTCCTCCACTTGACTTAATTCGGTTTCGTCCAATACCGCTAAGCTGAAGCCGCACTCGGAGGGGGCCTTCCACTGCATACGTAGGTTTTTGTTGTCAGGCTGTTGCAACGCAGATAGGTCAAGCAAAGCAAATGTCAGCTTGTACCCCTTGAATATTGGGACATCCAGAGTAAACGGCTCCATCTGGCAGTAGGCTTCCACAGCAAGCAGACTGCCGCGTTCCAGATGACAGTCCCGTCCGTTGACCTGCCAGTCAGCGCGTCCGGCGGTGATAACGAACAGGGTGTTGTCATCAAGCTGCGTGCCGGAGCCGAGTGCTTGTTGAAGTGTTTGAAAGGGGATCAGATTCCATTCCCAGACGATGCGTGATTTGTTGCGATGCAATGATGTGGCCTCCTCATTAAATAAGCTTCGATTGACCGAAGCCAGTCGTATGCGCGGCTGCTTCGATCCAACTGACTATCTGTTTGCAAGTATACCAGATTTGGCTGTCCGGTGAAAAAAGACAGCTTTGGTGCGGAATCCGGCGGCTTTCAAGCTCGCACAAGGGCAGAATCGCAATGGAAGCAAAGATTTATTGCTTCTCTGGAAGGTGATATTTTGCCTGTAAGGATGTTTATGTAAGTGATTCTATCTTTCATAGCTACAGAGCAGATTTACTTCCTCAAGTATGAGGTAGTACAAGATGAATCAGCTATACTGTTCTATGCTCGGAATCCATAGTTTCAAATATAACAATCGCCAACCGAATAAACGAAAATTATGTAGAAATATCTTCATACTAGACAGTGAAAGAAACTTATCGAATAATAGTAGATAGAAAAACAACCTAATCAAGCGAGCTTGTGATATCCTAAGGTTCTCACACCAGAAGGGAGATTGGAGCGCTGAAAGGGTCACAGGGATAGTTTACCCGATTTCATAAAAATCGACTGGCTTTTTCATGATGGAGAACTTTTGACTGTGCAGTAAATAAACAAATAAAACTTGGTGCGGCTAAGCCGCCCTATTCTATTAATGATTTAAGCTACGGAGGAGAAGTAATAATGAGTGCAAATTTATGGCAGACAGGAAAGATTACCGTTTTTCAATATCCGAAATGTGGTACATGCCGCAGCGCTGTAAAATCGCTGCAGGCGAAAGGGCATGAGCTGGAGCTTAAGCATATTGTCGAGGAGACGCCGACAGCGGAGCAACTGAGGGAGCTGGTTAAGCTTAGCGGACTCGAATTGAAAAAGTTTTTTAATACCTCTGGAGATGTGTATCGCGAGCTTGGGCTGAAGGACAAGCTCTCCTCGATGAGCGAGGAGGAGCAGCTGGCGCTGCTCGCTTCGAGCGGCATGCTGATCAAGCGCCCGATTGCTACAGATGGAACGAAGGCGACGGTTGGCTTCAAAGAGGAGCAATACGTACAGGAATGGAATGGGTGAGC
This sequence comes from Paenibacillus sp. KS-LC4, assembly GCF_036894955.1. Lineage (NCBI taxonomy): Bacteria > Bacillati > Bacillota > Bacilli > Caryophanales > Paenibacillaceae > Paenibacillus > Paenibacillus sp. KS-LC4. The sequence continues at coordinate 4,442,260 of NZ_CP145905.1, read as the reverse complement.
GCGGCATGACGTTGGGAAAATGGCGCTCCAATCGGCTGGATGAGCTGGGCTCCTCCATTTTTGCCGAGGTTATTCAATGGAAGAAGGAAGCGCGGGCTTCCGGTATGAACGTGATTGATTTGGATATTGGCAGCCCGGACAAGCCGCCATCCGCTGCTGTTATGGAAACGATTAGCGCGGCGGCGCTGAACCCGAAGCAGTATGGCTATATGGGGACGCGGGGCAGCGATGCCTTTCGCCAAACGGCGGCGGAGTGGATGGCATTTCGCTTCGGGGTGCAGGTAGATCCGGAGGCGGAGCTGCTTTCGCTAATGGGCTCGCAGGATGGGCTGGCGCATTTGGCTATGGCAATCTGCAATCCCGGCGACGAGGTGCTGCTGCCAAATCCGGGGTATCCGATTTATGCAGGGTCGCTGGCAATCGCTGGAGTAAAGCCGATTTTTTATCCGCTGACAGCGGAAAACGGCTTTCTGCCCGATGTAGAGGCGATTACAGAGGAGCAGTGGCGCCGTGCAACGTTTATTTTGCTAAATTATCCGGGCAATCCGGTTTCGACAGTTGCAGACATGGCGTTGTTTGAGCTGGTGCTGGAGAAAGCGCGCAAGCATGATGTGCTTGTCATCAACGATGCTGCTTATTCTGAAATGGCGTTTGACGGCTTTGTGCCGCCGAGCATTCTAGCTGCTGATGGGGGAATGGAGCGCGCAATCGAAATTCACTCCTTATCAAAAAGCTATAATATGGCGGGCTGCCGCATCGGTTTTGTAACGGGCAACCGGGAAGCGGTTGGCGCGCTGCGCGAGCTGAAGGACAATATTGATTACGGCATCTTTTCCGTCGTTCAGGAGGCTGGTGTCGCTGCCCTGAAGGAAGCGATGTCGCCAAGTGCGCCGCCTAAGGCGGGAAGGCTGTACGAGCAGCGCCGCGACGTGTTTGTGCAGGCGCTGCAAGCAAACGGGTGGCAGGTGGAGAAGCCGAGGGCAACGATGTTCCTTTGGGCGGCGCTGCCAGATATGGCTTGGGCGCATCCTGACGGGCCGTGGACATCGCGGCTCATAGCCCGCGAGCTGCTGGAGCAGACGGGAGTAGCGATTATTCCGGGCGAAGCCTTCGGTAGTGAAGGCGAGGGTTATGTGCGCCTTGCGCTTGTGATGGAAGAGGAGCGGCTGCTTGAGGCAGCAGAGCGGATTGGCCGTTTTATTCGCGGTGAGGCGCGGGTGCAGCAGCACTCTGCAACTTAAGTGAGAGCGGAGTGGGGGCGACGCTTCGCTTCGTCAATGAACGTTCCAAACGGTGGTGAGCGGACGTTAGCGCAGCAAGCTTATTGACCTCAGGCATACCATGCTCCCGATATGAAAGCATGAATTTTACAAATGGAGAAGATTACATTTATGAATGAAAATAAAATTTTGATTGTTGATGGAATGGCGTTGCTATTCCGGGCATTTTACGCCCAATCCTACAGCGCAAGACGACTCGATGACGGAACGCCGACAAACGCCATATATGGTTTTTTTCAATATCTCTTTGATGCGGTAACTGCCTTTGAGCCGACTCATGTTATTTGCTGCTGGGATATGGGGAGCAAAACCTTTAGAACAGATCTTTATCCAAATTATAAGGGGAACAGACCTGAGGCTCCAGAGGATCTCATTCCACAGTTCAGCTTGGTAAAAGAGATTGTTGCTGCCCTTCATATTCCTAATGTTGGGTTAGAGGGCTATGAAGCGGACGACTGCATTGGCACGATTTCAACTAAAGTTAGCGCGCTTGGTCAGGTGTATATTTTGACTGGGGACCATGATATGCTTCAGCTAGTATCCGACCGAATTCACGTAGTCATTATGAAGAAGGGCAGATCTAATTATGCTATCTATGACTTAGACTTCTTGAAATTGGATAAAGGAATACATCCGTTTCAGGTAGTTGAAATGAAGGGTTTAACGGGCGATACAAGCGACAATTATCCAGGTGTAAAAGGAATTGGAGAAAAAACGGCTCTAAAGCTGCTAGCCGAATATGAATCTATTGAGGGTATTCTTAACAATTTGGACAAGGTACCCGCAGGAATAAAGGCAAAAATTGAGTCGGATATGGATATGCTTCATCTATCTAGAACGCTTGCACGAATAAATATTGAGGTGCCGATTGCCTGTGTATTAGATGAATGCTTATTCAATATTCAATTGGAAACCGCAACACAGGTGTTTGACAAATATCGCTTAACCTCATTATTAAAGATGATTGGTTAAAATAGAGATGACCTTTGAATTCCGTTGAATTCAGAGGTCATCTTTTTTATATTTTTAAGTTTCTCCAAGAACAAATGACTTAACTATGACGGTGGGAGCATTCTGCGCAATACTACACTGCAAACACTCCAATATGAAAGGGAATCAGCGCTGTTATTAAAAAAAGGTAAAGGCTGAAAAAAGGTGAATCCTTACTTTCTAATAAATGTTAATCCGTAAAATTTAGATAATATCATTAGAATGGATCGAAACGGTATAGTCGTTACATGGATTGGGTTTTTTGTTGATTATTGCTAGCCATATCGGCAATCGGGTTGATCTGAAGCTTCAAACGAAACATCAGAGAGATGACAACTGTAGAGACAATAAACGCAATGCCTGAGCATAGGTACATGAAGGATAATGGCAGGAACGTACTAAGCCATCCGGAAACCATGGTCATGAGTACCATGGAGCCCATGAAGATCGGGCCAAAAGCTCCATTAACTCTTCCTACATAAGCTTCATCCGTCGTTTTCATCACAATGGAGTTAATTCCCACTTGTATGAAGGGGAGGACAAAGCCTCGAATGAACTGCATCGCCAGAGATAAGAAGAGAAGGGTTGAAAATCCCATACCGATCACGGAGAAGGCGCTAAAGAGATTGCCGATGGCTAAAATTTTCTGAGAGGGCACCAGCTTTGAGATTCCTACAACGAGCAAGCCTCCAGCAACGGTTGCTACAACATTGGTGCTGGCAAACCACTGATAATATTCTTTATCTAATTGCAGTTGATCAACGACGATGAAAATACCGAGCGGCTGAATGATACCGACAGCCACTCCCCCAAGGCCGAAAGCGATGCCAAGCAAACGAAGTGCCGGATTTTGTAGGACATATGTAAAGCCGCCGCGCAATTCAAACCAGAAGGAATCCCTTTTGTTCCTAGTTTTGCCCATCTTGTCTGGTGGCAGCAGGGTTAAAGTGACGGCCGACAAAACAAAGGCGATGGCTACTAATGTAAGGGAGACTTTAATGCCGTATGCGCTATAAACGAAAGTTCCAAATACCGGGCCGATGACCACAAAGACGCTTATCAACGTTTGGTACATCGCCATCCCCGTCTGAATATGCTCCTCCGGCACATGCTGCTTAAATAATTTCATTCCGGAGGGCTGCGAAAATTGCGATAGTATCGCGGATAGCAGCGTCGTGAAAAATATGGCTTTCCATGAGCCTGCGATTAAGGCTGCTAAGATGGTCAGCAGCGATAGGGCACTGAGTAAATCACAGTAAATCATCGTTTTTTTTGGTTTCCAACGATCCGCAAACGTACCGCCGATGACAGAGAAGATGAGAATCGGTGCATATTCGGCCACATAGAGCAGTGACACGGCAACGGTATCGTTATTTGTCATTTCCATAACAAACAATAGAATCGCAAAGTTTCGCATCCAGACGCCTATTTGCAGAAACAGACTGGATATCAGAATGACGCGAATAAACCTGTTGCCGAAAAAATCGGACGCAGATAAAAATCGTTTTACTCTTTGCACCATGTTTGATCGCTCCTACTAATCTTTGATCTTTCCGTCTTTGCATTAAAAATACCACGAACCGCTCACACCTACAACAGAACCTTAAAATGTGGATACATTATGTGATTTCAGCTATTAACGCGTAACGAAAGGAGGTGAATACAATTTGGAAGATCAAAATCAATTGAAGTGGATTATCCTGCAAATGCTTGTGACCTCAAACAGCCGGACTACGGATTTGCTTGAGGTTATAACGATGGATCGGCTGCGGCCTATTGTTGCTAGTCAATCTCATGTATCCGGAGGCAAGCTATTGCGTGAGTCGTTCCTGATTACGGAGAGGGATAAACGATATGTATCGCAGAACATCGTTTTAATTGATCCGGCCTACGTTCCCTCTACGCTGCTGGAGCAGATTATGAGTAAGAAGGAGGGCATTGGTCATGTGCTCAGAGTAAGCCATACTCGTGATATTCGAAGCATGATTCAGTATGGCTGGCGGCTTACAGCCGAGGCCGTGGATTTATTTGATCAACCATATCGCCTTCGATTTCAGGAGCATCGCCGGGTTCCATTCAAGGAATATAAGATGACCTTTCCTCCATTTCAGGAAAGCGGTGTGCATCTCATTGAATATTTTAATCCGGATATGATTCGATTGAATAGCGAATGGAACCAGTCATTTATGGATGAGGAAGGGGAGCACGATAGGATGAACAGACAACAAATGTTCGATGAAGTGATGAATATGATTACAAGGCAGATGAATATACAGATGAATCAAGGCGAGGTTGACGAGACAATGCCGCTTGGTGACAACGGGCTTGAGCTGGACTCTATTCAAATTATAGAGCTTGCTGCCAGGATAGAGGCGCAGTTCGGCTTGACTATAGCCGATAGCGAGCTCATTCAAATTGGCGGGTACACAGTCGGACAACTGATTGGCACTTTACATGAGCGAGTTAATGCCGTATGAGTGAGAGCCCGCTGATTAGCAAGGAGGCAATTAAAAGTCTACTGCTAGAGAATCAGTTGTTCGTCTCAAGGCCAGATGAGATGAACGATGATTCATCCATTATGATGGATTCTTTATGCCTCATATGGTTTCTCGATATGCTTGAGCATCGCAATCAGATTTATTTGCAGCTTGAAGACGAGGATTACGAGCGCTTCGACTCTATCACCTCCATTTACCAGCTCATTCAGGAGAAGGGAGTAAGGATGGAGAGGCATACAAACATGATGTGAGAAAAGGGGTGCGCGATGAGCAATCGGGTAGTGGTAACGGGAATCGGTGTAATGGTTCCAAACGGATTTGGAGAAGAAGCTGTTAAGAGGAGCGTACTGGCGGGAGAGCATCTTTTTAGGCCGGTTACACGCTTCGAAAGCACGCCTTTCCGATCTGCTTTCGCAGCCGAATCCGATTTCAAGGGAAGCTTGCTCGAACTGGGGGTACGCTTGGCCGAGGAGGCCGTTGCTTCCTCCGGCATAAATGATTTATCGGAATCGTCCATCGTACTTGGCCTGCAAGGCGATTACAATGCGCTTCAACAGTACTGGAGGTTGAAGTCCTCCGGTCAGCATTCGGCTATACCGATATCGGAATATTTGCCATCCTACCATTTGAAGGTATTAGCTGACCAGTACCGAGTTAAGGGCAACGTTAGAAAAATAAGCTTAAACAATGCTTGTATTGCATCCAGCAATGCAATAGGCGTTGCTTACGAGATGATCAGCAGGGGACAATCGGAAACAGCACTTTGCGGCGGATATTCTCTAGTAACGGAGGAAATGTTTGCGAAGTTTAATTCAGGCCGCACGTTTGCTTCGGACGGCCGCGTAAGGGCATTTTCGGCCAATCGTTCAGGCATGCTGCTCGGAGATGGCGGGGCAATGCTCCTGCTCGAAAGCCTGGAGCATGCCGAGAAGCGCGGAGCTACGATTTTGGCCGAAATACTTGGCTGGGGGTTATCCTGTGACGCCTTCCATGTGTGCCAGCCTCATCCAGATGGAAACGGTATGGCGCTTGCCATTGAGAGGGCATTGGCCGCAGCCTCTATTCATAAGGAAGAAATAGATTATATCCATGCTCATGGAACGGGGACTCCTCTTAATGATCGTGCAGAAACGGCGGCGATCAAGCAAGCATTTGGCACAAAGGCTTATGATACACCGATCTCATCAACGAAGACGATGACGGGACATATTTTGGAGGGCACTGGAGCACTTGAGACGGCACTTTCCATCTTGGCGATGAAGCACGATACGATTCCGCCCACAGTGGGTTATGAACAGCAGGATCCCCATTGTGACTTGGACTATGTACCGAATTCTCCAAGAAAGAAGCAATTGAACAAAGTTATTAACTTAAATGCGTCCTTCGGAGGTAACAATACAGCTATTGTTCTACAAAAATGGGTGGAGAGGGGATAATTTATGCTGAAGGTGACAGCGACTGAATGCTTAGGTCCATGGGGGCATTCCATCGAAGGTCTTACCGCTTACTCGGATATGCTAAAAGCGGCGGAAGAACCAAGCCGGTCGATTGACATAGAACCCGTCCCCGGATTTATTGAATCCGCCTTTAATCCCATGGTGTATCAGATTTTGAAAAAACATGTGGATTCGGGGTTGATTCGCTCACATCAGAAGCTGGCGATTGTGCTCGGCAGCGCATTCGGCGATACGACCACTGCAGATCGGGCAAGTCAGAATTTGCTGCAAGGCAAAGTCCATAATCCTTTATTGTTCTATCAATCTGTTCCTAATTCCATTCTTGGCTACGCTTCCAAGCCATTTGGCTTTACCGGTATGATATCAGCGATTAGCCACTTCGGGAATGGACTTGTCTCCTTACTCGATCTAGCTGATATCTATATGAATCATCCAGATGTTGAGCAGGTACTTGTTATTGGTGTGGAGCTGCAAAGCAGCCGCTCAGACGAACTGCTTGCGGAGCTTGCTCCTTCAGAGCCGGCTTTGCGATCATGCGATCATGCCATCTCACTCTTACTAGAGCGCGTCGAGGGCAATCTTTTTTCAGATACTGACGAGGAGCTTCATATCTATATTGAAGCAGTTGAGAGCTTGACCGAGCCTTTGGGTACCGAGCGGCCTGTACGACCGTTTGCCGGCAATCAAGGGATAGTGGATTTGGTTATAGCCGTCGATCAATTGAAAAAAAGGGAAGTAGCCGCCCCGGTTATTATCTACGATTATGAATTCGGAGGAGGCTGCCATGCTATTAAGCTCAGTTAATAAGCAAGCATTTTATCAGGCGCTGATTTCAAACACAGCAGGGCCCTCTCGATTGGCCATGAAATTTTCTTCCTCCGTAACGTATGGACAGCTTTTCGAGGAAATCGAAAGTGGACGGCTGCGGCTGTCGGAGGCAGGCGTTAAGGAAGGGGATCTCATTGCGCTGCAAGTCAAAAGCTCCCTGACCTTTGTTTATTTATTATTTGCTATATGGAAGCAAGGGGCTCAGGCGATGCTGCTTGACAGCCGTTTGAAACGAACAGAAACCGAGGCGCTGCTTCAGGAGTATGGTCCACACTATTATATTTGCTCAGCCGATCGGAGTCATCCGCTGGCAAGCTTTACTGAAGAAGTTTCCTTCGAAATCGTGAAGCTCCAGCATAGCAAGGACTGCGAGCCCGAAAACGTGCTTCAATTGTTCACATCAGGCTCTACGGGCAAGCCGAAAGCAATCGGTAGAACAGCAGAAGCGATTCTTGGCGATCTGCTTAAATTGACAGCGGAACCTTTGCTGTCACGCGATGATCGTGTGCTGGCCTTGTCTCCGCTTACGCATACATTTGGTTTGCTTAATGGACTGCTGCTGACGTTATACACAGGGGCCTGCTTATATTTTCCGCGAAGTCATCAAAGCCAATCCATCCTTCAGACACTTCGGGAGGAAAAAATTTCGGTGATGTATGGCGTGCCATTCCACTATAAATTGTTAGGACAGGTGCCTGGAATCGAGCCGCTCCCTGAGCTTAAGCATGCTATTTCCGCAGGGGAGGCGCTCTCTTTAGAGGTGTATCAAGCTTTTCACGATAGATTTGGAGTCAGAATCGGCCAGCAATACGGGACGAGCGAGACTGGCGTGCTGACCATGGACTGGGATGGCAAAAATCCAGAGAGTGTCGGTCGCCTGCTGCCGGGAGTAAGCTTGCGGATCGAAAACAATGAAGTGCTGGCGGCATTGCCGGAATCTCCCTATTTGCCTCGCATCGTGAACGAAAGATGGAGCGGGGGATGGTTCAATACAGCGGATACGGGCTCCATAACCGAGGAGCAGCTTTTATATTTAGCTGGGCGAACTGACAGTATTAAGATTATCGGCGGACTTAAAGTGAACCTCCAGGAGATCGAGCTTAAGCTGAAGCATCACCCCAAAATCCGAGATGCGCTGGTCTGTTTGTCAGAGGACAATGAGATTGTTGAAGCTCATGTCGAGCTGCAGGAGTCATTACAGGAATCCAGCCTGCTGGAATGGTGCCGAGAGCAGATGGCCGATTATAAAGTGCCGAGAAGGTTTTTTTGGACAAGCAAGCTTCCAAGAACTTCGACGGGCAAGTTGATTCGAATCAATCCCCACTTGCTGAGGCGTGAGGAGGAGCGGCTTCAAAAGCAACTGTATCAGGAGCCGCAGAAGGTATCCCTGCTGCTGGAGCTTGGAGCTCTATACGAAAAACAAGGCCGGCTGCTGGAAGCGAGCGATCTCTATAGGAGAGCGAAACGTTCTACAGACTCTAGTGATTATAGGCTGAGGATTGAGGAGGATCTTGCGCGTATTCACATTCTCATGGAGCGCGCTGCATTCACGAAGAGAGACTATGCGGCCTCATTAAATAAAGTAGTAAGTATTTATTGCTATGGGAGAAGCGGCACGCATTTGATAAAAAGTCTACTGGATGGTCATCCGAATATTATTTTAACGATGCTGAACGGTACGGAAATTTTTAAGCTGTGGCAATCCACGATCAAACCGTGTGAAGGGAGTATGGACAAGGAGGAAATCGTTGAGGCGATATTCCGGACGTTCCCTGACGAATTCAACGAGGGCTGCATTTTTGAAGAGCCGAAGCAGAACGGGATGTGCGCCTTAGGAGAAGGCAGAGATCAGATTTTCACGATTGACCGAATGCGATTTAAGACGGAGTTTTTGGAAATCACCGAGACGGCTGATCTAATGGATAAAACCTTTTTCTACCAAGCCGTACAGCTTGCAGCATCCTATGCGCTCGGAAGAGCTTATGACTTCACCTCGGAGCTTCCGGTCATTATTGAAGGAGGCATTCACTTCGGCACGAGTGTCGCGGAGACGGAGCAGCTTATTGAGCTTTTTCCCTTCGCTAAATTATTCCATATGATTCGCAATCCCGTTATAGCATTTGCTTCCGCGTTGAACTACCAGTTGCATGCGGGCAAAGCGAGTGTCTACAACCTATGCTTCCAGCTGCAAGGGCTGTTCCATGGCATCCCTGTAGCAGCACGCTGGACGGATCGGACGTATTTGGTAAAGCTAGAGGATTTGCATGTAATGCCTGAGGCTACTCTGGAGCTGATATGCAAGCATTTGGGCATTGAATGGAACGAAAGCTTGCTTCACAGCACGTTTGGCGGCATGAAATGGTGGAACTCCTTATCATCTGAGGTTGTTTCCGGCTTTAATACTCGTACCATCTCGAAATCCTATGATGAGCTATTGTCTTCTTTCGATAAGTTTAGGCTTGAGAGCATGCTTCGGATTAAATACCAGGCATGGGGATATTCCGGACACGACTATTACAACTACGAAAATCTGAGGGAGCTCATGGCATTCCCGTTTAAGTTCGAGAAGCAATATGGGGAGTTTTTAGAGAACCCTTCCATTATTCGTACGATGGTGCATCGTCTATGCATGAAATTACTCGCAGAAGAGCATGAGCTTGGCGACACCGACAGATTGGAATATCAAGTCCAATTATTGTCTGAGCGTCAAGCGGAAAATGCCGTGCGCTAAGGGAGCTGGGTGAGAGTGGATTGATCCTATTTGGTACAAAATCAGAAACGTTGGAGAGGCTTGAGAGACTAGTCAAGTGTGCAATCGTTCTACCCCAGCTTCAATTTACTGCATATGAGTGGCGTTATCGGCAATCGGAGGTTTTAGAAGGTCTGAAGCAGCTTTCATGGTCGGGGGCGCCGCTAATTGTCCGAAGCAGTGCGGCCTGGGAGGATGGGACTGACGCTTCCTATGCAGGATGCTATGATTCGGTTCTTAACGTAAATGGAGAGAGCGAAGTCATACAGGCAGTAAACAGGGTGCTGGCATCCTATCAAGATGAAGCTTCGGTTCATCATGTATTCATACAACCGATGCTTCCAGATGTCGCAATCAGCGGGGTTGCTTTTGGAGTAAATCCTAATAATGGCGGCAATTATATCGTCATCAACTATGATGACGTGAGCGGTGCGACCGATGCTGTCACCTCGGGTACGACCAATCATCTCAAAACCTATCATTATTTTAGAGGGTCGCCGCTGCCAGCGGGGGGGACACTGGGTCAAATTATAGATTTGATGGATGAACTAGAGCAAATATTCGGGACACCCAAGCTCGATATTGAGTTTGCAGTGGACAAGGCAGGCAGGCTGTATCTCTTTCAGGCTCGGCCTTTGTTATTAACCTCCGATTTAGCAAGCCTTGATCAACAATTTGCGATACTAAAACGGATCTATGACAAGGTAGAACAAGGTCAAGCGAGGCAGCCCTACCTTTATGGACACAAAACGGTCTATGGTGTCATGCCAGACTGGAATCCAGCCGAAATAATCGGTATTCGGCCCCGGCCGCTCGCGCTATCGCTGTACAAAGAATTAGTGACTGACAGCATTTGGGCCTATCAGCGGAGTCAATATGGCTATAAGAATGTCAGGAGCTTTCCTTTACTTATTGATTTTGGTGGGTTTCCATATATTGATGTAAGAGTCAGCTTCAACTCCTTTTTGCCAAAGCAGCTAGATGCCGAATTAAGCGAGAAGCTCTTGAATTATTATATGCAAAGCTTAATTGATAACCCGCAAAATCATGACAAGGTCGAGTTTGAGATCATATTTTCTTGTTTTACGTTCGATCTGGACACGAGGCTGGAGATTCTTTATGAGCACGGATTCACTAAGCCGGAATTGAAGCAGCTTAGTCTTTGCTTGAAGGATCTCACGAATCATATCGTATGTACTGAAAATGGCTTGTTGCAAAATGATCTGAGTAAAATCAACGAGCTGGAAGCAAGGCGTTCGGAGCTTCTCGCCAGTTCAATCGACAAGGTGTCGAAAATTTATTGGCTGCTAGAGGATTGCAAGCGCTATGGTACGCTGCCATTTGCCGGGCTGGCAAGAGGGGGCTTCGTAGCTGTACAAATGCTTCGATCCCTCGTCTCCATCGGGATATTATCGGAAAGCGACTACCATCGTTATATGAGCAGTCTAGAGACAGTCAGCACTCAAATCAGTATAGATTACGCTCAGCTAGCTATGGACGATTTTCTAGCTAAATATGGTCATTTACGACCAGGAACCTACGAGATCTGTTCACTTCGTTATGATGAAGCTCCAGAGCAGTATTTTGAATTTTCCTCGTCGAGTGAGCTTGACCGTGATCGTGTCATAGAGAAGCCTTCCTTCACTCTCTCGCTTGCTCAATATAAACGGATTCAAGCTTTGCTGTTAGAGCACGGTCTCTTAGATGGAAATGTGTTGGGACTATTTGACTTTTTTAAGACGGCGATTGAGGGAAGGGAATACTCCAAGTTTGTATTCACAAAAAGCTTAAGCGAGGCCATTCGGCTATTTGGCCAATTGGCGGAGGAATGCGGTATTTCGAAGGAGGAGGCTTCCTTTGCCAATATTGAGGTAATCAAACGGGCTTATGAATCGGATTGCGATATACAAGACTTGCTGCAGGGTAGCGTTAAGGCTGGCAAGCAAAGATATGAGGCGACCTTGCAGCTGGAGCTGCCGCCATTGATCACCGAGCCATCTAATGTGTGGTTTTTTAGTCAACCGGAGCTTGAGCCGAATTATATTACGATGCATCAGGTCACCAGTAAAATTGTATTCTCGCATGAAAATCATGAAAGCTTGCGGGGCAGCATTTTATTCCTTCCGAGTGCCGATCCCGGTTATGACTGGATTTTCTCCAAAGGAATCGCTGGCCTGGTAACGATGTACGGAGGTGTCAATTCACATATGGCTATTCGTGCCGGCGAGCTTTCGATTCCCGCCGTAATTGGAATAGGTGAAAGCATGTATAACCACTACGGCAATGCCAAGGTGCTTGCCATTGATTGCGCAGGGAAAAACATGAGGATCATTCAATGATTATGATTGGCATGACTATGCGTGTCGATGAGCTAGCAAGCCGCGGTGAGCGAAGAGACGCTATTGACCAAAGCTGGATCAGCCTTATAGCCTCCTGCGGCTATATGCCGATTTTGCTGCCGAACCATTTGCCAACGGTTCAGGAGATGCTGCGCAAGCTGCCGATTCGAGGCATGATTTTGACGGGAGGCAATGATCTGCTGACGTATGGCGGGAGTTCACCGGAGAGGGATGAGGTAGAGCGGTTTCTCATTCAATATGCATGTGACAGCGGAGCACCCTTGCTAGGCGTATGCAGAGGCATGCAAATGCTTCAGGATTTCTGGGGCATTGAGCTGGAGAAAATCGAAGGCCACGTTGCATTGCATCATGCTGTGTACACATGTGAAGGCAGCTTGGTCAAAAATAGCTATCACCAGTATGGAGCACGAAGGTCTGTGGAGGAGCTCATTGTAACCGCAAGGGCTGCTGACGGAATTATTGAGGCAATTATGCACAAGGAGGCCAGCATCAAAGGAATGATGTGGCATCCAGAACGGGAAATGCCGTTTGAAGCAAGCGATATGAGCATGATAAAACAATTATTCGGAGGAGAGAATGAGAATGAATAAAATGATGCACGGGGATTTTACTTTGCTGGCCAAACAATACGTCAACAGACCGGGTTATTCAGAAGATGTTCTTCGTGCGCTGATGTCGCATACGGGAGCAGCTAGCGAGGGTTTTGTAGCAGCAGATGTAGGTGCGGGAACAGGAAAGCTTACCGAAATACTCGCTAAGCTCGGAATGAGGGGGGTAGCTGTCGAGCCTAACGATGCAATGCGGGAAGAAGGTATTCGTCTGGACACGTGCAATAATCAGTTTGTTTGGCAAAAAGGTTTTGCGGAGGCAACGGGCTTGGCGAATGATTCAGTAAACTGGGTATTTATGGCCTCTTCTTTTCATTGGACAGATCAAAAGCAAGCGTTAAGCGAGTTTCATCGTATTTTGAAAGAAGGGGGGCATTTTACTGCTTTATGGAATCCGCGGGATATTGAGCGAAATGAGCTGCATCAGCAGATTGAAAGCATAATAAAACATTATGTCCCTGATTTAAAGCGAGTTTCATCAGGCTCGCAGAGCCACATGAGCGGCGTCGAGGAGGCGCTGTTATCGACGGGGCATTTCGAACGCTTAATATTCATGGAGGCTCCTCATACCGTTATTATGACAAAAGAACGTTATTTGAACGCTTGGCGTTCGGTAAATGATATTCAAGTACAAGCGGGGCAAATTCTGTTCGAGAAGATTATGGACGAGATCAGCTTATGCTTAGGCCAGATTGATGAAATTGAGGTGCCTTACAAGACGAGAGCTTGGACAGTCCAAGCCATATAGGAAGCGGGTTGCATGAGATGAAAGCTATTCTATTGGCAGCAGGACGCGGGAGCAGATTAGGCTCCCATACCCTGCATGAGCCGAAATGCCGCACTATGCTGCTAGGCAAACGATTAATTGATCGACAGCTTGAAGCGCTTCGCGAGGCTTCCATTCGCGATATTGCGATCGTCCGTGGATATTTGGCGGATAGGATACAAGTGGCAGGAGCAACATACTTCGAAAATAGGGAATGGGAACAAACGAATATGCTTGCCAGTTTGTGCTGTGCTTCCGAATGGCTAGAGCGCGAGCCTTGCATTGTTAGCTATACCGATATCGTCTATTCACCTGATGCTATAGAGCTTATGCTGCACGCAGATGAAGATGATGATATTGTCATTCCTTATAATATCGACTGGCTTCCCTTGTGGGAAGCCCGATTCCATAATCCGTTAAGCGATGCCGAAACGTTCAGACTGGGAAGCGACAGAAGGGTTATTGAAATCGGCGGCAGGCCAGCCACTCTTCAGGAGGTTGAAGGGCAATTTATGGGGCTGCTTCGGATTTCGCCAAAGGGGTGGCAGAAAATTCGGCAATTTCTCGCCATACAGGATCAAAGCCTAGTGGAGCGCATGGATTTGACAACTCTGCTAGCTGGATTGATCGAACAGGGGGTTGCCATTAAGGCAATTCCTTATCACGGACTATGGTTAGAAGTTGATCACGAATCAGACCTGCTGCTCTATGAGAGCAAGTATGGAGACAGGCTATAACCCTAGAGGGAGGGAATGACGGTGTTTAAACTGGATTTTGTACCCTATAATACGAATCGAATTGATTGCTACTGGAATAATGTTGTTGCTATTTTAATGACAACGAATTCGGCATTCGAACACTTGGTTCCTCTCATTACATCACAATATGAAATAGAGATTCCTAGGCGTGAAGTAATAACCGACGCCGTTTATAAGTATAAACAAGAGAATGGTACATTATTTCCTTATATTACAAGGAATTTGCCAAACGCGTTATACGATGAATATATGCAGCAGGTTGATTTGCCACTCCACAAAGATACAGATGCTATTGAGCTCGTCAAACGTTACTTGCAGGAGGGGATGTATTGTATTCTGCGATTGAATCGTTATCATTTTCCCTTCTGCCCCGAATGCCGTAAAGCGGAATTAATTCATCCCGTTTTGATCTATGGGTATAGCGACGAGTTATCCACCTTCTATATGGTGGAGGACTGTGTTCCGCCAGGAAAGATCGTTAGCCATGAATTAAGCTATCAGGATTTCCAGCTTTCCTACGACTCAATTCCGGCAGATCAGTTGTTTGGATTGGGGTTGCGCGTCATTAAGGAACGACCAGAGCTGCAGTCGTCCTACAAAATTATCCAGTCAAATATAGTTAAGCAACTCTACGGCGAATCTGTAGTGTCGGAGGAAAAGACAACAATGAGAGGGCTAGATGTATTGGCGTACTTCCGAGACCAGTTTGCTGAGATTGCACTCTCTTCCAATGCTATGCACTCCAATATGAGTCACCGACTGTCTTTCTCGTTATTTTATCAGAAACGTAATCTGATGCTTGTTGACTTATTGCAAAATCAAGGTGTGATTGGTTCAAATGACTATGAGGAATTGCAAAAGGGTTTTACTGATCTGCATGACAACTGGACGTTAATCCGAACGAAAGTCGTTCAATACTATGTCAAGTCAGGTCGGCAGGATGCACAAGCTTATGCTTTGTCCATACGACCTTACTTGGATGCTTGCATGAAAGAAAGGGAGCTTCTCATGCAGCTGCTGGAATACTTAAATAGAGCCGTGGAGGAAACAAATTGAACAAATCGGGCCGCGTTTATTGGATTACAGGACTGGCAGGGTCAGGAAAAACCACAATAGGTAAGCAAGTATATACTCGTTTGAAGGAACAAAGCGATGCGGTTGTTTTTCTTGACGGCGATATGCTAAGAGAGGCTTTTGGTCATGATCTTGGCTACTCTACAGCCGACCGACATACAAGCGCCATGCGTAATGCAAGATTGTGCAGAATGCTGGCTTTGCAAGGATTGGATGTAGTGTGCGCGACGATCTCTATGTTCCATTCCTGCCGTGCTTGGAACAGGGCGAATATTTCGAATTACTATGAAATCTACCTGCGCGTATCCAAAGCGACCTTAATTACTCGTAATCAGAAGGAGTTGTATACTGGGGCTTTGAACGGGCAGGTACAGGAGGTTGTTGGGATGGATATGGATTTTGAGGAGCCATCGCAGCCCGATCTAATTATTGAAAATGAGGCAACTGCTTCTTTAGAAGCAACTGTTTCACAAATCTTGAAGCTGCCTGAATAATCGGGATTTGGCGGAGAGACGGGGGAATGAGGTTATGTTGAAGTTTCGATTCTATTCCTTAATATCTCAACAGTCGATTATGATGAACAGGAAGACGCAACGGCCATTGCAGCTAATCCAAGGGGATCAAATCATGCTGCTGCTAGCGCTTAATTCGATGGAGCTTATGCAGGAGAAGCGATCCATTCCTTTGGAGAGAGAGGAGATTGTGCTTGCTACCGGGCCACTGTGCATCGCGCCGCAGCATGATCCTGTGATTAGCTATAAAGGGATTGTCTACAATATAGAAGATGATGCCTCAGACGAGAAAGCGGAGTGTTCCATTTCAATCATTAAACCCGCTGATCGGGAATTAGCACAGCAGCTATTGAAAAATCCGGTTCAGACTGAACAGGACATCCATCTATTAGAGCGGTATCTTCAATTATTCCTCCAGTCAAATTCGGAAAAAGGATGCGCAATGGAATCAGCCCGAAGGTCTTCTGAACAGATCGACAAACGAATAAGCTTTGTATATCGCTATATGCTGCTTCATTATGAGAAGCCGCTTACGCTTCACGACCTTTCGAAATTAGTAGGCTGTCATCCCGTTTATTTGAGCAGCGTATATACGAAAGTGTATCAAGTATCCCCGATGCAGCATTTACAGCAGATTCGCATGAGAAAGGCTAGTGTGTTTGTGCGAAGCACGAATATGAAAATGAAAGAAATTGCTCACTCCATAGGCTATGTATCCAGTTCCCAATTTGGCTCTATTTACAAAAGATATTACGGCGTTTCGCCAAATCGGGATCGCGTAGCTGCCGTGATGAATACAAGCTGGATAGAACCTTATTGAGTTTTGTCTTACGTCCCATTTTTATGGGGCGTTTTTTTGTTGGAATCAGCTTCGTTATCCGATTCAGGCAAACGAAAAAACTCATGATAGGAACGCTAATAGGCTGCATCTAATAACCGAAAATCATCTATAGTTTACTAAGCGTAAACTATAGATGCCCATCTTATCTTTTTTTTTCATATTATGTATAATTGGTAAAGAGATCAGGCTAGACTGCCCGAATAATGGAGGTGTATGCTGTAATGAGGATGAATAATTATTATCAATCGACATCATTATTTATTTTTATATTATTTATAGCAGTTATTCCCTTTATATTCATCTTTTTCGGTATGTCGCATCAAAATTCTGAGAATGAAAATATTGGTGTTAATCAAGCCTATGAGGCTGAACAGCGAAGCCTATCCGATGCAGGCGCACACTCCCTTCAATCATCCAATTTTAACCATTCAAATTCGCTGGAATTAATAGGGAATATAAATTTAAATCTGGCCATGTCGAAGAAGGAGTTAGCTGACTCTGCGAGTATTGTTAATTCCAAGCAGACAGATTGGAAGCTCTATTCGAGTAGGGAGGTTGACGATAATGACACAAATCTATCTTTTTTTTCAGGAAGATGGATGTTGATAGTCGTCTTTAGTATGTTAATGATTTTTGTTGGATTTACTCTTATAAAACATATTCGCTATCAATCGGTACAATCCATCCTTAATAAGCTAGGGCAAGACTCTATTAGACAAAGTGAGGAGGCAGGCATTACAAAAGCGAATAATGAATCTACGTTCATTGAAACGTCATTGGATCAGCATCTTAAGAAGTCCCTAGATTATGAAAGCTTGTTTAAGGAATATAGCCTGCTTCGCCAGCAACGTCTATTTTATGATTTGCTGTCAGCACAGCAGGTTTTGACAGATAAGCAGTTCGAGACCCAAATGACCGCTCTTAATATGCCGTATCAATTCGATCGCCTCAGTGTCATCATCGTTGAAATAGATTACTATTCACGCTTCACGGAAAAGTATAATGCAAGAGATCAGCAATTACTCAAATTTATAATAGAAAACGCATTTCACGATTTAGGACAGCAATGTAAAATTTTTGTTTGGCATGCATGGATGGAGCCTAATCGTATCGCGTTTGTTGTTCATCAATGCAAATCAGAATTATTAGCTGCGAAACCAGCTATAGAGCTTGCGAGTGAATTTCAATCCTGGATTTTGCACAATCTGGAGTTGACGGTAACGATAGGGATTGGAGCGGATTCAGACAGCATCGAGACAATCGCGGAATCGTATCGCAATGCGAAGGAGAATGTTTCTTTAAAGCCTGTTTTTGGTACGAATACGTTGATAGATAATCGGGTAAGCTCAGGAAAAATCAGTCTGGACAAGTACGCCTATTTGCAAGCTATAGAAAATATTGTACACTCGTTCCGCAAAAATGAGAGCGATTGTAATAAAAAACTGACACAACTGTTCAAGCAGCTGAGAGAGATGAGATTTGATAAACATGAGATGCTTGCGTTCGTGAAAAGCTTTGTTATGCAAATGGAGAAAGAAATCAACGTATTGAATCCGGGAATTCAACAGCTATGGAGGAATGAATTTCGTTATAAGTTTACAGAGCTCTGGGCTCAGTCAGAAACGTTGGATGAGCTTGAGAAAGAGCTAATGAGTACGATGCTGGCATTTGAAGCTAGTGCGGAGCAAGATCGTCAGACTAGAAGACATCATGTTATCGCCTTCCAAGCCAAAAGCTATATTGATATGAATTTCGCCGACCCGCTTCTCTCTCTTTCGGGTGTTAGCGCCTATCTTAAACTTCAGCCCAGTTCATTAAGCCAGCTTTTTAAGGAAGAACTAGGGGAGAAATTCATTGATTACGTTCTGAGAGTCAGGCTTGAATATGCAAAACGATTATTATCGGAGACAGATGAACCGATTCAATCCATTGCAGAGCAAATTGGTTATCAGAACGTCATTTCATTCTATAGAGCATTCAAAAAAATTCAAGAAATTCCTCCTGGAGAATATCGGAGCATACACCGCGTTCATTCGAAATGACGAGGAAAGCGAGCTGTTTATTTAAAAAGGAATAGACAAAGCTGAACAAATGGTTCAATTGTTGCCTAGTTCTGCCGAAATAGGTATAAGAGCCTAATTTTGGACATAGCTAGGGAGGACTAGAAACAACAATGAAATCATTAACCCAGTCATCATGGAAAAAAAGGATGCAGCGCATAGCCTTAATCGGAGGTGCTTCCTTACTGCTGCTAAGCTCAGCAGGCGGAGAAACGGCCTACCATTTTGGAGGCTCGGCGTATGCAGCTGAAGCACAGTCAACTGTCAAAAATGTCACGATTACGTATCCGGCCTCAGCCGTAACGGTCGCTCTTAATGAAAGGCTGCCGCTGCTCGCAAAGCTGAAGCTATCAGAGCAGGTGGCATTGCGATATGAATCAGGCAATGGCGCGGTAGCGCGCGTGAACAGCGATGGCGTTATTATTCCTGTCGCTGCCGGGAAGACAAAAATTCGCGTTCTTGTGACGTCCGCTTCGTATAAGGGCAAGCTTGAGCTGCCTGTAACGATCCGCGCGGCATCAACTTCATACAAAGCGGTGGCAGCTTCGAAGCGCGTGTCTGCTGGAGGGCGCTCCTTCACGGTTCAAACCGTGGCAATTCCGAAAGGGATGCCTGTAACAGCGGGTCTGTCTGGAAGAACCGTTGGTTTGACGCAGGGCTTATCCGGCATCGCTTCCTTGTACAATGCGGCTGCGGCCATTAATGGCACTTATTTTGAATCGTATGGCGGCATTCCTGAGCCTTATGGCAATATTATTAGCGACGGCGTTGTCGAGCATATTGGAAATACAGGAACGAGCATTGGCTTTCAATGGGATGGCTCGGCTCTTATGGATACGCTGCAGGTGAAGATGAGTGGCAAAGTAAGCAGCCCCGGGAAATCCTCACAAAGCTGGTATGTATATTTCGTTAATCGGACACCTACTCCAGGCAGAACTGCTGCCATTATGTATACGCCGAAGCGCGGCAGCAAAATCGGCATGAGCACAGGCTCGGCTGTAACGGTCAGCAAGGGCATCGTAACGAAGGTTAGCAAAAATACGAATGTCGATATTCCGAAGGACGGGTATGTTCTCTTCTTTACAGGGGAGGAGGAGTATTTGGCGAGCCGCTTCCAAAAAGGCAGTTATGTTGACTATACCGTCAGCTATAACGATGTTTCCGGCAAAGCGATTGACTGGAGCGAGGTGCATACCGCAATTGGTGCAGGCCCGCGCCTAGTAAAGGACGGCAAGCTGGCGGTTGATCCAGCGAACGAAGGTTTTGTCAGCCCGAAAATTTTAACCGACTCTGGCGCACGAAGCGGAATTGCGATAATGAACGATGGTTCGATTTTGCTAGTAACGGTTCCGGCTGCGACCATAAAGCAATGGGGACAAATAATGGTCAGCCTGGGAGCTAAGCAGGCAATGAATTTGGATGGCGGCGCATCCTCCGGCTTATATGCGAATGGCAAGCAAATTACGCCTGCCGGACGCGAGCTCAGCAATG
The DNA here is from genome assembly GCF_036894955.1 of Paenibacillus sp. KS-LC4. NCBI lineage: Bacteria > Bacillati > Bacillota > Bacilli > Caryophanales > Paenibacillaceae > Paenibacillus > Paenibacillus sp. KS-LC4. Next base: position 4,421,988 of record NZ_CP145905.1, on the reverse strand, counting down.
CGCTTGTATTCAGCTCCTTGCCAAAATGGTAAGGGCTGCTTGAAGCGGTTTGATTGATCGGAAGAGAGCGCAACATGGCAGCAGCATGACGTGAAAAATACGGCCTGCCTCGAGGCGGCAATGGTCAAAAGGGTTCAACGAGACCAGGTCTCGCTGAACCTTTTTTTCATACCTGACGAGCAGGCATTTGTGCGGTAAATTCATTGAGTGGGCTTGAGCAAAACTAGCCTTTCTAGCTTTGCTCCTTTTCTTCTGATTCGGTGGAGAGCACAAATTCATCATCTGCTCCGGGATAGTCGCGCTTCAAATCTGCATGCAGAGCGCGATTTTCATAGCTGAAACGGTTGTTAGGGCGCTGATCTGTGCGCCATGGCGAGCTTTTGCCAAGCGGGATACCGGGTCTCTCCGCTGCGTAAGGCCCTTCTGGAAACTCCTCCGGCACCAGATCATTTCGCTGTGATTCTACGGTTGAGACGTCGGTTGAACGCTTGCGGTCCTCTTCGGTGAAGCCATCCATGTGGATCATCCTTCCTCCTTCCATTTTGCATTTGCAATACTTGCGTTTTCATTGTTCCCTGTTCGCAGGGCATCATGCAGCTTATAAAGCAACTGCTGGTTAATCCGTATTTAAAAGCTTGTCAGATTGAAAAGCATATGATAATATACTGCTAATCGAATATTTGAACGTGAGGAAGCACCTCTCTATCGCTCTGGATGAGCTATGGGGAGGTGCTTTTTTTATGTCCTTTTATTTGAAATTGGAGCAGCCAGGGAGAGATGAAAGATGCAAATTTTCTTTTTGAACACATTTGAAAAATCCTCGATGGAGGAGGGCGTACAAACTGCCCAATTGTCGATTTGTGAACAGGAGGGCATTTGGTCGGTGCTATGGGTCGATGGCGAGCATACGGCAACCGCGCCTGATGTGTGGTATGAAGGCGTTTCCTGGGAGGACATGCTGCTCGCCTTTCGTCATGGCGTGGCGGTACGAATGGGAGATGGCTTTACGCCGGTCATTGAATCTATGCTGGAAGGGCGGCGCCATTCGGGAATGGGCAGCTTGCAGGCTATGGTGCAATGTTATGGCGAACTGAACGCAGATCAAGACCTTTTTGAACAATTAAGAGATTGGCGCAGGGCGAAAGCAGGAGGAGAGAAGAGGTCGGCTTACCTCATTGCAACGAATCGGATGCTGTGGATGTTCAGTACGTTTGTACCGCACACAGCCGAAGAACTGCTGCAAATACCCGGCTGGGGAGAGAGTAAGCAAAATCGCTATGGAGCTGAAATTTTAGCGATTACAGAGAAGCATGGCCGCGAGACAGGCTTTCCGCTTGACTGGGTAGAGCAGCTGCTGGACAAGAATGATTTTACGAGGTGGCTGTATAAGCAGAAGGAAATAAAATTCAAAAGCGAGATGGACAAGCAGCTGCAGAAAAAGCGAATACTCAGCAGTTTGAACAGTGAGGAAACGCTGGAGAAGCTAGGAGCCGACCTTGATCTGTCGCGCCGGGAGGTCATGGACAGAATTGAGCAGCTTGAAATGGAAGGTTATGATGTTGAGCCGCTTATTGCCCGTGAGCTGCTGCAAATGCCGGAATCCGAGCAGCAGCTTGTGTGGGAAACGTTCGAGCAGGCGGGCGACCGCTACTTGAAGCCCGTGCTACAGCAAGTATATGGAGCGGAGGGCGTGAAGCATGAGCAGGTGGATATGCTGTATGAACGGCTGAGGCTGCTTAGAATCCGCTACCGGAAAGCTCAAGCAAACCCGGCTCAAGCTATATAATCTTGGTCTTTGTGATAGCGTATTCATCTAGTACTTTATGGCTGAATGCAGCATAGCTCAAAAGGTACAGCTTGAAAAAAATATCCAAATTTCCTTATATAGCATTTGAAAATGAATATAAACTCATAGGTCTTAAGATTCAAAAATGATAAAAATAGTATACTTGTCCTATTTTTAAAAGTATAATGAGGATAATAAAAAATCGCGATCTTTGTCGAAAAGGAGCGTTTTCCCGTTATGAAGGCTGAGTATATTAACCCGTTTCTGGAAGCGGCAAAAAGTGTAATTGAGCAGGTCATACAGATAAAGCCGTCAACTGGGCAATTAGGCTTGAAGGATGTTAAGTTCGTTGAGAATTACATTTGGATACAAATTGGCCTGAACGGACAAATGAACGCTGATATCGTTTTTGGACTAAGCGAATCGGTGGCGATGAAGATGATTTCGGCTATGATGGGTGGCTTTTCGATTTCTGAAATTGACGAAATGGGCAAAAGCGCCATTTCTGAGCTTGGCAACATGATTAGCGGAAATGCGAGCACGATGCTATCGAATCAAGGCGTTCGTGTAGATATTACACCGCCGAAGGTCGTTCAGTCTGCAGCAGCTGCTGGCTTTAAAGCGCAGCAAGCATTAACCGTTCCACTCATTATGGAGGGAATTGGTGAACTGGATATTCAGGTGCTTGTAGCATCGTAATCGTATCGGCGAAAAACTCCTTAGGGAGTTTTTTTGCATTTATAAGAGCTGGATGCCTATTTCTAAGCAATGTTTTACAAAGGTTTCTTTGCTTAAAATGCCCTGATCAAGTAGAATTAGCTTTAGGTGATGACGGATGTTAAATGGCAAAGTTGTGCTTATTTCCGGCGCTTCCAGCGGGATCGGAGCACTTGCTGCAAAGCAGCTTGCGATGCGCGGCGCTATTGTGGTGCTGACTGGACGAAATGTGGAGAAGCTGAAGGCATATGTGGCAGAAATCGGCGGCAATAGCTCCTATTTTCAGATGGATGTAACGAGCATGGAAGATGTTCAGCAGGTCATTCAGGCTGCCGTGCAAAAGCATGGGCGTCTCGATATATTGATTAATAATGCGGGTTACGGGCAGTTTGAATATTTTGAGACGATGCCGGTCGAAAAATTTGACCAGATGATGGATACGAATTATATGGGGATCGTTCGCTGCACGAAGGCAGTGCTGCCATATATGCTTTCCCAAGGCAGCGGGCATATCGTCAATATTGCCTCACTTGCAGGCAAGATCGGCTCAGCCAAGTCAACGGCCTACACGGCAACGAAGCATGCGGTGCTCGGCTTTACCAATTCGCTGCGGATGGAGCTGCGGGGCAAAGGGATTGTCGTATCGGCGGTTAATCCCGGTCCGATTGACACGCCGTTTTTCTCGCTGGCAGATCCGTCAGGCAACTATGTGAAAAATGTCAGCTTCTTTATGATGAAGCCTGACTATGTAGTTAAAGCCATTGTGCGGCTAATTGAGCGCAGGAAGGCAGAAATTAATTTGCCGAGATCGGCGGCGCTTGGCATTAAGCTTTATCAGCTTTTTCCGCGCCTGATTGACCGATTGTTCGGCGGCATGCTGGATCGAAAATAGTGTTTTGAACAAGAGAGGACTCGAACATGAGTAAGCAAAATTGGTTGGATTTAGGTTTAAATGAGCAGCTGGCGGAAGCGCTGGTTGAAGAGGGTATTCAGGAGCCTACTGCGGTGCAAGCAGAGGCCATTCCGGTATTGCTCAGTGGGCAGGACGTTTCCGCACGTTCGCAGACGGGAACAGGCAAGACGCTGGCGTATTTGCTGCCTTTGCTACAGAAGCTGAATGCGTCGTCGAAAGAAATTCAAGGCGTCGTCATAGCTCCTACGCAGGAGCTGGCTATGCAGATTGTACGGGTAGCTGAATTTTATGCGAAGCCGCTGGGCCTCCGTGTGCAGCAGCTAATTGGCGGCGCAGCGCTGAAGCGCCAAGTAGAGAAGCTTAAGCTGCATCCGCAACTAGTCATCGGTACGCCGGGACGTATTCACGAGCTGCTTAAGCTGCGCAAAATCAAGCTGCATGCCGTCAATCAGGTCGTCGTTGATGAAGTGGATCAAGTGTTCCAACTGAGCTCGACTCGCGAAGTGGAGACGATTCTTTTTGCGATGGGACAAAATCGCCAAATTGCTTTTTTCTCGGCGACTTATCCAGAGCAGATGGCCCGTTTTGAAGGTCGCTGGATGAAGGAGCCGCACCGCATACAGGTTGCGCCGGAGCATCGCGTGTCGGAGACGATTACGAATTATTATTTCGTATGCGACAAACGGGACAAGCCGGATATCGCACGTCGCATCATTCGCATGCTGAAGCCAAAATCGGCGCTGCTGTTTTTGAATGAAACGGACACGATTTCAAACTGGGAAGCGAAGCTCAGCTATGAGGGCTTTACGGTAGAGGCGCTATATGGTGATGCTGACAAGCAGCGGCGTTCTGCTACGCTTGCACGCTTTCGTGAAGGCACATGCCAGCTATTGCTTGCGACAGACGTTGCCGCGAGGGGACTCGATATTGAAGGCTTGCCGCTTGTCATCAATCTGGAGCCAGCGCTTGATGCCGACCATTATGTGCATCGGGCGGGCCGGACGGGCCGCATGGGCCGCACGGGAACCGTTATTTCCATTGTTACGCCGCAGGAGCATTTTATAATGGACAAGTTCCGAAAGCAGCTAGGCATTGATCTTCCTGAGAAGGCGATGCTTAGAGGAAAGCTGGTTACGCCAGAGGAGGCGCGGAACGATAAGTCCTCGTTCAAACGTCCTGAATATACGGGAGCCCCGAAGAGTCGTCAGTCATCAGGCAGCGACTTAGCGCAAGGTGATGGAGCGCGAGGCGAGAGGCAGCGCGGAGCGTTCAGACAAGGTGCAGATGGGCAAGCTCCTCAAGGCGAGAGGCGCCGGAACGAAGTTCAACCGGGCAGCCGCAGGAATGATGCGCCAGCAGACGGTGCAATGCGGGGGAGGACAACGGGAAGCGCTGCCTCCTCTGCTAATGAGCCATTGAAAGCGGCTGTTCCAGCGAAACCGAAGGCGAAGGTGCTGTCCAAGCAGGAGCGCCAGAAGAAGAGCAAGGATAAAGGCGCTCCGAAATGGCTGAAAGCAAAGCGCGAGTCGGGCGATACGAAGGAGTAAGCTTCCTAAGTAAGAACAAGTTTATAATTCAAGCCCCTTTTCCAGAAAATCGGTATGAAGAGGCAAGCGGGTGCCCAGTCCTTTTTCCTTGGCGCCGCGCTAGCCATTTTAGCTTCAGCCATTGCGGAACAGGGGCTTTTTGAAATATAGGAAAGTATATCATTTCGTTATCCTTTCTCTATATTTCTCGGAATGATACGCGCCGCTCCGCCAAAGGACGGAGAGCAGCCGTTTCACCTTGATCATAAGCAAGGGTCTGCATAGCGACCAAGGATGGGAAATTTTGAATTTTGCTTTCGAATTCGGTATGCTGAAGAAGCGATATTAATTTTATAGTATGAAGGTGAATGAATGATGATAGAGCCTGTATTGGAAGTTGCCGATTTGACAGGAGGATATAGTCCGCGTCGACCTGTCCTGCATCATGTATCGTTTCAACTGCGTCCAGGCGAAATGGTCGGCTTAATTGGCCTCAATGGGGCAGGCAAAAGTACGACAATTAAGCATATTCTCGGCTTGATGAAGCCGCATCAGGGAGAGGTTAAGGTTGGCGGCGTCAAGCTGGAGGAAGATCCGGATCGCTACCGCTCCGCTTTTGCCTATGTGCCCGAAAACCCGGTGCTATTCGACGAGCTTACCGTTGAGGAGCATTTGCGTCTGACGGGAATGGCCTATGGGGTTTCTGTGCAGGAATATGAAAAGAAGCGAATGGATTTATTGAACGAGTTCCAGATGAATGCGAAAAAAGGAGCCTTTGCCGCCCATCTATCTAAAGGGATGAAGCAGAAGGTCATGATCATGAACGCGCTGCTGTCAGAGCCGCCATTATACATCATTGACGAGCCGTTTCTCGGGCTGGACCCGCTAGGCATTCGCTCCTTGCTGGAACGGCTTGTGGAAGTAAAGCAGAATGGCTCGGCTATTTTGATGAGCTCGCATATTTTGGCTACGGCCCAAGCTTATTGCGACAAGTTTATTGTGATGCATCATGGACGCATCGTTGCCAGCGGAACGCTTGCGGATGTATGCGAAGCGGCGGGCATGGCAGTGCGCGGCGGAACGCTGGAGGATGCGTTTTATAAGCTCGTTGCTGGAGACAAGCTATGATGGCTAAATCACAAGCAGTCAATCAAGAGCAGCAATTGAAGGAACAAGCCATGCAGAAGCTATGGAAAAAGCGTGCCCGAAGCTTCCGAGAGGAAACGCTGCCGTATTTGCGCTATATGGGACAAAGTGGATTCCCGCTGTTTCTTTCGCTGTTTGTCATTACCGGGGTGCTTAGCTATTTTAAGCTGATTCGTGACGTGCCGGCTGATTTTCCGACCGCGTTGGTTGGCATAGTGGCACTGGTTCCCGTGCTTTGCTGGAGCCCGTTTCGCACCTTTCTGAAGGCGGCAGATATCGTCTTCCATATGCCGCAGGAATCAGCGATGCGCCGTTATTGGGGACTTTCCTTTAAGCGAAGTCTAATAGCTTTGGTCGCTTTATGCGCCTTCGTGCTGCTTGCATATTGGCCTATATACACGCAGGGCACCGGCCCAGCGGATATGTGGCAGCTGGTTTTGGCGGCGGCTGTGCTGCGTATAGCAAATACAGCTGCTGCATGGCGGGAACGGCAGCTAGCTTGGGACGGCATGAGAATGCTATTTCGAGTGGCTCGCTGGGCAGCGACGGCGCTTGCTTGGGCGGGGATGCTGACCCGTGTACCGCTGTATGCGGGAGGCTTTATAATATTACTCATTCTGCTGTTCGCCCTGCTGTACAGGCTCCCGAGCCGATTCGTAATCCCATGGGAGCGGCTCATTAAGGAAGAGGCAGCGACAAGAAGAAGGTATTATGTCTTTTTCGGTTTATTTATTGATGTGCCTACGATGCCATCGCAAGCAGCCGGCCGCAAATATCTTTCCTGGGTCATGAATTGTATACCCTATCGCCGCCGCCTGACTTACGATTATTTATATGCGGCTTCCATGCTGCGAATGGAAATGGGAGGCATTTTGTTAAGGCTGCTCGCCTTGTTCGCGCTTATTGTCTATTGGATGGCGGATGCGGTCTGGTTGTCCGGCTGGGGTGCTGCCTGTGCCTATGCTGGATTTATGCTCATAGTTGGGGCTCAGCTTGGCGGGCTTCGCCATACGCATCGTTATACGGTATGGCGTCATGTTTATCCGCTTCCTGACGCACAAAGGTTGGAAAGTCTTATTAGGCTGGACCGCTGGACGATGCTCATAATTGCCCTGCTTATGTGGCTTCCTGCTTCCATTATGCTGCTGCGTGCCAATTGCCTGCTTGCTGCAGCGGCAGCACCGATTGCGGTGCTCGTCTATTTGCTTGCGATACGCCCGCTCAGACTGCGCCGCGCTTTTGCTTCTGATGCGGAAGAGGATTAGATCACCTCACCTGCCAAGGTGGCTGTCTATTACAGATGAGGCATAGCTATTTAGGTGAAAAATCGATTCAAACGTCCAGCTCCACCGAAACAGGTGGAGCTGGACGTTTGGCTATATAATGCTTGATTTGGCTCAGTCCCAGCTTCCAGCTCTGCCAACCTTCGAAGCATCCTCCTCGTTATGCCAGCTTGAGATGCATATGGCGCAAATACCGCCAGCGAATCATGAGGAAATAGGCGAGCTGAAGGAGGAGGAAGCTAATATAGATCATGAACGCTGCATTCAGCATTGAGATATCGAGCAGCAGCGCAATATTTATAAAGGCGACGATGCCATGCACAAGCGCAATCGCAAAGGGCAGGAAAAACATAATGAGCAGCTGCCTTGTAACGAGCCGATTCAGCTCCTTGCCGCTGAGGCCGATTTTGCTAATCATCTGGTATTGCTTCTCATCCCGCTCCAAATCGGCATACAGCCTAAAGTAAATAAAGCTGACAGCATAGGTGAAAAAGACCCCGCCCACAAGCACGCTAATAATAAGCAATAGCCCGTTAAGCTGCTTGAATTCATACCATTCAAGCACGAGTGACCGTATATGATAATGGCCCTGCGTGTCCTGTGGGATTTCCTTCATAATGCTTTGCGCCACGCCGATCGTGTCGATCCAATTGGGAATAACATAATAATAGGTCACCTGGTTCGTGTCATCTTTCATGCGGTTCATCGCTTGGAAAATATCATCCGTTACGACGTAAACATCATTGTAGTTATTTAACACGAAAGAAGGAAGTCTCTTTACGATAGTAAGCTTCCGCTGCTTTTCGCTTGGCGCGACGCTGCCCAAATCGACAACGGGCTCAAATGCTGTCACATGCTGGGCACGTGATACTTTGCCAGAGGCAATAAATGCTTCACTAGGTCCATGAAGCGTCTCGGCGGTGAAGCCGAGTGCAATGGCAAGCTGATTGTATTCGGACAGGCTCATGACCGACAGCCAATCTTCTGTGTATTTTAGGTGTGAAGCGCCTTTCGTGTAAGTAAAGCCGCCCTCTGATAGTTTATGCTCCAATAGCGTAAGGTGCTGCTGCGTTTGTAATTCACTTTGCGCCAAAGATTCGCTATCGCCGCCAAAGGATTCATAAATAAAAGCGTAGGGGTTGTCTTTTTCCGACAAATTCGGATCGCCGATCGCAAGGCAAGTTCCCATGCCGCACAAAGCGACCGCTGTTACCGTTGCCACCATGAAAAACATATTGGCATTGTCTCTCATTCGGTAAGCGAGATCGGAGAGCGTTAGCAAATTGATTTTACGCAGCAATAAAGTTTCCCGTCCACGCAGCGCACGAATGATATAGACACTGAGCTGTGTAAAAAGAAAATAAGTCCCTAATATGACACAGCCAATGGCGGCTGCGAGCAATGCTAGTGAGAAGGCGCGACCTATTACAAAATAGAAGACCATACTATAGCCAGCAAGCAGAAGAACAGCAGCGAGCAGAGAAAGCAGTACAGAAGCCTTCGGCTCCTTCTTCGGCTTCTCGTCCGAACGAATCAGCTCAAGCAGCTGAGATTTTCTCCCAAGGCGCGACGCGAGTATAGACAGAAGCAGAAATACGATCAAAAAAGCGCCTGCCGTAATGATCACGCTCTGTATAGGAACGAGGAATGCGAGTCCTTGTTGCAGCATCAGCAGCCGTTCGGTTATGAGCAAAAATAGCTTGGTGAACAAAATGCCAAAGCCGATTCCAAAAACGGTGGAGATGAGGCCAATGATCATATTTTCTACAAAAATTAATTTGCGGTATTGCTTGTCAGACATCCCGAGCAGCATCAAAATGCCGAATTCACGTTTGCGCGCCTTCAGGAAGGCGCCGGCGGAATACATCAAAAACAGAAATGAAAAAATAACGATTAAATACTGGGAAATTTTCAGCCCCATCGTACCCAGCAGAGAGGCTGTCGGACTGCTAGCGGCGATTTCCCCCTGCAAATCTGGATGATAAAGCAGCACTGAATAAATGAAAAAAATCATGACCGCGAACGAGCTGCTCATAAAATGTGCGGCATACGTCCGCTTGCGGCGCAGTACATTATTAAACGCGAACTGTCGGAAATTCATTTTCAGTCCCCCCAAGCAGAGCAAGCACATTAATAATTTTCTGATAAAAAGCTGCCCGGTTGTCGCCGCAATTCACTTCACTGTAAAACTGCCCATCTTTAATAAAGATAACCCGGTGACAGTAGCTCGCCGCCATAGCGTCATGGGTAACGAGCATCATTGTCGTGTTATCCTCACTACTCAGCTTACTCATCAGCTCCATCACATCACGTGCTGATTTTGAATCGAGGTTTCCTGTCGGCTCGTCGGCCAGCAGCAGCTTCGGGTGATGGATGAGTGCCCTGGCAATGGCTGTACGCTGCGCTTGGCCGCCGGATATTTCATACGTTCGCTTGCCCGCCAGCTCAGCAATGCCGAGCTTTTCCATAATGGAGGCGGCCCTCAGCTTCATTTCCACGATGTTCGTGCCGTCGAGCGTGAGCGGCAGCATAATATTTTCGCTGACCGTCAGCGTATCGAGCAAATTAAACGATTGAAAGACGAAGCCCAGCTCCCGCCGGCGGAAAAAAGCAAGCTTTTCCCGTGACAGCTCATACGGGCTTTGACCAGCAATACGCAGCTCGCCTGAGGTTGGCTTGTCGATTGTCGATACCATGTTGAGCAGTGTTGTTTTGCCGCTGCCTGAAGGGCCCATAATGCCGACAAATTCCCCTTGCTGAATCGTTAAGTCGATATTGGTCAGCGCTTTATAGGTTACTTTGCCGGGATAAATTTTGTTCAGATTTCGTGCATATAGCAATTCCAATTTGATCTCCCCTTGCTTGTTTGTTGATAAACCCAGTATACCCCTCATCCGCGTCTGCTCCTATATACGCAGCTTTCATTTACCTTACAGCTTTGTAAGATAACGCTGCCCGTTTGAGCGCATCACTAGCGGAGGCGAGAGCATTTCTCCTCTCTAGTTCGTATAATGATCGCAAGGAAGGTGCAGCAGGTCTTCCTCATTAACGAAAGGAGCTGTCCGCTTGAGCGCATATCTCGTGATCGATATTGATATTTTCAACCCGGTAAATTTCAAGAGCTACGAGGATCAGATTTTTGATGTCATTGCACACTTCGGGGGCCGCCCGATCGTTCATGATAGCAATGTAACGACGATGGAAGGAGACTGGCAGCCGAAGAGAATTGTCATATTGGAGTTTCCTAACAAGCAAAGCATTGAGGCCTTTTATCATTCGGAGATGTACAAACCGTTGAAAAAAATAAGATGGGAAAACTCTACTGGAAAAACGATTGTCGTGGAGGGCTTATAATTAAGAAAAACAAGCAGATTGCCTCCTAAGGGCTGTCTGCTTGTTCCTTTCTTGTGCGCGTAATCGTTTAAAGCGCGATTATTTAGGATGTCGATCAACGGATTGAACAGCGGCAAAGGGAAAAATAATTCGCATCGTCGTGCCGCTGCCAGCTCCTACTTTAGATTCAACCTCGATCTCATGATTCATTTTATCGAGCACGGTTCGGACGATGTACAGGCCCATGCCCGTCGATTCCTTGTACGCCCGCCCATTTTCCCCGGTGAAAAAGGCGTTGAAAATACGGCTCAAATCAGAGGGAGGAATGCCGACCCCATCATCCTTCACCTCAAGGATGACCGAACGCTCGCTTCGGTAGCCGCTAATGGTTATTTTCGCACCGCTGCCTGCTGAATAATTGACGGCATTGGCGATCAGCTGCTGCACAATAAACCTCAACCATTTGCCGTCCGTCTCCACGACTAGCTGTTCCTCGATTTGCATATCCGGGTACACGAAGCTGCGAATAAACAGCCGTCTGTTTTCCAAAATCACCGCGTTGGCAAGCTCTCGCAATTGAATTTTCTCCACCTGAAAATCCTGCTCGAACGTTTCCAGCCGGGCGACGTACAGAACCATATCGAGACCTTTGCGAATGCGATCCGTTTCTTCCCGCATGCTGTTGTTGCGTTCATCCAACTCCTCCGACAGCATAAGCTCCAGCACGGAAAGCGGCGTTTTCATCTGATGCACCCACTGATTCATAAAGGTCAGATGATTTTGCTGCTTGCGCTCTCCTTCAATCATCCGCTTCTGGTAGTGGCGATATTGAAGCTGCAGCAGCTCGGCGAGCGCCGCAGGGAGGGGGGCGGACTCAAGCTGCTGGATTGACTCCTCAAGACCTGACTGCTTGCTGCTGAGCAGCGCATAAAATCGGCGATGGGTTACATAACGGTAAGCCAGAAAGCCTATAAATACGCAGAGGCCAAGCAGCAGGGCGTACGAGGCGATCACCATATCTTTATAGCCATCCAGCCAGAATACGGCGGTCACTACGATGAGCTGGATGAGCATAAATAATACAAGTGTAAGCTGATCCCGTAAAAAAAGCTTCATCGGCGCTCGCTCTGCGGCTCGCCAGTTGTCCAGCTGTCGTTCAAGCGGTAGCCTGTGCCGCGTACCGTTTCGAGTGCTCCTTCAATACCGAGCTCAGCCAGCTTTTTGCGAACACGCGTTATATTGACGCTAAGCGCATTGTCATCGACATACGTATAATCATCCCACAGCTTCTCCAAAATCGTTTCCCGGCTTACGAGCCTTTGGCAGCGCTGGAGCAGCGTCTCCACAAGCACGGTTTCCTTTTTCGTCAAAGCCACAAATTGCCCGGATAGATGAAGCTCCATTCGCTCGGGATACAAAATCAATCCGGCATGCTCGACCAAGCGCTCCCCAGCGGCTTGGGCATAGTCGCCGTAAACGCGTCTTAGCTGGCTGCGGATTTTCGCCATGACGACCTCATAATGGAAGGGCTTGGTCAAATAATCGTCGCCGCCATTTTCGATGGCGCGCACCGTATCCATTTCGCCGCTGCGGGCGGAAATGAAAATAATCGGGCAGGTGGAGGCGGTGCGAATTTGCCGGCACCAATAAAAGCCGTCAAAGCTTGGCAGGTTAATATCCATCAGTACAATATGCGGCTTTACACGCTCGAATTGCTCCATGACGCGGGCAAAATCAGTCGTCACAACCGCTGTGTTGCCATATTTCTCAATATGCGCCCGCAGAAGCTCAGCGATCTTCGCATCGTCCTCGACTATCATGATCGTGTACATCGTTATTCAGCTCCTTACGCAGCGTAGCTCTATTTCAGTTGGTCTTCTTTTATTATAAAACAAAATAAACCCCTTGGCCGTAACCGTATTATACACGGCTACTATCCAAGGGGAAAGCAATGAAAGGCTATTATGACTAAGCGAGCAGTTCGGTTACGGCTTTATAAATCGTGTCGTAAAGCGACTCCAAGTCTGCTTCCTCAATGCAGGAGAAGGCGACGCGAAGATCGGTCTCGCCAAGGGCAATCGTTCCGATGCCGTATTCCTCAAGCAGGCGAACACGTACAGCCTCAGCCGACACGCCGCTAAGCTTGAGACACATGAAATAGCCGGAGTTGAACGGGTAATAGGCTAGCGTATCGCCATAACGGCCGCTATCAAGCAGCGCCTTGACGCGATTGGCGCGACCCTTCATAATATCGTATTTCTCCGCTTTCTGCGCGTCAAAATCAGGCGATTGCAAAGCCTTCAGCACAAACGTTTGCGAAGGATGCGGTCCGCTGGAAATCGTAGCTCGAATAATGCCAAGCGTCTTCTGCTCCAGCGCATTCAATACGGCGCCCGAAGCAGCAGCATACGTAATAAAGCCGACGCGGAAGCCCCAAACATAATCCTCCTTCGTCGCACCATCAACTTTGACAGCTAAGACGCGAGGATGCAGATCGGCAAATTTGCCGAACAGCGACTCGTGAACCGAATCCTCGAAAAATAAGCCAAAGTAAGCGTCGTCGGTTACAACGACGACATTAATGCCTGCATCCGCAGCGTCCTTTACAGCGGCTACAATCTCTTCGCTTTCTTGGAGGCCTGGCGTATAGCCAGTCGGGTTGTTCGGAAAGTTAAGCAGAACGATGGCTTTGCCTTTGTCCTTCTGGGCAAGCAGTGTTTCGCGCAAGCCCTCACTGTTAAACATATTGCTATCATTAAGCAAAGGGTATTCTACAATTTCCGCACCGCGGCGGATGCCGAAGGTCAGCTCGTAGTTTTCCCAGTTTTTATTTGGAACAATAACGGTATCGCCCGCTTCTGCGAACAGGTCGGCAACAATGCTCAGCCCATGCGTTAAAGCGTTTGTGACGATAGGATTGCTTAGACGCTTGCCCTCCAGCGAAGGATTTTCTTTGAGCATTTTCTCAAGCCAAGCTGCGCGCAGCTCAGGTTTGCCCGCAGGGGGTGCATATTCATATAGATCTTTAGGGTTGTATGCAGTCAGTGTATCCTGAATGACCTTAAGGTGCATCGGCTGTCCGTCTTCGATCGCAATGCCGATTGTAGCATTAAACGTCCCCGCCTTCGCCTTCGCCTCTGCCGATTGGCTAAGTATGCCTTCCTTCGGGAAATAAATGGCTTTTCCTAAAGCTGACAACATGGCATGGACGTTCGGACTTTCTGCGGAGAGCGTCTCATTCAACTGCTGAGCAAGTGGGTTCATGAACTTCATTCCATCCTTCCGAAAAATCAATTCATTTTCTGATCATACTTATCGGGAGCTATTATATCATTTTTTAACGTATCAGAACCATTTCAAATTCAAATTTTTTTGGAAAATGTGACGACAGCCAGCCGGGGTTGCGCTAAAGTTTGGCGCTGGTGTATGATGACGGCATAGGCTTACGTATCAGGAGGGTTTTATGCTGCATTTATCGCCCGATGCATATTTATTGCTGCCGCCTTTCGCGAAGATCGTTTGCGAGCCGGGCTGGAAATGGCAGCGTCGTGAAAAGCCGATGGCTAATTTTGATTTATTTTATGTATGGAGCGGTGAAGGGGAAGTCGAGGTGGGCGGCGTTCATTATCCGGTTGGTAAAGGAAGCTGCTTCCTGTTCCGTCCAGGCGACTATACGAGTGCGACCCATAATCCGCAGAAGCCTCTGGTTTTAACTTACATACACTTTGATACGGCAGAAGAGCCGGTGCTGGTGCCGGAGAGGTACCGTCAGCTGCTAGATACGGTAGATTTTGAATATATGCTGTCACGCTATGTGCGGCTGTTTTTGGTCAAAACCTATGCGGCGGAAATTGAAGCGCGCCTTGTGCTGAAGCAGCTCATGATCCATCTGCTGCGGGAGGATCGAGTGACGAAGCAAACGCCCGTGGAGAAAAAAGCGAGCAATCAGCTCACAGAGGCGATACACGAGGTCGCCAACTATGTCCGGCAAAATCCCGGCATTGCCCACCGGGTGGAGGATCTTGCCATGCGCGCCCAGCTGTCGCCGCGTTATTTCTCGATGAAATTCAAGGAGCTGATCGGCATGTCGGTCCAGACCTATATGATCAGCACGCGCATTGACCGCGCCCAGCATCTGCTGATGCATGCGGGCATGAATGTGACGGAGGTGGCTGACGCTTTGGGCTACCGCGATATTTTTTTCTTCAGCCGCCAATTCAAGCAGTATACCGGTCGGAGTCCGTCGGAAATTCGCTAGTCGTAAAAAACTCGTTAGGCTAGACAGCTTGTTAGGATAAGAAGCTCGTATGAATGCGCAGCTGGAAAAATAAGCAGTTCTTAAAAAAGCCGGAGCGGCCTTCAATCCCGACAACAAAGGGTAGAAGGGCGCTCGGCTTTTTTTGAAATATAAGCAAATATAAGTATCGGACTAAATATATAAATGTCACATTTGCAAATGGATCGAGTATGGTTAGTCGCCCGGATGAGCTTGCTCCTTATGGTGCGGGCAGTAACGGCGCATGAGGTCGACCGTCTCCGCATCGAGCTCTCGTTCGCGCGCCAGCAGGCCCGTTGTAATAGCTTCGCGTTTGTGCTCGTCGGCATTTTGGCCGAATTTGAACTTCGCGTTCATTTGCTGCGGCACGATTTTTACGACGGCAACTCCCTTGAGTCTGCCCCTGTAGGCGGGATCATCCCCGGCAATCGGCAAATGCCCGCCTTCTGGCTGAAGCTTATTCATTAGTGCTTGCAGCGCCTCGCCCTTCTCCATCAAATCCTCGACAACCGATGCCGTACCCTCAATAATGACCGATTTGAAAAAGGCGGTAGCCGGACAGGCCATCAGCGGATCGGTAAAATGGGAAGGGATAATCGCATATTCCTTGGCCACACAGAAGGTGACGCGCGGATCTGCCCCTAGCAGTGCCATTTTATCCCCTACGCGGCTGCCGTGAAAATAAATGTTTCCATTCAAATAAATATAATTCAGCGGGGTAATGGAAGGAGCGCTATCCGCTCGAGCTGTTCCTAGAAAGCCATAGCTCATTTCCTCCAAAAAGGCGGTAACCTCTTGTTCATCTTCACTTCCGATTGCAAATTCTTTTCTGCGCATAGCGGACTGCTCCTTTCGTAACGTTTGCGGTAACCTGAGTAAGGATATGCCAAGCATTCAGCTCGATATTTGCAAGTTTAAACGGAATATTGACATATAAAAAGATCCACTTTAGAGTAATTTTATTGAACCACTTTCGGAATAGCAGGGAACTCGGGGGTATATATAGAAATGGCAAGAGCATTGGAGGGTGAAAAATGGATGATCGCTGCCGCGCGGCTTATGAGCGGTATTATGAGGAGCTGGGGCGCAAGGCGGATGCGCTGTTTATGGCGCTGCGCGAAGGTATTATCGCTGGAATGCTGGAGGATGGGAGGCGGCTTGCCTCCAGTAGAAGGCTTGCGGCAAGCTATGGCATGTCGCGGGGCTCGGTGAATGCTGCGTACGATATGCTGTATGCGGAAGGCTTTGTCAGGTCTGGGAGGGGAAGCGGCACCTACGTTTCCTATAGCAAGCCGCCAGCTGCCAAAGCGGAGAATGGACGAGAAGGGAGCGGCAGTGCGCTTGCGTTATCATCATGGGCGCAGCGATTGCCGCATATAAAAGGGTATACGAAACGGTCTGTGCGGGAGGAGTCGGATTTCATTGCGTTTGAGGTTGGTTATGCAGATACGCTGCTGTTTCCGCAAAATGAATGGAAGACGGCAATGTTTGCAGAGGTCAGAGGATTGCTTGAGCGCCAGTATGAGGATTATGGAGCGATAGAAGGACACCTGCCGCTGCGCGAAGCGATTGCGAGCGAGCTTCGACGTGAGCGCAGCATGATTACGAGCGTAGACAAGCTGTTTATTACGAGCGGCTCCATGTATGGCATTGCCCTCCTTGCACAGCTATTGATTGAGCCGGGTGATCGAGTAGTGGCAGAAAACCCTTGCTATCCCGGAATAAGGCAGGCGATTTCAGCCGCTGGCGGGATTATCTTGGATGCGGAGGTTGATGATTATGGCATCATTCCGCAGGACTGGGATGCGAAGCTGCTGTTTGTGACGCCGACGCGCCAGTATCCGACGGGGGCACAGCTAGCTCCAGAGCGCAAGCTGGAGCTGCTGCGATGGGCTTCCCGGCGCAATGCTGTCATCATCGAAGACGATTATGACAGCGAATTCCGCTGGGGCGGTCGCCCGGCGGAGCCGCTCAAGACGCTCGACCACGAGGGACGGGTCGTGTACGTCGGCACCTTCTCCAAGACGATGTACGCCGACCTGCGGCTGGGCTATGTCATTACGCCGGAGGCGCTGCGGGAGCCGCTGCGCCGGGCGAAGTATTTGCTTGAGCCGAGCCCGAGCTCAATTGCGGAGCAGCGGGCGCTCGCCGTGTTTATGGCGAGCGGGCAGTATGTTCGGCATTTGCGGCGGATGAGGCGCACCTGCGGACGGCGCCTCAAGCTCTTTAAGGAACAAGCCGCGGAGCAGCTCGCGGGCTTGTTCCGGTTTACGCCGTCGGATGCAGGCTTGCATCAGTACGGCGTGTGGCTTGGGGCAGCCGCGGATTATGAGCGGCTGCTTGAGCGCTGCCAGCGGGAGGGCGTCAGCTGGAACCGCGGCGAGCGGCTATGGCGGCAGCCGGAGGAGCGACGCGCTCCGGCTGCGCTGTTCGGCTTCGCGCATTTGGCCGAAGCCGATATTAAGGAGGGCATGCGGCGAATTGCGGCATGCTGGGAGGACGTTCAGCGGCAGCGCGGCTGAACGGATGCAGAACGGATGCAGAGCAAAGCAGTAGAACAAAGCAGCAGCATTGCAGTGGCTCGCAGCTGCGTAAGCAGACAAAAGCTCGCTGCCTGGCGGATATTTCTCCGCACAGGCAGCGAGCTTTTTTTGATATGAAATGTGGTGTTCACTGTTGCTGCAATACACCCGAAAGGCGAGTGTGAGGGCTAACGCGGCAGCAAGCGGCCGAGCGCTTCGCCCATTTTCACCTTCTGTCCGAGCTTTAGGCTAGGCAGCGGGATGAAGGTTTTATTTTCAGTCAGCAGCACAACTGTTGATCCGAACTCAAAATAAGCAAGATCGCCACCCTTTACGGTATGCGGCGACAGCGGCTCAACATAGCGAATGCTGCTGACGTTCATAGCGCCGACTTTCACGACAGCTGTCTCGCCGCCGCTATGTTTAATATAAGTAATAAGCCGTTCATTGCGGCTGAGCACCCGGCGCATTTTGGTTAAGCCGAAATCATTAACTGGATACACCTTGCCGGGAATATGCTCGCTCTCCACAATTGTGCCAGCCACAGGAGCATGAATCCGATGATAATCGGTCGGGCTCAAATAAAGGACAAAATAATGGCCGTTCCGATAGTTTTCTGCTCTCGGCGAACGGTTCAGCAGCTCTTCAATCGTGTAATCCTGCCCTTTTACATTGACAATTGTTCCGTCTTCAATCGGTCCAATTCCTGTAATAAGAGCGTCAACCGGACTTACGAGGCTGTCTGCGCTATCGTCTATTGATCGCATGCCTGGCTTTAATCGCCGGGTGAAAAATTCATTTAGCGTAGCGTATTCATTTAACGGTTTCTCGGCTTCCTCGACCTTAATTCCATACATGGCAGCAAAGCGCGGAATAAAACGGCGGCTCGCTCTGGATTGTGCAAAACGCCCAGTCAATCTCGAAATTGACTTGCGTGAGCTTAATTCCGTCATGGCACGAAGTAATCCATCTAGCATGCTCGTACCGTCACGTCCTTTCTTGCTTCGAATAGTGGTGCTTGTCCCAAACAGTGTGCCACAACCCGCATCACAAAGCAATAGGTTTGATTCGCGACCATTTATAGTAAGGAAAGTGGAAAGGGCACGACACATCCATTTTGTTGTCTATTTGATACTCTAACCTTTGCAAGGGGTTTGTTAAACAAGCTAATAAGGCAACGGTGAATAAATAGACTTCTTCTGAAAACAGAGGCTTTAGTTATCGCGGAGTGAGAGTGCTGTTAAGATTTCTTTTGCTAAATGCATGCAGGTAGAGGTTCACTTGAAAGCTGGCGGACACAGAAGCCGCTAATTGGGTTTCTGTCCCAATTTCAGGTTGTAAGTGGACAGGAGATTCGTTATTACCCTCAATAACTTATTAATAGGACTTATGACGGGGCAATAACGGCTCCTGAGTCCGCGCCGAGTGTTATTCCTTTGATCTACTTGAAATAGCGGCTGCTGAGTCCGCGAAGCCCGCCGGGTCTATCCTTGTACAGAGGATAATCCTTATTTTCTGAGTGAAATTCATATGCTGTTTCTTTCCTTAATTATTTTGAAAAAGAGGATTTTTTTGTATATAAAATAATGAAGTGAAAGACGTAGTATCTATATAGCAATGAGTTTAGTTGAGGAGTGCGAAGCAGAGGATTAAAAATAACTACGTGATTAATAGTGTGTAATACTTGTTTATAAAAGTTTTTTTTGAAAAAAATTATGATTATTTGCCGTGGAAAGGAGTTTCAGAAATGTTTCAGAAAAATAATGTGGAAAATTATTAAATTAGGTTATATCATAAATTGTAAATTTTTAATTTCATGATTTTGTAGATAGGGAGCCAACTAGATGGCATTAAATTCAGTCAGACCAGCAGCGGTATCAGCGATTGGAATCTAGAATTGGATATAGTCAATGTTTCAAATTTCCCTTTAAATGGATGGTATGAAAGGTTTGTAGTTAAGGAAGCTATCGATATTGAAAATCTGTAAAGAGTCTGTAAAATATTCTCGTATTATGAGGTTAGCCAGCTTAATCTGGTTGACCTCATTTTCATTTACAATAGCTGTAGCCGGGGAGGACGATAAAATATCTGGGCAATAAGCCCGTTACACAAACTGTCCACCTGCTATTGTACAAACCATGATTAAGCTGGTTGAGACCTAGATCTCGAATAACACGCGAAGCTATGGACGTGCAATAGTTAGTAGGGCCGGCGATTTCATTTGTAGGAGGAGCTTATGAGACCTGTTATTGGCATTGATGTGTCTAAGGGAGAAAGCGAAGGATTTATCTTACTTGAAAGAAACAAACCTTACGGAAAGCCCTTCCGCTTTCAGCATACTCATGAAGAAATGAATATCTTGTTACTAAAGTTACAAGAGGTTGAAACGTTGGTCGGTCTGAGGCCCGTTGTTGTTCTCGAATCCACTGGGCATTACCATCTAGGAATTGTAGCTGTATTGCAAAAGAAGGGCTATGAGGTCATTACACTCAATCCACTTATCCCGCAACGTGCACGTAAATCCAAACTAAGGAAAGTGAAAACCGATGCCGAAGATGCTAAACATCTAGCAGAGCTCTTTTACAAAGAAGAGCTCCAGGCAGCTCCATCAAGACCCCTTGAACAAGACGAGCTTCGATTCTTATGTAGGCAGCACGAAATGATTAGCCATACCTATGTTCAAGCCCAGCTTAACTTCCAAGCGATATTGGATCAACTATTTCCGCTGTACTCCAACATATTTGGTCAGCTATTCTCCAAAACTGCACTTGAGGTGTTGAGGAAATATCCGACACCGGAACACGTCCTCATTACAAGTCATGGTGAAATGGAGACGATCATTCGTACACACTGCAATCGGTCGATGTCCTGGGCATCTCGTAAAGCCGACGCGATCATTTGTGCTGCCAAGAACAGTCTCATCGTAGATTACAGCCCATCACAAGTCAGAGCACTGCTTCTTATGATTAGCTTGCTCATGGAGTATCAAAACCATCTTGCTGATCTTGAGCAAGCCATCAAAATCAAAGCAACAAGCATTCAAGGTTTTGACTTATTGCGCTCTATTCCTGGTATTGGAGATAAGCTTGCGTCATCCATTCTTGCAGAGATTGGGGACATCTCCTCGTTCCCTCATGCCAAAAAACTTGTAGCATTTGCAGGTATTGATCCTAGCGTATTCTCATCAGGTAAATTTGCAGCCACTAAGAATCGTATAACCAAACGAGGGTCTTCCCGTCTAAGAAGAGCGCTTTATCTGGCTGTGCTTTGCGGTATTCGAGGAGCAGTGAGAAACGAAAATATTCGGAATTTTTATGACAAGAAGAGGCTTGAAGGAAAGCCTCACCGGGTTGCACTTATTGCTTGCACCAATAAATTATTGCATATAATTTTCGCCATGCTTACAAAATCGGTTTATTACCGCCCTTCCTAACCCTTTAAAAAAGGATAATTTTACACAAAACTCCAGTTTTCACTGGGGTTACTTTCGTACTGTCTTTTTCTGTATTTTAGAAAATAAAATAGTTTGCGCGAAAGTATTGACATGATATTAGCTGGTTTGTGTAAACTCTCAAACCCTATTCTGACTTCGGACGACCTCGCTTGGCATGCGGTAAGGGATACGTTTCCGAACTGGTCTCTAAATGGGTGGCATGCCACCTTCATTTTTGCTGTTTGCCGAATGCTGGATTCGCTGCTCGGCATCGTGCTCACAGGCAAAGCGTTCCGCGGCCAAGCTCCGCAGCGCCTAATTGATTTTCTTTTTTTCTTTGCTCATCTGGCTCTGAAGGGTTTCGCGATGCCTAGCTTCAAGCTGGCTGGAATGAACCGCGACAAAACATAGTGCCTGCCCATAGAGCTCGCTTGTTGTACGCACATCAAAAGCTTTAAATTTACCTCATAAATAATGCTAATGTATTATATTGAGCAGGTCGATTATGGTCAGATACTACCATGATTGACCTGTTTTTTTTGTTGGTTTCTCCTTCTCATAGGATTTTTAAAATGCTACACAACTTTAAAATGCTGCGCTCCGCTGGGGGAGGATATAAAGGCAAAGCTCTCTTAAGGCGGATGTTATACATATCTAAAAGTATGCTTTACATGCTGTATGTGGCAAATGAAAAATATAAATTCGACAATAGTAAGATTAAGTCACTTGTCCTAGATTATCAACAGGCTTTGGCGAGGAAATGCTAAAAAAGGGGATTTTAATAATTCATGATATATTGTTTCTATATCATGAATTATTTGAGTCAAACTATATGATGCTCTAACATATGAACAGGGGCATGCAGAAGCTCTAAAGTATTATATTTAATCGAAATATCCATAATATAAAAAGGTGGTATTATCGTGGCTACTTATGTTCTATTAGTCAAAGAAGAAGAAACAGAAGAATATGTAGTTTATAAATTTGGTCCTGATAAAGATACTTTAGGGAGAATGAAGTTGAATAAAACAAATGGAGAACCTGAAGAACTAGAAAGGGTTCCTGGCTCAACCTCGAATTTCTATTATTTCCGAACAGCCTCTGCACTAATTAGAATACTCACAGAAGGCGATGGAGTTTTTCCTGATACAATGTCATACGCTTCTTAGATGAGGTAAAAGTTTGAAAATTGCATCGTGTTAGTTGAATTTATCTATGAATAACGTTCTTCGGTTGCTTTGAACAGGTTAATTATGGTGAGTCACTTCCATGATTCCGTACCCAAGATAATGAGTCAAGCTAGTGAATGGGTCGAAATATTGCATTAGAGAAATTTGAATCATCAGCAAATAAGATTAAATTACGCCCTCGTACTGTCGACATTAGATCATTTTACAAAAAGTGAAATCATTAAATGACTAACAGAAATTAAAGAAGAAGTCACTGAAAAGTTTGGGGCACGGTGGAGGAAGTAAATAGTCAATTATTTGTTTCATTCAAAGAAGAACCTTGAGCGGCCTTATCCTGCCTCTCAAGGTTTTTTTAGGTGTGGGGAAATCGCAAGCGCGGGTCCCTTCCATTTCCCCCCCATTCCCATTTATCCCTACCACCCACGATTCCTTCGCAGCTTCAACACCAGCAAAAACACAATAAACAACACGAGCACGATCGTGACAGCGAGTGTGCTGAAGACGATGGCTTCATGCTCCTGCTGCTTGACGATGATGGCGATGAACGCCCAGATGAAGACGGCGACGAAAGCGGCATCGCGGTAGCTCCAGCCAAGACTTAAGGCAATCAAGGTAGCGACGGCCAGCAAAATAATCGTCCAAGTCGTCTCAGACAGCCCAAAGCCCTGCCAGCCCGACTTGTACAGCGCAGAAGTAATATTGACAATAGTCGCTACGCTGATCCAGCCGAGATAAAGGCTAAATGGCAGATTTACGAAAAAACGTTCGCCAGTCGTTGCCGTCTGCCAGCCGGGCGTTCTGACGCGCGTATAAATGGCGATCAGCGTGATGAGCAGTGCAAGCATTATAAATACGCTGGCATACACCTTCTCGTACTGCCAGGCAAAAATCCAAGCCGCATTGAACAGGCAGCTTACAAAAAACAGTATGCCAATTTGTGCGGGCAGTTTGCTTGCTCTGCCTGAGGGCAGAAAGGAGTAGATAACAAATCCGGCAAGCAGCAAATAAATGAGGCTCCATATGGAGAAGGCATAGCCAGCGGGCATGAACAGAATGGGATATTGCGCCGCAAGCTGGGCCGTCGTTTTGCCTCCAAGGGGCAAGGTGACGGCAAGTGCATTGACGACAATTACGATCAGCAGTCCGAAAGCGTTTAACCAGCGATAGGCTCTATTCATTTTATTTTTCTCCTCTCCTCGTGCATCTCTTATTGTCTATTCACCTGTTCAAGCATTTATTTCACGTTTTCTCGTTTATTTCTTATACAAAATGCTTAAGCTTCATGTAGGATAGCACAAAAGAGAAGGGGGATGTAAATGACCATCACGATTATCATTACACTGATTTTTGCGGCCTGCTCTCTGATCGCAGGATGGCTGGGCTCCCGCAGCCCCAAGACGCAACTTGTAATGGATACACTCGCTGCCATTTTGCTGTTTACGACGTTTATTTCCATTGCTTCTGCTGTAGCGAGAACGATGCTGCGCGACACGGTTTTTATGACGGAAATTCATGCGGTGCTGCTTAATCCAGTCTTTATAATCGGAGGGGCTTATTTGGCAATTTATGCGACTGCGCGAATGGCTATGAATGTATTTCGACCGACCGCCTAGACCTCAGCTAGTGGCAATTTGCGCGAATGGTGCGTATGCTATCGCAAATATGGCCATTTTAATGCGCAAGGAGGCAGTTGCACGAAATGACGCTTGCCAAAGTGGCGTTTGTTACACCAGGGTCATTTCCGATCCCATCCGCGAAAAGCAGCTCGGTCGAGCGGGTAGTCGAAAAGTTCGTTCCACTTCTTAAAAATCGCATCCATCCCCGCATTTACGGACGGACGGCTAAAGGTCTTAAGGGCAATGGGCAAGTGGGTGGCGTTGCCTGCATCAGATTTCCAGCTGTGAATAAAGCCAGCTATATCGCAGCTGTAGGCCGTTCTCTAGTTGCTTATAAGCCTCATGTTATTCAAGTGGAGAACCGTCCCCATCATGTGCTTACTCTGAAGAAAAAGCTGCCGGCTGCCCGAATTTGGCTGAGCCTGCATTCCTCTACTTTTCTCAGCCCCGGGCACATATCGCCGGCAAGGCTGCACCAAAGTCTGCAAGCGGCTGATCGTATTATTGTAAATAGCGAATTTCTGCGCCGTGTCGTTGCGACGAGGGCGCCTGAATCGGCAGCGAAAATAAGAGTCGTCTATCCCGGCGTAGAGACGGAGCTTTTTCCGTCGCGGTTTACCGAGGAAGGACGACAGAAGCGGCAGCGGCAGCGGCAGTTGAAAAAGCTGGAGGGCCGCGAGGTCGTTATTTTTCTCGGCAGACTCATTCCGCTTAAGGGCGTTCACCATCTGCTGCATATTATGCCTGAGCTGGTAAAAAAACATCCCAATATGCTTGCCGTCATCGTCGGCAGTCCGTTCTACGGCTCGCATCGCTCGACTGCTTATTCCCGCAAGCTCCAGCAGCTCGGCCGCGCTTATCCGAACCATGTGCGCTTCGTTCCATATGTGCCTTATACCGAAGTGCCAGACTGGTTTTTAGCCGCCGATATGGCGATCGTGCCTTCGGGTCAGCGAGAGGCATTCGGTCTTGTCAATGTTGAAGCGATGGCGACCGGTCTTCCCGTAGTGGCGACTCGGGCGGGAGGCATGAAGGAAATTGTGCGCGACGGCGTCACCGGCTATTTGATATCGCAGCAAAACCTGGAAAGTGAGCTAAAAGCCAGACTCCATGCTCTGCTCTCAAGCTCCGAGCTTAGGGCTAGCATGGGGAAGAAGAGCCGTGAGCGGGTGGAGCGGAATTTTACTTGGCAGCATACGGGCCGCAGCTGGATGAATGTGCTGAATGAACGAAAACTGTTCGATTCGCATTGACAACCAGTATATGGAAGCGATATAGTCTAACAAGGAAATCCACTAGGGGCGCCTTCATGGCTGAGATAAAGCGAGTGAGCTTTGGTCCCTTTGAACCTGATCTGGGTTATGCCAGCGTAGGAAAGTGGGAAAGTGAGTTCATCGCGAGCAGCTTCTTTTTGCTTTTTTAGCAAAGGGGGAGCTCTGCCATTCGCGTATGTTTGCACATTCTGCCGCTTCTTCGCCGGAGCGGTTTTTTTGCTGCCCTCTGGCTGAAAAAGCACGCAAGCGGAGCGCCTTTTGGCGTCCTCGTTTGTGGGGCGTCGTCATTTTGCCTAATGGAGTGGAAGCAAAGGAACAGGCGCAAAGCGCTGCATTTTCCAACTGAATCTATGTGTAAGGGCCTCCTGGTGGAATTTCATAATGCCATAGGAGGTTTTTTTGCATATGACGATATTTATGAATCCGCTGCCGGGCAGCAGCAAGGTGTACGAATCGGCGGCAAGACTGGATATTTGGGTGCCCATGCGCGAAATTGAGCTGGAGGCAAGCACAGGCAGAAATGGTGAAAAAATACCGAATGCGCCGATCCGTGTGTATGACGCAAGCGGGCCGTATACGGATACCGCTTATGAGGCGGATGTTTATAAAGGGCTGCCGCATGTAAGGGGAAACTGGATCCAAGGGCGAGGAGATGTGGAGCGGTATGACGGACGCGCGATAAGGCCGGAGGATAACGGCTTCATGACAGCGGAGAAGGCGAGCGAGCGCGGAGCGGAGCTTTTTCCAATAACGACGCAGCCGCTGCGGGCGGCAAAAGGACATAACGTCACCCAGCTTCATTATGCGCGCCGAGGAATCATTACGCATGAGATGGAGTTTATTGCGATAAGAGAGGGGATGGACCCCGAATTTGTCCGCTCGGAGGTTGCGCTTGGGCGTGCGATCATACCCGCCAATATTAATCATCCCGAAATCGAGCCCATGATTATTGGACGGTCATTTCATGTAAAAATTAATGCGAATATTGGTAATTCCGCAGTGGCTTCTTCTATTGAGGAGGAGGTGGAGAAGATGACATGGGCGACGCGCTGGGGCGCGGATACGATTATGGATTTGTCCACAGGGAAAAATATTCATACAACGCGCGAATGGATTATTCGCAATTCCCCGGTTCCGGTTGGCACCGTGCCGATTTATCAGGCGCTGGAGAAGGTGAATGGCAAAGCGGAGGAGCTGTGCTGGGAGGTGTTCCGCGATACGCTCATCGAGCAGGCGGAGCAGGGGGTTGATTATTTTACAATCCATGCAGGCGTATTGCTTCGCTACATTCCGCTCACAGCCAAGCGGGTAACGGGCATCGTATCGCGTGGCGGCTCGATTATGGCGGCATGGTGTCTGGCCCACCATCAGGAAAATTTTTTATATACGCATTTTGAGGAAATTTGCGAAATAATGAAGGCTTACGATGTAGCGTTCTCGCTCGGTGATGGCCTGCGTCCGGGCTCGATAGCAGATGCCAACGATGCTGCGCAGTTTGCCGAGCTGGATACTCTGGGCGAGCTGACGAAAATCGCCTGGAAGCATGACGTGCAGGTGATGGTCGAAGGGCCGGGTCATGTGCCTATGCATCTGATTAAAGAAAATATGGACCGCCAGCTGGCGGTATGCGAGGAAGCGCCCTTCTATACGCTCGGGCCGCTGACAACGGACATTGCACCTGGCTATGACCATATTACATCGGCTATTGGCGCAGCTATGATTGGCTGGTTCGGCACCGCGATGCTCTGTTATGTGACGCCTAAGGAGCATCTTGGACTCCCGAACAAGGAGGATGTGAAGGAGGGGGTCATCACGTATAAAATAGCGGCTCATGCTGCCGATCTGGCGAAGGGTCATCCCCGCGCACGCCTTCGGGATGATGCACTTTCGAAGGCTCGCTTCGAGTTCCGCTGGCGCGACCAGTTCCATTTGTCGCTCGACCCTGAGCGCGCCATGGCGTATCACGATGAGACGCTGCCTGCGGAGGCTGCTAAGTCGGCCCATTTTTGCTCGATGTGCGGTCCGAAGTTTTGCAGCATGCGCATTACACAGGACATTAGGGATTACGCCGAGCAAAACGGGCTTGAGACGGAGGAGGCCATTGAGGCGGGCATGAAGGAGAGGGCCAAGTCGTTCAAGGAATCGGGAAGTCAGCTATATATGAGCGAAACTTAAAATGCTTTTGGATTAGGCGAACCGTTCCCCAAGCTGCTTCACCTTGGCAAGCCAGCCTTGTCTTTTGGCAGGTGACGATTTTCTGACCTCATATAACGTAGTGAAGCGAACAGATTTGATGCCGCAAAATTGCAGAATGTTGATTTTCATCATTTTATGGCCGGCTGCCCCTTGGAATATATGATAATACCAGCCTGGTGAGTCCATCGTGACGATGATCCGGGCTGTTTTTCCTTTGAGCAACTGCTCGGGAAGCGCCTTTCCTTTCACATATTTGTAAGCAAAGCCGGGCAGGAAGACGCGGTCAATAAAGCCTTTAAGCAAAGCAGGAGGCCCGCCCCACCATGTAGGATATACAAAAACAAGATGATCAGCCCATTTGATATGCGCCTGCGCCTCCTGCAAATCCTTCTCCAGCGGTGCTAGGTTGCTATAGCCACCGGTTAGGACGGGATTGAAATCGAGCTTGGACAAATGAATAGTACGAACCTCGGCGCCAGCGGCGCCCTCAGCATAAGCGGCAGCCAGCGCCTCGCCGTAGCTTCCTTCAGCGGGATTGCTTTGAATAATTAAAATTTTGTTCATCGTTTTGAAACACTCCTTTAGTTTTAGTTAATGAACACTAACCAATAAGTCAAAAAGAAAAGGTCACGAATGACCGATTAAAGCGAATAGATGCCGTTTGATCTGTTCTGCGTCCGGCGCAAGCTGGGAGGGGAGATCGCCATGCATGCTGGATACCGCAAGCTGGGTTATAATGCCAATCACCATGACAGCCGACAGACGGGCATTTTGCTCTGGAAGCTCGCCGCGCTCCATGCCTTGCTCGATAAAATCTATTAACGCATCAAGCGGCTGTCTAAGCTGCCCTTCCATCCTTGCTGTATAAAACAGCTCATGCTGCTGGGAAAGAAGCAGCAATCCGTACTGGTCCTCATCGTGCATGTGCAGCACTTCATCGACTAATTGCCGAAAACGGCTAGCGCTGCTTCCGTCCTTCTGCACATAATAATCAATTAAAGCGGTATAACTGGCACAATCCTGCTCAAAAATTTCCAAGGCAACGGCGTCCTTGCTTTTAAAATGCTTGTAGATCGCTGCATCCGTAACTCCGGCAGCCTGACCGATTTCTTTGACGGAAACGCCGTCAACACCCTTCGTAGCAAACAGGAGCATCGCCGCCTGCATAATATCCTTTTTTTTACTATCGGCATGTAATTTTTTGTTCATGCTTGTATTGTAAGTGAACACTAACTAAAATGCAAGAGGCCATACATTTTTATTTCACCCTCGTAACGGCAGCTTTACCGATAGAGGATGGCTACAGCCGATTACGCTTGTATAAACAAACAAACTTTGGTATATTTGAAAACGAGAATCGTTATCATGATACCATTTGGTTTGGTGTGAAGGGAAAGGTAGCTGCATCATGTCGTTGAAACAGGAGCAAAAACAGGAATTAAAGCAGATGAGGCAGCGATCGAGGCCGCTAGTAGCGACTATCATTCTTATCGTTGGCACAGCTGCTGTATTATTTGGCCTTGCTTTATCTATTTCAGTCGGAGCGGCTAAAATTAGCTTATCCACGGTCTGGACTGCTGTTTTTAATTTCAATCCGGATATTACCCAGCATCAGATTATTCAAGAGCTGAGAATGCCAAGGGCGCTTGCCGCTGCACTTATAGGGGCGGCCTTCGCGGTGTCAGGCTCCGTTATGCAGGGGATGACCCGAAATCCGCTGGCCGATCCGAGCTTGCTCGGGCTTAATGCGGGCGCAGGCTTTGCATTGGCGCTGTGCTTTGCTTTTTTTCGCGGCATGTCGCATTTGGAAATAATGATTATTTGTTTCATTGGAGCGGCGCTTGCCGCAGGCATCGTCTACGGTATCGGCTCGCTCGCCAAGGGCGGCTTGACGCCTGTTAGGCTGACGCTTGCAGGAGCAGCTATTAGTACATTGTTCGTAAGCTTGTCGGAAGGGATTCAAATTCACTTTAAAATTGGACAGGACATTGCCTTCTGGTTTGCAGGAGGCATTGCCAATACAAAATGGTCGCAGATTGGTATTGTTGCGCCTTGGATTATCGGCGGCATCCTGGTAGCCATTGCGATTTCACGCTCAATATCCTTGCTTAGTCTAGGCGATGATGTTGCGGTGTCCCTTGGTCAGCGTACGAAGCTGACGAAGACGATCGGCATTATCGTTACGCTTATTTTGGCTGGTGCATCGGTATCCGTTGTCGGAGCGGTAGGCTTTATTGGATTAATTATTCCCCATTTAGCACGCTATTTGGTAGGTGTGGATTACCGCTGGATTATACCTTGCTCCGCCGTGCTTGGCGCGCTTCTGCTCATTGTAGCAGATATTGTAGCGCGTACGATTAATAGCCCTTATGAGACCCCGGTCGGTGCTCTTATTGCGATTATTGGCGTTCCCTTCTTCCTTTATCTTGCGGTTAAGCAAAGGGGGAACTTATAGCTATGAGCACTGCTAATTTAATTCCAAAAAGCGAACAGCTTAGAACAAGGCGAGCGATAATCGTCATGTCCATCATGGGTGCTCTTATTATTACAGCTTTTGTCATTAGTATGAATACAGGTTATATTAAGCTTTCTCCATTTGATGTATTAAAGACGTTATTCGGGTACGGAACGGAGAAGCAGGAGCTCATTTTATTTGATTTTCGGCTGCCTCGAATCGTTATTGCTGTATTGATTGGTGCGGGCTTTGCCGTTTCCGGCTGTGTCATGCAAGGGTTGTTCCGCAATCCGCTAGCTGATCCGGGCTTGCTGGGCATTAATGCTGGAGCAGGATTGATGGTTATTTTGTACATTTCCTTTTTTCGTGACAATCAAATGGCATCGCCCTATTTTATGCCGATGCTGGCATTCGGCGGGGCTGCGCTTACTGCCTTGATGATCTATATGTTATCTTATAAACGTTATCATGGATTGCTGCCTACGCGGATGATTTTGGTCGGGGTTGCGGTGCAGTCCGGAATTAGTGCGCTTATGATTGTGCTTAGCCTTGCGCTTGATCCGAATGACTATCAGCTCGTTCAGGTTTGGCTTGCAGGAAATATTTATGGGACAAACTGGAAGTTTGTACTTGCAGCTCTCCCATGGATCATCATTTTGATTCCATACGTGATGTACAAATCTCGTACAATGAACGTTTTGAATCTTGGTGAGCAAATGGCAACGGGACTCGGTTCGCCGGTTGAGAAGGATCGGATGAAGCTGCTTGCAGCAGCGGTAGGTTTGGCTGCGACATGCGTGGCCGTTGGCGGCGGTATTTCCTTTGTTGGGCTGATTGGTCCGCATTTGGCTCGTCGTCTTGTTGGACCGACGCATCAAATACTCGTTCCAGCTTCCGCGATGGCAGGAGCCTTGCTCGTCATTGTGTCCGATACGCTGGCCCGCTGGGCGTTCCAGCCTTCGGAAATTCCGACAGGTATCGTAATCGCCGTCATTGGCGCTCCGTATTTCCTTTATTTGCTGTCCCGCTCCAAATAGGCTGTGACAGCGTCATTTATTATTGTTTTATGAGGTTTTTCGAAGCGCTTTGCGCTATCGGAAGACCTTTTTTTTGTATAAAAGTAAAAATGGATTACCGCGGGAGGGTGGCGCATCCTATTGTGCTGATGGGCTCCCGCCTGTCAGCTTCGCAAGATCAAGTAACGAGCCCATAGGTTTGTGCATATATTGCCTAAGACAAATCAGGTGGAAGAAGGAGAGGGCAATGGCGAAAAGCAGAAAAGCAGGAAGCTCGAGAAGAAAAAGGCCGCTTTTTTACGTTGATAATCCGAATGCTTCTGAATTGAAATGGCTCGATGATTTAAATAGCAAAAAGGCACAAGCGCAAGCTCAAGTGGCCCAGAAGCAGGCTGAAGCAAAGCAGCAGGCGGAAGCTGGGCAGTCGAAGGAGGTTCGCATTAATGCGATTTCGGCTCCGGAAGCGCCGTTCAGGGATACATCCCGCATTGAGCAGCCACAAGCTGAAAAAGCGCAGCAGCTGACAGACGAGGGTACGGAAGAAATGCAAAGTATTCCAATGGATGGACAGCAAGAAAGCTTGCCTTCGCAAACCTTGGAGCAAGAAACGCCCCCCAAGGGTGTGCAGGGAGGAACGCCGCCAAGCGTCCAACGCGTCCAGCAGCCAATTGAGCTTGCAATCGTCATTGAAGATGAAGATGAAGAAGACGCCGAACCGAGCTATGAGGAGAAGCTGGCGCTCGCAGCCGAGAGGCAAAATCCTGAGCTTGGCGGGCCGAAGCCGTTTATTTATACCGACGATTTAGTGGATGGTTCGGTAACGAGTGACAAAATTGCACCAGCCTCTATTAATTCTACGAAACTATGTGCGGGCAGCGTAGGGGCCGAAGCCGTTCAGGATTATGCGATTGGAGCGATTCATATCGCTAAGGGAGCTGTGTCCGGCAGCAAAATCGCACCAGATTCAATAATAGCTGAGCATCTGGCAAACAATGCTATTGCGGGAAATAAGCTGGCAGATGGCTCCGTTACGGGAGAGAAGCTGCAAAATAACAGCGTTACTTCCGAGAAGCTCGCTGATCGTACGATCGGCTCCGACAAATTCGCCGACGAATCAATTGAAGCGAGGCATTTGAAACGGCAATTTTTAACGGAGGAATTGCTAGGGCAGCAGTCTGTTACTTCTAGCAAAATCAAAAGCGGAGCCATCCGTCCGGAGCACCTTTCGAATGATGCAGTAAACAATTCCAAGCTGGCAGATGGAGCTGTAACCCGCTCCAAGCTGCGCGATGGCGCTGTGAATACGGAGAAGCTTGCTGCAGGGTCCATCGAATCCATCCACATTAAACCTGGCGTGTTGCTCGCCGAGCATGTTGCTGTCGGCGTCCTATTGGGAAAGCATTTGGCCCCAGGCGAAATAAGCGCCCAGCATCTGGCAGTCGGCGCGGTCGGCGCAAGGGAGTTGCAGCCCAGCGCCGTAGACTCCGAGCGTCTAGCAAGCGGAGCGGTGTCCACCGCACATCTGCAGGCAGGGGCCGTTCTGGGGCCGCATATCTCACCGCGCCAAATCGAAAGCGGGCATCTCGTTGATCAAGCGGTAACAGCCTCCAAGCTGATGGATCAGTCTGTATCGACGATCAAGCTGGTTGATCATGCGGTTACCGTTTCCAAGCTTTCGGAGCAAAGTGTAACCGCAGCGAAGCTCGCTGACGATGCGGTGCAAGCACGTCATTTGAGCCGCCTCAGCATATCTGCTGAGAAAATAGCGGACGGACAAATACACAATCGTCATTTGGCGGTCAATACCGTGTCCGGTGCCCAACTGCGGGAAGAGGCAGTTGGTACGGAGCATTTGCGCAGCAGCTCCGTCACCGATGAGAAAATTGCGCCGGGAGCAATTCGAGTGCAGCATTTGACGGATGCGGCTGTGGGCAGCAGACAGCTTGCTCAGCAAAGCGTTACCTCTACGAAGCTTGCCGCAGGAGCCGTATCTGCTGCACATCTTGCAGATCATTCGGTCGATACGAGACAATTGCGTGATGAAGCGATTACGTTTCACAAAATCGCGCCAGAAGCGCTGCGGGCATACCATTTTTCAAATGGAGCTGTGACGGGTGAGGCTTTGTCGGCTGAAGCGATAGCTGCCAATCATTTGCAGCCGCAGATTATTCATGAGAAGCATGTAGCCGATGATGCGGTTACAACTCGAATACTCCATGATGGCGCCGTGACGAGCGCAAAGCTTGCTTATGAAGCTGTGACAGAAAGATATATTGCCTCTGGCGTTGTGTCTTCCCATCATTTAGCAGATCATAGCATTAATTCACTTAAGCTTTCACCAGAAGCGGTGACCTCGGATAAGCTGGCCGATTACAGTGTAACGGCAGCAAAGCTTGCTGAAGCCAGCGTGACGGGAACGAAGCTTGCCCCAGGAACGGTGCAAGGCGAGCATATTGCTCCGGCGGCTATTGAAGGTAAGCACATTCAGATAGGCTCGCTTGCCAAGGAGCATCTCCAAAACGGGCTTATTGCGGCCTCTCATTTGCAGCCGGGAGCGGTTGGCAGTGAACAGCTTGCTGACTTGGCGATTCACTCGGCGAAATTGGCGCTTGATGCTGTGAAGTCGAAGCATATTGCGGGTGAAGCGATTCACAGCCGTCATTTATCCAATGGCTCCGTGCTTGGCATTCATGTGCAGGAAGGCAGCATCCGCGATGTACATTTAGCGGAAGGAGCTGTGACGGCGGCTAATTTGGCCGAAGCGAGCGTTGAAGGCAGGCATATTCAGGAGGCGGCAATCGGTAGTGCAGCGCTTCAGCCGCGTATTATCGGTACGGAGCATTTGCAAAGCCAAGCCGTAACCGCTGAACAGCTGGCCCCGCTTTCTGTAGGAGAAAAGCATATTCAGCTGTACTGCATCGGCGAGGGACATTTAGCAATAAACAGCGTTGCCAGCGCTAATTTGCAGGATGGCAGTGTGACAGAGGTGAAGCTTGGAAAGGATTCTGTGTCTGGCGAGCATTTGCAGCTGGAGACGATAGCCGGCAAGCATCTTCGGGCCGAAACGGTGCAGGGCTATCATATTCGTAAAAACTCGCTGTCTTTAGCGCATCTCGCGGCCGATGTTATTACGGTTGATCGCGCTGAGGATGAGAGCATTTTTGGAAGCAAGCTGAAAAATGGCTCGATTCGTGTCGAGAAGCTGGCAGATGGCAGCGTCACGACGGAAAAGCTGGGCGAAGCGAGTGTAACGAGGGCGAAGCTGGCCTATGCGAGCGTAGGAAGTGAAGCGCTGGCGGAAGGAGCCGTGATTGCGGAGCATTTGACGGCAGAGAGCGTAACGAGCGAAAAGCTGGCGAATAGCAGCATCACGACGGAAAAGCTGGGCGAAGCGAGTGTAACGAGGGCGAAGCTGGCCTATGCGAGCGTAGGAAGCGAGGCGCTGGCGGAAGGAGCCGTTGTTGCGGAGCATTTGACGGCAGAAAGCGTAACGAGTGAGAAGCTGGCAAATAGCAGCATCACGACGGAAAAGCTGGGCGAAGCGAGTGTAACGAGTGCGAAGCTGGCCTATGCGAGCGTAGGAAGCGAGGCGCTGGCGGAAGGAGCCGTTGTTGCGGAGCATTTGACGGCAGAAAGCGTAACGAGTGAGAAGCTGGCGAATAGCAGCGTCACGACGGAAAAGCTGGGCGAAGCGAGTGTAACGAGGGCGAAGCTGGCCTATGCGAGCGTAGGAAGCGAGGCGCTGGCGGAAGGAGCCGTTGTTGCGGAGCATTTGACGGCAGAAAGCGTAACGAGTGAGAAGCTGGCGAATAGCAGCATCACGACGGAAAAGCTGAGAGAAGCGAGTGTAACGAGGGCGAAGCTGGCCTATGCGAGCGTAGGAAGCGAGGCGCTGGCGGAAGGAGCCGTAATAGCGGAGCATCTGACGGCCGAGAGCGTAACGAGCGAAAAGCTGGCAAATAGCAGCATCACGACGGAAAAGCTGGGCGCAGCGAGTGTGACGAGGGCGAAGCTGGCTTTTGCGAGCGTAGGAAGCGAAGCGCTGGCGGAAGGAGCCGTTGTTGCGGAGCATCTGACGGCAGAGAGCGTGACGAGCGATAAGCTGGCGAGTGGCAGCGTCACGACGGAAAAGCTGGGCGAAGCGAGTGTAACGAGGGAGAAGCTGGCTTTTGCGAGCGTAGGAAGTAAAGCGCTGGCGGAAGGAGCCGTGATAGCGGAGCATCTAACGGCAGAGAGCGTGACGAGCGAAAAGCTGGCGAGTGGCAGCGTCACGACGGAAAAGCTGGGCGAAGCGAGTGTAACGAGGGAGAAGCTGGCTTTTGCGAGCGTAGGAATCGAAGCGCTGGCAGAAGGAGCCGTAATAGCGGAGCATTTGACGGCAGAGAGCGTGACGAGCGAAAAGCTGGCGAGTGGCAGCGTCACGACGGAAAAGCTGGGCGAAGCGAGTGTAACGAGGGAGAAGCTGGCTTTTGCGAGCGTAGGAAGCGAGGCGCTGGCGGAAGGAGCCGTAATAGCGGAGCATCTAACGGCAGAGAGCGTGACGAGCGAAAAGCTGGCGAATAGCAGCGTCACGACGGAAAAGCTGAGCGAAGCGAGTGTAACGAGGGAGAAGCTGGCTTTTGCGAGCGTAGGAAGCGAAGCGCTGGCGGAAGGAGCCGTAATAGCGGAGCATCTAACGGCCGAGAGCGTAACGAGCGATAAGCTGGCGAGTGGCAGTGTCACGACGGAAAAGCTAGGCGAAGCGAGCGTAACGACGACGAAGCTGGCCTATGCGAGCGTAGGAAGTGAAGCGCTGGCGGAAGGAGCCGTGATTGCGGAGCATCTGACGGCCGAGAGCGTAACGAGCGATAAGCTGGCGAGTGGCAGTGTCACGACGGAAAAGCTAGGCGAAGCGAGCGTAACGACAACGAAGCTGGCCTATGCGAGCGTAGGAAGTGAAGCGCTGGCAGAAGGAGCTGTTGTTGCGGAGCATCTGACGGCCGAGAGTGTAACGAGCGATAAGCTGGCGAGTAGCAGCGTCACGACAGAAAAGCTGGGCGACGCGAGTGTAACGAGGGAGAAGCTGGCCTATGCGAGCGTAGGAAGCGAAGCG
Organism: Paenibacillus sp. KS-LC4; assembly: GCF_036894955.1. Classification (NCBI taxonomy): domain Bacteria; kingdom Bacillati; phylum Bacillota; class Bacilli; order Caryophanales; family Paenibacillaceae; genus Paenibacillus; species Paenibacillus sp. KS-LC4. The sequence goes on along the minus strand of NZ_CP145905.1, from coordinate 4,386,214 downwards.
CTGGCGGAAGGGGCTGTAATAGCGGAGCATCTGACGGCCGAAAGCGTAACGAGCGATAAGCTGGCGAGTGGCAGTGTCACGACAGAGAAGCTGGATGAAGCGAGCGTAACGAGGGAGAAGCTGGCCTATGCAAGCGTAGGAAGTGAAGCGCTGGCGGAAGGAGCTGTAATAGCGGAGCATCTAACGGCCGAGAGCGTAACGAGCGAAAAGCTGGCGAATAGCAGCGTCACGACGGAAAAGCTGGACGAAGCGAGTATAACGAGGGAGAAGCTGGCCTATGCAAGTGTAGGAAGCGAAGCGCTGGCAGAAGGAGCCGTTGTTGCGGAGCATTTGACGGCAGAGAGCGTAACGAGCGAAAAGCTGGCGAATAGCAGCGTCACGACAGAAAAGCTGGGCGAAGCGAGCGTAACGAGGGCGAAGCTGGCTTTTGCGAGCGTAGGAAGTGAGGCGCTGGCGGAAGGAGCCGTGATAGCGGAGCATCTGTCCACCAACAGCGTAACGGGCGACAAAATTAAGGTAGGTGCTGTCACCGCCGAGCATCTTGCACCTGCCAGCGTAAAGCTGTCAGCTCTTGCTTTTTCGCCAATCGTTGGACGGAGCGGCAGCATCAGCAAGCAGCAATTTGGGTTATGCCCGTACAGCTTTCCGCCTGAGAAGCAGCAGCTAGAGCAGGTTATTCTTTTTGACGAACCGTTTACAAGCAATCAATATGTGCTGACAGCAACGAGCGATAATCCGGCCTGCTATGTATGCATTCAAGCGAAGGAGCCGGGTCATGCCATCCTATCCATTAATCGCCGCTTTTTCAGCGAAGCTTTCATTGGCACTATTAACTGGATTGCAATCGGACAATAAGGTCTGCTTAAAAATGTCATTAGCGATTTGCAGATTAGACTCAGCGATTCAACATGGAAAGAGCTCCTCTTGTGCAGTCGCAAGGGGAGCTTCTTTTTTTTCGAAAGACTAGGGCGTGCCCTAGAAAGAGTATGATATTCCCCTCTCCTCTCTCCTCTATATTTCTCAAATTGGAGCGCGCTGCGCCGCCAGAGGACGTAGACAACAGCATTACTTCGGTTATCTGCCTCTTGCTTTTGATATGGGTGCGGGACAGACATCATGGGAGTTGTACATTTGCCGTTGCGCAGATGATGGAGGTACATACAATGAGGTGTAATTACTAAGCAGCACTATTTTGAACTATAGGCGTATACCGAGGTGAACGAAGCGGATGAAGAAAGCGAAGGGTGCGAAGGGGAAAAAAGCCCGGAATTTCCGTGCTGCGAAAAAGCCGCGTTATGCCCAGAGCGGCATGGCCGCAGACGATTATGCCGGAGAAGCGCAGCCGCTGCAGTCTCCAGTCGTATCCGTTATTATTCCCGTTATGAATGAACGGGCTACCATTCGAAAGATCATTAGGGAAGCAGCAGGCGTCCATCCACGGACTGAGGTTATCGTCGTTGCAAACGGCTCGACAGATGGTTCAGCCGAAATCGCCAGACGTGCGGGAGCGCGAGTGCTTCGCTATGAGAAGGCGCTAGGCCATGATGTTGGACGAAGCATTGGAGCGCGGGCTGCTTTAGGTCAAGTGCTATTGTTTGTAGATGGAGATATGGTCATAAGCACCGCGCAATTGCGGCATTTTGTTTATGCCGTGCTGCATCGGGGTGTAGATGCCGCTTTAAATGGTTATACCGGCCCGATAGACAAAACCGCTGTGCATAGCGTCGTGCTCGCGAAGCATGCGCTCAATATTGTACTGGAGCGCCCGGAGCTGAGGGGAGCCTCCTTCACAGCCGTCCCCCATGCGTTAAGCAGACAAGGTCTAGCTTTAATCGGAGCGGAGGCGCTGTGCGTTCCACCGCTTGCCCACGCCAGAGCGATTCGGCTTGGATTGAAGGTTGAGGCGGTGCATACGGTCAATGTTGGCAAAATGAACCGGCGCAGGCCGCAGCGCGAACGACGAAGCCCGCTTGAGCATCTTATTGTTGGGGATCATTTGGAAGCGATCCACTGGCTGATTACACAATCGAATGAACGTGGCGGCTTTGAGGATTACCGTCGCTGCCGCGAGTTTGCGCTTTAAGCTAAGGCTTAAGCGGCATGGAGGTTGAACCGTGAAAGCAGTCATATTAGCAGGAGGAACAGGGACGCGGCTGAGGCCGCTGACCACTTTAATGAACAAGCATATGCTTCCTGTAGGCAAGCATCCCATGATCTTTTATGGCATTAATAAGCTGCATCAGGCAGGCATTCAAGAAATGCTGCTCGTGACAGGACGGCAGTCGATCGGTTTGTTTGCAGAGTATTTAGGAAGCGGTCGTGAGCTGGGTGTCTCGCTGACTTACCGCATTCAGGAGGAAGCGGGCGGCATTGCGGAGGCGCTGGAGCTGGCGCGCGATTTTATTCGAAATGATGAGAAGTTTATCGTGCTGCTTGGCGATAATTTGTTCGAGGATAATTTGGCTCCGTATGTAAGGAAATTTGCCCGGCAGCAGGAGGGTGCGATGGTGCTGCTCAAGCAGGTGCCAGACCCCCATCGCTATGGCATAGCCGTGTTCCAGAATGCGGGGCAAATCGCTTATATAGACGAAAAACCAGCAAAGCCGCAATCGGATTTATGCGTAACGGGCATTTATATGTACGATTCCAGCGTATTTGCAGCGATTGATCGGCTGGAGCCATCAGGGCGCGGGGAACTGGAAATTACCGACCTGAACAATATGTATGCGCGGGCGGGAAAGCTTGCTTCCCATACGCTTGCAGGATGGTGGACGGATGCGGGAACGTTCGAATCCTTGCATGAGGCCGCAGCGAGGCTGTTGAAGGAGACGGGAGAATGAGGAGAATAGCGGCAAGAAAACGCCACCGCAATACTAGGCAAGCCCGCGTACGGCAGCAGGCATCGCATGCGCAGGGTGTCGAGCAAGGCTATCGGGATGGGCGGCAAGCGGGATTTAATAGCTATAATGAGAAGTTTCAAGGAACGAGCATCATTATACCTAGCTATAATCAGCTCCAGTATTTGAAGATGTGCATTGAAAGCATTATGGACCATACGGATCTTGCTTATGAAATTATCGTCATTGACAACGCTTCGACCGATGGGACGGGAAGCTATTTGTCCCAGCTTGATGGTCAGGTGCGCTACCGGATTTTAAGCGAAAACTTCGGCTTCGCCGGAGCGGTTAACAGAGGCATGATGATGGCAAAAGGCACAATGATGCTTATTTTAAACAATGATACGCTCGTGACTGACAATTGGCTGGATAATATGATAGCTTGCTTGGACAGCAATCCGCAAATCGGCATGGTTGGGCCTGTCACGAATTATATCGGAGGCGAGCAGCTGATAGAGGTTCCTTATACGAATGTTGCGGATATGCCCGACTTTGCAAGGTTGAATAATGTGCCGGATGCTAGACGCTGGCAGCAGGTTGATCGGCTGACAGGCTTCTGCTTGCTGCTGAGGCGGGAGTTGTGGGAGAAAATCGGTTATTTTGATGAAGGCTTTGAAATCGGCAATTTTGAAGACGATGACTATAACATTCGGGTGAAGCTGCTAGGGTATTCGCTTGTCATTGCCCGTGATTCGTTTATTCACCATTTTGGCAGCGTCAGCATCAAGGCGCTAGGTGCGCAGCTTGAGGAAGTTAATAACCGTAACCTGCAGCATTATATGAATAAATGGGGCAATCCGCATGAGTTGGTCAGCGTCATGAAGCATCGCTTCGCCGAGCAGCCTGCACTTCTGGCCGAAATCGCTGTGCTTGGGGAGGCAGCCTATTACCCAGACAGCATAGCGGTTACTTCAATTAAAGGCTTAGTGTATTGGATTGAAGGCGGCGTCAGGCGACCTGTTGAAGGCGAATTTGCTGGAGAAGTCATTCATATCGGGCAAATCGATATTAGACGATGGCCAATCGGACCGCCGATTTCAAGCGAGGAAGTCCATGCAAGGCGACAGCAACTGCTGGTGATGGAAGGCAGCGAGCTCCATGGCAAAATCGTTAGCGGACTTGATGGATTTCATTATTATATGCAGCAGGGCTTGAAGCGAAAAATGATAACGGAAGCCGCTTACGAAGGCTGGGCGCTTACGGCAAGGCCATCAGTCCAGCTCACAATGGAGCAGCTGCATGCCATTCCGGAAGGCTTGCCGATTATTCCCGCTGTCAAGCTCCGCCAACATCTTTAGAAGGGTTATCAAGCCGCTGTTCAGCGCCAAGTATCACTGTGTACCGCCGTGCATATGCTGTAAATAGCTGCACCTATACAAGTGGCGGCACAGGGCCAAGCCATAGCTCGAAGGAGGAATGTTGGCCATGCAGCATATCGTAACCGAAATTATTGAGCATTTATCCCATTCCAACAGCCAGATGGCACGTGTGCTGGAAGCAAAGCGCCATGTCACGGTACGAATGGCCGAAATTGTGAAAAGCCTCCCTGATCATGGGCCGAATTTGGGCGGCGTGGACGATCTGCTTGGGGAATCGCAGGCGCTGCTGGGCAGTGTAATTGCTTATTTAAACAGCATGGCTGAGCTGCAAGAGACGCTGGCATCTCAACTGTCTTATACGATAAAAGAGCTGAACCCAGGCGAGGAAGAATGACGAAGCGAAAAGGGGAGCGCATGTCATGGACCGAGAGCAAGCCTATATGCGCATGTTGGGCGCTACAGCCAATATGCAGTGGAACGTGGCGCTAATTTTGGAGGCGAAGGCGCAGGAAGCGGAGAAGGCCCGTAACTGGATATGCAATCATATTCACACGGGCACTTTTCCAGGCGACCAGACGCAGCTTAAGCAGACGCTAGGTGTACATGACCAGATGGTTGAGACGATTGAGGGCATTAACAAAATGAGCCAAGGCATTGTATCCGTGCTCAAAGCCGTATTGCAGAAGGAAGGCGAGGATAGCCATTCCTCCGGCTCGGAATTTCACTTTGGCGGCGGATTCGGTGGCGGGAATTGAGGGAAATGGTGCGCCGCGAGCGCGAGGTTAAGTTGGAGGTGCTTTCTTCGATTGCGCGCAGCCAGCACGCGCTTGCCCGCATTTTGAACAGCGTAGCTGATGTTGCCGAGCTCGCCCCGCAAACCGCCAAGCGAATTGGCGAAAATGTACGTATATTGACGAACATGCAGGCGCAGTTAGCTGAGAGCGTGACAGGCTGGCCGGTGCGCAGTTATCGGGTAAGGACGGGCAAGCCGCCCGAGCCTTGGCTCCATAACAAGGTGCGAGGAAAGCAGGTGCGGTGGCACCCGCAAGTGAACAGGGGGAATTGGAATTGAGTATAAAAAAACGCGTGTCCGCTCGTAAACGAGCCAAGAAGCGTTCTACTAAGAAAGCTATAACCCGGCGTCCAAAACGCACGCGAACACGCAGAGCTAGAGGTTCCAAAAGAGGGGGCGCATCATCAATGCGCCGTCGCAGGAAAGTGACGAGAAGTCGCGAGATCGGGACAGAGACCTTTGACGAGGGCTTCAATCAAACGTATAACATGGGCTATAATGCCGGCTTTGCGAAAGGCTTTGAAGATGGGCATCAGCTCGCGTATGAGCAGGCACCATAGCCAGCACGTAACGCTTCATGCAAGCTTTGCCAGAGAGGGCTGCAAATATTTTTCAGAAAATAGCTCTGCCGGTTTGATGGTCTATTCAGCCATCTTGCGGGTAAGGGCTATTTTTTGATCGTTGTCATAATGACACGCTGTGTCTCTATCCTTATATGACGAGCATCTTGGTGATGGCAGCAGGTTAAACGCCAATTTTTCTTATACGGGGACAAGTGCCGCTAAGCGCGAGTGCATGTTGACATATAAATAATGGAAGCATGTTGTGCAGCGATTGAAAAAGAAGCAAGGCGGTGCAGCAAATGGTGGTCAGAAAAAATAATTCACGCAAGCAATTAAAGCAAGGTGGGTATGAAGCGGGCTTTCATACGGGCTGGCGCGATGGGGCTTGTCTAGCGGTAAGCGGACTTTTGCCTCCGCCGGAGCCGGTACCTGTCCCACTGCGATTGCTCTATATTCCACAAGGCTTTGAAGCGATCGACGCAGGCCTCATTGATGCGCTGCAAGCGAGTGTAACCGAGCTTCATATTGGAAATGCGGAGCTGCTTGCCGAACAGGCAGCAGCAATTTGCCCCGACATCGTGCTTGTGATGAATGGGCTGCATTTTTTTCCAGCCAATCATTTGCAGCAGATCAGCGCGGTAAGGGAGCAGGGCATCCGCACAGCAGTTTGGTTCGTAGATGATCCTTACATGACAGAGGAAACGGCAATAGCGGCGTCGCATTATGATGTCGTGCTGACGCATGAGCTTGGAACATTAGAGCTGTATCGCAGTGTTGGCTGCGCCCATGTGCATTATTTACCTCTGGCTGTGCATACCGGCTTATATCGACCGCAAAGAACGGAATCTGTGTATGCAAGCGATGTATGCTTCATTGGACAAGGATTTTGGAACCGGATTGAACTCCTTAATGCCATTAGCGAGGGGTTGCTGGCTAAGGGGCGCAAAATCTTCCTGTCAGGAGGGCTGTGGGAGCGATTATCAGCTTACAGACGGATGCAGTCGTTTATTAACACTGACTGGTTAAGTGCTGAACAGACGGTTCCTTATTATAACAGCGCCAAAATCGTCATTAATATGCATCGAACAACAGAGATGGGCTCAGACAATTTTAATGCTTTTCAAAGCCTAGGACGTTCAATCAATCCCCGAACATATGAAATCGCCGCTTGCGGAGCCTTTCAGTTAACGGATATTCGCGAGGATTTGCCACGATATTACACGCCGGGACTGGAAATTGAAACGTATCAGGATGCGGGGGAGCTTGCAGCCAAAATCGATTTTTATTTAGAAAATGAGGAAGCGCGCAGCCGAATCGCGGTTAATGGTTTGCGACGCACGCTTAAGGATCATACATTCAGATCACGTGTCGTACAGCTTTTACAGCTTATTACGGAAGAGGGAGACTCGAATGGCTAAAACGAGAACGCTTGTGCAAAAAAGGCATAATCCACCTACTGAGCTGGAACTAGGGAGAGCTGAGGGCTATCAAGCAGGCTGGAATGAAGGCTATTGGTTTGGTCAATGCGAGTCGATTATTAGCCGTATTCCGCCGGTAACAGGCTTTTGGCCTGTGCATGTTATGTACGTATCAACGGGCAAGGGATTGCCTTATTCTCCGCTTGACGAAGCGGTAAAAGACACTTTATCTGGAATGGTAGCTCAGTTAACCGTCGTGAAGACGGGTGAGCCTGTAGCAGAAATCGCCGCGCGGGTGCGACCAGATTATGTTATTGTGCTGGATGGTCTGCAATTTGATGTAGCGCAAATTGATGCTATGCGGGCGCTCAATATTCGCACAGCTATTTGGTTTACAGATGACCCGTATTATGCAGATATTACTTCAACGCTTGCCCCGCACTATGATACCGTATTTACACTTGATCGTAATTGCATGGCGCTCTATCAGGAGCGCGGCTGTATGCAGGTTCATTATTTGCCATTCTGCGCTATGCCTGCCCAATTCAGACCAATGAAGCCGGAGCGCAGCAAGCGCAAGGAGATTAGCTTTATTGGCTCGGGCTATATGAATAGAATTCAATTTTTTAATGAGGCAGCTTCCTATCTAGCCTCTAGGGATACGCTCATATCCGGGATCTGGTGGGATCGACTGAAAGACTTCGACAGTCTTCGCTCCATCATTAATCTAGGTGACTGGTTGACCCCGAATGATACAGCGCTTGCTTATAATGCCTCCAAAATCGTCATCAATATGCACAGGGCTTACGATGATCCCTTTAACAGCAATAGTCTTGGGGTTACGGCTTCTTCGCCGAATCCTCGCACCTTTGAAATTTCTGCCTGCGCCGTACTCCAGCTTACGGATGTGAGGGAGGATATAGCTTCTTTTTATACACCTGGCGTAGAAATAGTAACGTATGAATCCCCGCAGGAAATGGTGGAAAAGCTGGACTATTATTTGAATCATGAAAATGAACGCAAGGAAATTGCGATACGCGGCATGCATCGCACGCTGAGCGAGCATACTTATGCCCATAGGCTGCATGCGATGCTATCCATATTATTTGCTTAATGTGTCTTGGGGCAGACTGCAATGGCTGCGGCGGCTTAAATGGACCAGCGCATAATAACGCCAGCTTGCGTAAGTCCGCCGCCAAAGCCGTACAGCAGCAGCAGATGTCCCGGCTGCACTCTGCCGTCTTTAACGGCTGCATCGAGCGCCAGCGGAATAGAGGCGGCAGAGGTATTGCCATAATGCTCAATGCTGGACAGCGCCTGCTGGGCAGCAAATCCGACACGCTCGCTTAAAGCATCAATTATACGCTGATTGGCATTGTGCGGAACGAACCAGTCAATCGTCTGGGCGGTGTACCCGCTGCCGTCCAGCAGTTCTTGAATGCCTGCTGCTACGCGGCTTAATGCCCATCGGTACACTTCCTTGCCATTCTGGACGAGCATGCTGTTCTGAGAAAGCTCGAAGCTGCCAATGTGCGGCGCCAGGCTGCTGCGGTATACTTGATGACCCTGCTCGCCATCGGTGCTTGCATTTGAAGCCAGAATGTCGCCCGGAGAAGATGTGGGATCGGTCGTTTCAACGAGCATGGCACCTGCGCCATCGCCGAATAAAATGCAGGTTGTTCGGTCTGTATAATCTGTAGCACGCGAAAGGGTTTCAGTGCCAATGATTAAAATTTTGCGGCATAGCTTGGAGAGCAATAGGCCGTTTGCCATTTGCAGGGCGGAAGTGAAGCCGGCACATGCGGCTTGCAAATCAGCAGCTCCGCAGTTCTGCATGCCGAAAAAGGCCTGCACACGGGAAGCTACACTTGGGACGAACGAATCCGGTGTAGAGGTAGCTAGGATAATGTAGTCGACATCTTGCACGGTTTTATTATATCGGTTGATCAAATCGCGAACGGCTTCAATGGCTAAATCACTCGCATATTGTTCTTTCGAGGCGATTCGTCGCTCACGGATGCCAGTGCGCTTCAATATCCATTCATCCGAGGTGTCGACAAGCTTCTCCAAATCTTGATTGCTTAAAATGCGATCAGGTACATAAGTGCCAATAGCCGTTACTGTTGCATGGGAATGAACAAGTGTGGAAATGGTCATTGAAAACAACTCCTTCATAATTTAGTACCAGATGCTAATACCTGATAATAAATTACTCCTCCCCATACAATTTGTCAAGTTCAATTCGTGCATAGTCTCAATCAAGGACGACCATCCTAATAGCGGGTCATGAGGCCTGCAAGTAACAACAAGGGAGGAATACGGTACATGCGTAAAATGAATTTTCTTGCTGTCTTATCTGCGGGGACCTTGCTTAGTGCTATGCTGACAGGCTGTGCAACCAATCAAGGGGATTTAGGTAATAAGAACATTCGTACCAAAATGGTAAGGGAAGATGCCAATGGCAACAAAATGTTAAATGATCGTTTTGCCAACGATCATATGAATGAGAAAAACTACGTAAACGGCAGAAATATTCGGGGCAACAATATTGTAGGGAGTCATAAAAATTATAAAATGGAAATGAGCGAAGAAATTGCAAAGCGCATTGTCAATAAGCATAATGTGAGATCAGCGAATGTGATGTTGACCGATAACAATGCTTATGTGGCGGTATCCTTTGAGGACAACCTTAAAAATGGCGATAAAAAGCTGATGAGCCGCACAAACTCCAGCTATATGGGCCGAGACGGCTCCAATTACCAACGCCGCATGAATACGATGAGCACAGGCGAAAACGCGCTGACACAGCAAATTAAAGCCGAAATCGCCAAGGAAGTCAGAAAGGTGAAGCCTGGTGTGGACAATGTGTACGTATCGGCAAACCCGGATTTTGTCGGGCGTATGACCAGCTATATGACAGATGTACGCAATGGTCATCCGATCCAAGGCTTCTTGGTTGAATTTAATGCTATGGCAGAGCGTCTGTTCCCGGTGAACGCTAATAAAATCGAATCGCGTGGTTATGATGGCGACATGACTTACCGCAGTATGACTGACCGTACAGACCGCGATAATTACACGAATGCGCACAGAAGCAGCCCGATGATTTACGACTAACGTTTAGTGAAAAATTGGACATGAAGCCTTCAGCGTGATTCACGCTAAAGCATGGAATGGTTAGCAGCAGCCGGCGAATGGGAGCCGGCTGCTTTTGTTTGCGTTCCGTTAATTTGTCTTTTCTGGGTCACTATTATTTGCTATAATAATGCTAAATTTTGGGAGGTGTCTTTTTTGACCCATTCGATGCGTTTACGTTAAGTTAAGGTGCATATGTCATAGTCAAAACGAATGAAGGAGACTATATCCATGCAGCTTAAATGGCAAAAAACGTTCGCGATTATTTTCAGCGGACAAATCTTTTCCATATTGACGAGTTCGATGGTACAATTTTCGGTTATTTGGCATCTGACGCAAACGACCGGGTCCGCTTCGGTTTTAATGATCGCTGGCTTGGCGGGATTTTTGCCGCAGGCGATTTTAGGGCCCTTTATTGGCGTATGGCTGGATCGCTGGAACCGTAAATTGACGATGATTATAGCCGATAGTGCCATTGCCTTTTTTAGTTTGATTTTAGGCCTGTATTTCTTTATTGGCGAGCCGAGTCTAGCGTTTGTATACGTTATTTTAATGGTTCGCTCTGCTGCTTCCGCATTCCATGCGCCTGCTTTTCAAGCTGCGATCCCCTTAATGGCACCGGAGGATCAGTTGACGCGTGTAGCGGGCTGGCAGCAGATGGTCTATTCCTTTTCCAGTGTAATCGGACCGGCGCTTGGCATAGCTATTTATTCAGCAACTTCGCTTGGAACGTTGTTGTTCCTTGATGTGGCAGGGGCATTAATTGCCAATGTCATGCTATTGTTCGTGAAGATTTATCAGCCAAAGCCGGAGATAACACAAGCGCCATCCTTTTTCAAGGAGTTTAAGCTAGGCTGGGCTGCATTCATTAAAGTAAAGCCAATCGTTGTAATTACGGTAGCTACAGCTATTTTCAGCATCGTCTTTATGCCTTTGGCGACATTGTTTCCTTTCATGACGTTGTCGCATTTCGGGCGTGGGGGTTACAGTGCAAGCCTCGTTGAAGCGATGTTTGGCATTGGTATGATTGCGGGTAGCGTATTGCTTTCGGTAGTCGCATCAAAATGGAAGGACATTACGTATATGAGCCTGAGCTTGGGTATGATCGGTCTGACCTGTGTGGTGAGCGGTGTGATTAGCAAGGAGGCTTTTGTACTTTTTGTAATCGTATCTTTCTTTATGGGGGCGGCAGCACCTTTCTTTAATGGGCCTTATATGGCTATGATCCAAAGGGCGTTTGAGCCTTCCATGCTCGGGCGCGTGATTTCGCTCGTCACAAGCGTGATGATGCTCTCCTCCCCGATTGGGCTAGCATTAGCAGGGCCTATTGTTGATAAGTATGGCGTACAGATTTGGTTTTTTTGGTCGGGTATAGTTATTATTTTGAGCAGTATGGTCATATTTGCTTTGTTCCAGCGCATGAAGGCGGAATTGCCAGAGGTTTCGGAGGGGTAGAGCGATATCTTTTTGAAGGAATCAGGATAGATTGAATGTTGAGTAGGGGTTGCCTTGATTTTAAGGCAATTTCTTTTGAGGTGCAGATTGAAGAACTAGCTAGGCACTTAGCGAGGGGAGAATCAGACCTTGCGAGGTGCTTTTTTTTCACAGTGAACGATTCAAATATGATAAGATGGGAACGTATGATTGTATGATAAGGACAAGTTTTAGAGAGGTGAATGTATAATGGAAAACTATACAGACATTTTAATATATCAGACGGAAGACGGAAATACCAAGATTGACGTAAAGCTGGAAAATGGAACAGTCTGGATGACTCAGAAGGCAATTGCGGAGTTGTATCAGACAAGCTCGCAAAATATCACTCTTCATATCAAAAATATATATAAAGAAGAGGAATTGTATTTTGAGTCAACTTGTAAGGAATACTTACAAGTTCAAATTGAAGGATCAAGAAAAGTTGAACGCCGTGCAAAACATTATAATCTTGAAATGATAATCGCAATTGGCTACCGAGTTCGTTCTCATCGAGGTACACAATTCAGACGTTGGGCAACAGAGAGACTAAACGAATACCTTGTCAAAGGATTTACAATGGACGATGAGCGTTTGAAGGACATGCGTAATTTCGGACAAGATTATTTTGATGAATTACTTGGTCGCATTCGTGACATTCGTGCATCGGAGAAAAGATTTTATCGCAAAATAACGGATATATATGCTACCTCTGTTGATTATGATCCTAATGCAGGCATGTCCAAGGAGTTCTTTGCTACGGTGCAGAACAAGCTGCACTTTGCTATTCATGGTCATACCGCCGCTGAACTGATTGCAGAGCGTGCAAGCGCAGAAAAGGACAATATGGGATTAACAAGCTGGAAAGGCGCAAAGGTAAGAAAAGCTGATGTTACAATCGCAAAAAATTATTTAACCGATAAAGAGATACAGTCGTTAAACCGTATTGTAACCATGTACTTGGACTATGCGGAAGATCAAAACTTTGTGAAGGAGAATCCATAATCCATTACATAAAAAATAGTCATTTGGGAGGAGTTTAAAACGAGGAAAGGACATCAAAAATGAAGCTATAAATCAGTGTCCATCAATTGTTCGGTAAATCCCCCAATGGTATAAAGAGTTCATGCACATTCATCATTAAGCTTGAGTTAATACTACTGCAATTGAATAAGCAGCAGCAAGCAGAAGCCATAAGGACAAGCTGCTTGCTGCTTTTTTTACCCACAAAAAATAAAGACAGCATAGCGCACTATGCTGCCTCGCGAAATACCATAAATGGTAACAACCTATTAGCAAATGGCTTTTGCCGAAGCAATGAAGAAGGGAGAGCCGTGAATTATATTTGCAGCTCCCCGAGCTTGATTAGCTCGACAACCGCTTGCGAACGACCTTTAACGTTTAATTTTTGCATCACATTAGAGATATGGTTGCGGACGGTCTTCTCGCTAATGAACAGCTGTTGCGCAATATCTCGTGTTGTTTTGTCTTGGACTAGAAGCTCGAAAACCTCGCGTTCACGATGTGTCAGTAAAAACTTGCTCTTATGGTCGCTACCTTTCACCTTTTCAGTCACCCCTCCTTGCTTGGGTTTTTATGGTTTAACAAGGTTAAGGGATACAGTCAAAATATAGTATGAATGACGGGTGCCAATGGTGCTGTTGGCGGAGAAAATGGGCGCAATCGGCGCATTTTATGGTATGATAGATGAAAAATTAACCAATTGACGCCGGAGCTGTTCCATGGAACGCTTGCGGTGTTATTCAGGCATGGGAGGAACGAATGAGTAAAATCTTTTTATTTTTCTTCTTGACTTGGCTTACGGGAAATCCGTTTATTGCGATTATCGTACTGCTGCTTATTTTGTATGCGCTGGACCGCCGATTTGTCGGTTTGACGCCAAGCTTTGTACGGCCTTTACGCAGATCAAGCCAGCTCAGGAAGCTTAGACGTCATGTTGATATGGCGCCTAACGATGTGTCCTCCAAGCAGGAAATCGCAAGAATTTTAATTGAGAAGAAAAAATATAACGAAGCGCTAGGCTGGCTTTCTCCAATGGAGCATACGCTTGAGGATTCCGCTGAATATTGGGATGATCTAGGCCTTTGCATGCTGCAAACGGGACAGATGGAGCAAGGCGAAGGGGCTATAAAACGGGCGCTTGCGCTAAATGAACGGGTAAAATACGGTGCGCCTTATTTGCGTTTGGCTGCGCTGTATGCAGGCAAAGACTCCTCCCAGGCTATTTCGTATATTGAAGCGTTTCAGCGTATTCAATCGTCCTCCTGCGAGGCTTATGAGCGCTTGGCAGGCATTTACAAGACGATGGGCAAGGAGCAGGAGGCGAAGGAGGCAATCGAGGAAGGCTTGCGCATTTATCGAACGCTGCCGAAATACAAAAAACGCGGAGAGCGTAAATGGGCGCTTCGCCTATGGTTCAGACGATGGAGCAAGTAATGGCAAAGCTCACAAGGCGGTGTAAGAAAAACGTTTATTGTCGTTTGCCTAAAAATCGTACATAATCTAGTTAATAGCGTAGAAGATAGAGGAGCAATACATGCAGCGGAATATATGGTTTATGGCGATTTCAGTTATTGTAGTCATTGTTTTATTGAACAATACGGCTTATTATTTTTTAACGAAGGAATCCTTGGAGGATGCACTGAACCGTGAGGTTGCCGCGGTAGCCAATCAGATTGAATTTTCAGTGGAGCAATCGCGGCTTGGAGCAGAGCGTTATCAGGATTTAATCGGCGATGAGCTTCGAGTCGTATCCATTGCAGCTCAATATGCTCTTGATCCCGACGTGGATAAAGTAACGAACGAGCAGCTGGTGGAGCTAAGCGCAAAGCTTGGCGTTAACCATATTACGCTGCTTAAGCGCGTCAAGGATGATATTTTGCTCTATAAATCCTCTGATGAGACACAGCTTGGCAAAAGCACAAAATCATGGGACCCGTGGTTTATCGTATTCAACCAGCTGTTCGATCAGCGAAATGTGAAAATCGACTGGTTAGGCAAATCGCTGCCTAATTTTTGGAGCGGCCCCTTCGAGGTGGCTTCCACCGATCCAGGCAGCATTTATAAATGGGGCTATTATTTTGACGGGACGACGAATTACATAACCGATCCTTATATCAGCTACACGAAGCTGGCGGAATATGAGGAGCTGACGGGTGTAGATTCGCTGATTAAGAAGACGATTGAAAGCAATAAGGCGTTGCTAGAGGTAACCGTCCTTAATCCGGAGACGTTTTCGAAGGGGCCTTTCGAGACCGTTCACCCAAACGGCGAAGTGCAGGAGCATATTTTACAGCAGCCGATTTTGTACGGAAGCTATAATTATGTTGCGGATAGTGACGTAGCTAATGTGTCCAAGGCTTTTAATACGAAGAAAAAGGTAACTGTCGATGAAATAGTGGGCGGCAAGCATGTTTTCAAAATGTTCATTCCCGTCTTTACCGAGGACAAAGGACTGAATATTGTAGATGAGAACGGCGTGCCTATGGACAGCTATGTGCTGACGCTCGTATCCGATTACCAGGTTATTCGCGACCAGATGTCTACGCAGCTGTTGAATATTGCCATCATCATTGTTCTTATAACAGCATTAAGCCTGGTGACGGCAGGCGTCGTGATGAACTATTACCGCCGTTCCCGCGAAAATGCGGTGCAGGTCACCCAGCAAACGTACGTCGATGAAATCAATCAGATGTTTCAGTCGATTCGGGCGCAGCGACATGATTTTCTTAATCATGTGCAGACCATTCATTCGCTTGCGGAATTAAACAAGCATGAGGAGCTCATTGCCTATACGAAGGAGCTGACGGGTGAAATTCGGCAAATGAACGACATTATTAATATTGGCAATCCGGCGATTGCCGCGCTCATTCGCTCGAAAACATCGCAGGCGGAAAGCTACCGCATTATGTTTGAGTGCACCTTTACGAGCTTTGACAAGCTGGAAATGGGCGTCAAGACGCTCGATTTGAATCGTATACTTGGCAATCTCATTGACAATGCTTTTGATGAGACGATGAGATATCCGGAGAGCATGCGCGTAGTGGAGCTGCAAGGCTTGCAGCGTAATGGCCTGCTTGAGTTCACGATTACGAATACTTGCGAGGACGCTGAGAAGGTGGCAGCGATGCCGCTCTTCCAATCTGGCTATTCTACGAAGGATCAGCAGGATCACCAAGGTTTGGGCTTGTCCATCGTGAAGTCGATTGTAGACAAATATAAAGGCGCCATACACATTTATGCTGACGGACCTGACCGTCTAACCTTTTTTATTACGATTCCTCATAAAATATAATCGTTTTGCGGCGCGGCAGCTCCTGCTTTCTTCATGGAAGCCGGGAGCTGCTTTATTTTATAAATGAGCCACTTATAAGAGTATTCGGAGCGAAACAGGGGAAAGGCTAACAGTGAAAAATAAGTGCTTGCAAATACATAGATGTCTATGTATAATCGCATTATGATAAAACATAACGCCTTATCCTTAGTTGCTAAAATTCGAGACAAAGCGAACAAGCTAATTGTCAGTGAGCTGGAAGCCAATCAGATTACAGGAATTGTGCCTTCCCATGGTGATATACTCATGTTTCTGTATCGGGAGAAGCAGCCGCTGTCTGTCAAGGCATTAGCGGAGAAAATCCATCGCACACAGCCGACGACCACCGTTCTCATTAACAAGCTGGAGCAGCTTGGCTTTGTAGATCGGACAAAGGACGAGAAAGACAGTCGTGTTTCGTTGATCCATTTGACCGAGAAGGGCCGAGGGCTGGAACCGGTTTTTGTAGCTATTTCCCAGAAGGTTAATAACGCGATTTATGGAAGCCTAAACGAAGAACAGAGCTTGCAGCTAGAGCAGCTGTTGGAGCAAGTACACGCCCAGTTTTAGAAAAATATAATGATTATTTAGGAGGATTTCCCCCATGAAACATCTTATCGTATTTGCCCATCCGAATGAAGATAGCTACAACCGTGCCATTTTGAACACAACATTGCAAAGCTTGAAGGCAGAAGGCCATGAAGTAACGGTGCGTGACTTGTATGCGCTGAAGTTTCAGCCGGTGCTGACGCCGGAAGACACAGCGGCCATGCGTGCTGGCCAGACGCCGGAAGATATTTTGACAGAGCAGAAGTACCTTACTGAAGCTGATGCGGTTACTTTTATTTACCCGATTTGGTGGACGGGTCTTCCTGCTATTATGAAAGGCTATGTTGATCGCGTATTTGCATACGGCTACGCCTATGCTTATGGAGAAACGGGCATTGACAAGCTGCTTACCGGCAAAAAAGGCTTCATCATTAACACGCACGGCACGCCAAGTGAAATTTACGATCAGATCGGTATGACTGCTGGCATGAAAATCACTTCCGATACAGGCATTTTTGATTTTGTCGGTATTGAGTCCGTTGGACATTTGTTCTTTGGCGGCATTGGCCAAATCGGCGAAGCTGAGCTGAAGGCGAACTTGCAGCAGGTGGAGCAGACGGTTAAAACGGTATTTCCGGGTTAATGAATGGTAGTGGAGTGACTTAAGGGCCTCTGGCGCGACTGCTGATTAAGCAGCTCGGCTAGAGGCTTTTTTATAAGCAGCTTTCAGAAAATTCGTTCACAAAATCGAAACAAGAATCTCCAACGGTAGATTGAAAAAGGCAACATGGTTTTTTAAGTAAGGGGGAAACAGTTGATGAACAGTATACTTAGGGATGAACAAGAACGAGGGACATGGATTGAGCTTCGTTTTTTGAGTCATGATGCCGAGCCCGACGAGGGAAGCTGGTTATATGTTGCGTTTGGTCGCCATGGCATAATGGAGCGAGAAAGTCGTTTTGGCTGGACGAATAGAGTCGTACATTCATTTATTCATTTACTAAAGCATTTTCCAGAAGAAAAATATAAAGGTTATTTTCTGCATATTGAGGAAGATTTTTTTATGCGATGGGTGTATGAACGGGCTACGGACTGCTATTTGTTGATTTTTGAATATCAGGGTCAGCTTTTCCCTCTGAAAACGTCAAAGAGTGCTTTGTTAAATTGGTCGGAAGGGCTTGAACTGAGCTTGCTGGAAGCTTCTTCAAAATAGGGATTGGAAAATATACGCTGATTATAACAGCTATATTATTTAAAACAAGGCGATTCTCCGGCATTGAACGCGGGGGTTGCCTTGTTTTTTCTGTTCGGCATTATTCTGCTCTCAGCATCCTCGAATGGAATAGCTTCCTTGTCGAAATGAGCTCAAATGGCTGACAAAAGCTAGTGAAGGCGGATGAGGGCTTGCAGCTTTTTACAGATGGTTGTTGTCTCTTCGCGTTAGGGCTATAGACTTCTCGGAAAGTCGTCTTCTCATGTGTTATAATGGAAAGAATGTTACTTGAGCGGAAGGAAGCGGGTGAACAAAGCTTTGACTAGAAATGACGGTCAGCTATTGAAGCTGTTAGAAGGCAATATCAGAGAGCATATGCAGCAGGTTATTGTCGAGCGCGGCTGGGAATATTTTCGTAAAGGCTATGTTCGAAAAGTAGAGGTGCACGATCAGCATTTGCTGACGGGCGTCGTTGCGGGTTCGGAGCTGTATGCGGTTAGCATTGATGTCATGGATTTTGCGTATAGCAGATGTACATGTCCGTATGGCGGTTTCTGCAAGCATATGGCGGCCGTGTTTTTTGCTTTCTGCGACCATAATCAGGCATTGCATGGTACGCCGGAGTCAGCGTATCGCCGCCTGACAGGGCTTCAGCCGGAGCCTGCGCAGCGGGCTGCTGTCGTTGTGGAGCAGCGGGGAAAAACAGCCTCCACCCCAGGCATGGATGCGTCTCCTGCAGATTGGCAGGCGTGGATGGAGCAGGAGTATGGCGAATCTTGGCGCGTATGCCGCCACTCGCTGCATTCCTTGCAGCCCGTGCTGTCTGCACTTAAAGGCACATCCAAGGATTGGGATAAAAAAAAGCAGCGGCTGCACTGGATGAATGTCATCTTGTTCGTGCTGGATCAGGCAGAGCAAGCCATTAAGGCGGTAGATTCATTCAGCCGCTATTATCACGAAATGTCGTTCGTCCGTATGGCTGAGCCATGGCTGGAGCATTATTATACGCTCGTACTGGAGCTGGAACCAGCCGAAATGCTGGAGGATGAGCGTGACTGGGCTGATGCGGTTGTTGGATATGCTTATAACCGGGCGCTGCGGAAGGAGCAGCAGCTATTTGACTGGCCTTATATTTATTTGGCGCTGTGCGGGAAGATGTCGGAAAATCGCGACTGGCAGCAGCGCGAGCTGGCCTCAATGCTTGCATCGGCAGGTGAGCAGACAGAAGCGGCTGATGAGCAAATAAATGACACGTTTATTCATACGGCGATTGCGATGATGTATTTTTTCGACGGGCAGGATGAGGAAGCTTTGGCCCATTTCGGGAAAACGGATTTTCGCGGCTCGCAAAAAATGGTCTATACTTGTGCTGCTCAGCGGCTGGAAGAAGGAGAATGGGAGCCGTTTGAGGCATGGATGACCTATCTTTACAAGCATATTTATGCGATTCGCAGCGGAAGGACGGTGGGACCGTTCCTGACTTTATGCCGCCGTGCAGATACGGATCAACCGGATAATATAAAATGGACGTCCTATATGACGTCGCTGCTGCCGCATTCTTATTCAGAGCTTACGGATCACTGGTTTGCACAGAAAAAATACGAGGAATGGGCTGAGCTGCAAATGCTGATTGGCGCCTTGCCTGATGATTTGCCAATTCAGGATGTACGCGAGGTGTCAAAGGTGAATCCGCGCGTCATGATGCCGCTCTATCATCAGGCAATCGAAAGCTGGATCAGCTCGCGCAATCGCCAAGGCTACCGAATGGCGGTGAAGCAGCTTAAAAAGCTGGAGCGTATTTATAAAGCCGAGAAGGAAATGGATAGATGGCAGGTTTATATTACAGGTATCGGTCGTAAATACCAGCGGCTGCGTGCGTTCCAAGAGGAGCTGTGGAAAGGAAAAATTGTGACATGAGAGCATCTATGGGCACTGGAATATTAACGATGGACGCCTGTTGGTTCAAGGCGGAGAGCGGCGAATATCGGATTGCTCTGCTTGCTGGCGACCAGCAGGAGTCAGCGACGCGTCTGCGTTCCGTGCTATTCGCTTGGCACAAAGCATCCTGGTACGGCACTGAGGTGGATGACGCCCAGCATGGTGATCGCAAAGCCTTGCTGCTGTCTCCGCTGCTGGCGGTTGATTATTTGTCGCAGCCTAAGTATGCAAAGCTGCTTCAGGTAGAGTGGACGGAAAGGGCACAACGGCTGAGAGAGCTCGCTTCGCTGATTCGGGAGGTGCTTCTGCAAGGCTGGTTTATGCCGGATTGGGGCGGCTGGTCGGAGGAGCAGCGGGCGTGGAAGCTGAATGTGCCGGATACAGAAGCAGGCGTCAAGGCAGGCGCGCTGTGGGAGCAGCTTATTCAGAAAGCGGAGGCTGCGGGAGATGTTGACCTGCAGCAATGGCTAAGCCTCGCAGTAGAGGAGGTATTGCAGCAGCCGGGAAGCTTGGCTGCGGAAGCATGGCAGAAGGTCGGCACAGCTGCGGGCGGTGAAATCGTCGTTCTGCATAAGGCAGCCGAGGAGGAGGATTGGCTGATTGCGCTTGGGCTGCGGAAGGATTCGCTGCCGTTTAGGGTTGCTTTGCAGCTCGTTGAGCCGGGCGAGCAGCCGCATTGGACGCTGCGGCCGGCTTTGCAAAGCCGCAGCGGAGGCGGAGAATGGCTGCCGCTCGTGCGCGGCGCCGCAGGACAGTGGGAGCTGGCTGCGGACGGAGACCCCGAGAGACAGCCGCCGTGGAAGGCCGAGCTGGATGGCATGCTGCCCTCTGAGGCTAGCCTGCCCGAAGAGTGGCTGCCCTTGCTGCCCGCGAAGCTTGCGAAAGAGGAAGCGAAGTGGGTTAGCGCTTTGCCAGATTGGCAAGAGGCGGAGAAGGCTGGCCAAATGAAGCAACTGCTGTCGGACAATGAAGCATGGAGCTTCATGGAATCGGCAAGCTTGACGCTGCTGGAGGCAGGCTGCCCCGTGCTGCTGCCGAGCTGGTGGGAGGCTGTGAGATCGCGCAAGCTGCGACTGAAGGCGAAGGTGAAATCATCGGTTGGCTCGGATGCGCAGCCGATGTTCGGTCTAGACCAAATTGTGCAATTCGATTGGAAAATGGCGCTCGGCAATGTCGATTTGTCGGAGGCGGAGTTTATGCGCCTGGCCGAGGAAAATCGGCGCTTAATGAAGATTGGCGGCGAATGGGTGCATCTTGATCCGCAGGATGTGGCGCAGATCCGCAGCTGGGTTTCAAAAATTGGCAAGAAGAGCGGCTTGTCCTTTCGCGATGTGATGGAAATGCACCTGTTGGGCGGTGCTGTACTGGAGGATGAGGAGGAGCAGGCACACGACCTGCGAGCTGAAGTAGAGCTCAATGAGCATTTAGCCAGATGGCTGGAGCAGCTTCAGCATACGTCGGAAATTCCCCTTATTGAGAAGCCGGAAGCTTTCCTTGGCGAGCTTCGTCCCTACCAGCTGCAAGGGGTTTCTTGGCTGTTGTTTTTGCGAAGATTCGGCTTTGGCGGCTGTCTGGCGGATGATATGGGCTTGGGAAAGACGATTCAGTTCATGGCCTATCTCGTTTACGTGAAGGAACAGCGCGCGGAGCAGCTTAAGCTGGGAAATTCCCCGTCGCTTGTTCATGCGCCTTCGCTGCTTGTATGTCCGACTTCGGTTATCGGCAACTGGGAGAAGGAGCTGGAGAAATTCGCTCCGCAGCTTAAGGTTCATCTTCATTATGGCCCTAAGCGGGAGAAGGGGGAAGCCTTCGAGGATGCAGTCCGCGACATGGATTTGGTCATTACCTCGTATTCGCTGGCCCAATTGGATGAAGAAGACTTAAGTGCAGTTGGCTGGGATGCATTATGCTTGGATGAGGCGCAAAATATAAAAAATATTTACACGAAGCAGTCGGCAGCCATTCGCAAGCTGCCTGCCCGCCACCGTGTGGCGCTGACAGGCACACCGATGGAAAACCGATTGACGGAGCTGTGGTCCATCTATGATTTTATCAATCCCGGCTATTTGGGCGGGGTGAACGAATTCCGCAAGGAGGTAGTCGCTCCGATCGAGCGGACGCGGGATGAGAAAATGATTGCCGGCTTACAGCGCTGGGTGAAGCCGTTCATGCTTCGCCGCATTAAGAAAGACCCGGCCATTCAGCTCTCATTGCCAGAGAAATTCGAAGGCAAGACGTATATTACACTCACGGCAGAGCAGGGCGCGATGTATGAAAATATTGTCGCGGATTTGCTGGAGAAGCTCGATACGTTAGGAGCGATGCAGCGGCGCGGTCTTATTCTGGCTTCCTTGACCCGGCTTAAGCAGCTTTGCAATCATCCCGGCTTGATGGAAGGGGATAATGGCGGAGCGAAGCAGTGGGAGGAGGAGCGTTCGAACAAGGTCGCCCGCCTGTTGGATATGGTGGAGGAGGTCGCTGCCGAAGGGGAGCGCTGCCTGATTTTTACCCAATTTGTTGAGATGGGCCATCAGCTCAAAAAGCTGCTGGAAGAGCGGCTGGGCACGAGCGTTCCCTATTTGCACGGCGGAGTGCCGAAAATAAAGCGCGATGAGATGATTCAAGGCTTTCAAAATCCCGAGCAGCGTTGCAGCGCTTTCGTTCTATCGCTTAAGGCAGGCGGAACGGGACTTAATCTTACAGCGGCCAATCATGTGTTTCATTTTGACCGTTGGTGGAATCCGGCAGTGGAAAATCAAGCGACGGACCGTGCCTTCCGAATTGGGCAGACCCGCGAGGTGCAGGTTCATAAGTTCATTACGCTAGGCACGCTTGAGGAGAAAATAGATGAGATGATTGAACGCAAGCAGTCATTGAATGACCAAGTCGTCGGCCAGTCTGAGCAGTGGATTACCGAGCTGTCGACAGACGAGCTGAAAGAGCTGTTTGAACTGCGGAAAAACTGGCTGAAAGGGTGAGTGCCAGATGGCAGAAGAGAAGCTGAGAGACCAGCTAACGAAAGTAATGGCCCAGCGTCGCAAACAAAGCGGCGAAGGGACGGTCGGTACTGAAGAAGGTCAAGGTCAGACAACGGCTCAGGTGCTGGGGGCGTCAGCTAGCGAAGCAGGGGAATCAGCTGCAAATGCAGCTGGCGGCGAAGCGCTAGACGTAGCGCCGCGTGCCAAGGAGCTTGAGCAGCCTAGCCCTATACAGCCATTAGCCGATCAGCTAATGCCACAGCCTGAGGCTAGTTCAGCTGAACAACCGAGTGAAGAATGGAAAGCCTTCTATGAAGCCGTTCGTACTTATGTCTCCAAGATGCGTGACTGAGCTAAGGCATGTTTAGCGGATAAGAACAATGGAAGAAAGGAAGGACGGGATTTATTCCGCCCTTCCTTTCTTCCATTTGGGGTATGAAGCAGCCGGAATGAATACGCTTGGATAAATGTATGATCCAGCACGACCTAGCTCAGCCCTGCTTAGCTTCAGTCAGACAGCTCATCAAGCGTCATGCCGAGGCTTGGCGCCATATGGTTGAGAAACCATTCGACCTCGGGCATATTTAATGCAGCCAGCGCTTGCTCCGTTTGACCCCGTGCTACGAGAAATTCGCGATTGCCTGCCGATAGCTCATAGAGGCATTTCAAATAAGCGTCGAGCAAATCAGCGGCCTTCACCATCGCTTGAAGCGTCTGCTCCTCAGAGGAAATGCTGCCGTGGTGAGAGCTTAGCAGCGGGGCATAGGCTTTCTGCATCGGCTCGGGAACCATGGCAAGCAGCCGCTCAGCGGCGAGAGCTTCAAGCTCGCGAAAGCTGGCCAGCATTTTAGCATTATGATGCTTGACCGGTGTAGGAATGTCGCCAGTAAACACCTCCGTCGCGTCGTGGAACAAAGCGAGCGTCACCGCGCGATCCGTATTATATTGCTTTTCAAAAAGCGAATTGCCGATTTCGCAAAGCATATGCACGAGCAGGGCGACATGGAAGGAGTGCTCGGCAACGTTTTCCTTAGTCGTATTGCGCATGAGACTCCATCGCTCAATATAGTTGAGGCGGTACATGTAAGCAAAAAAATGACTATCCATAAGCTGCGGACTCCTTTGTGCGATAAATATAAGGCTGAAAGCAAAAGATGCTTGCTGTTCTATGCTATTATAAAGGCTGAATGCAAGTGCAGCTAGGCTGCCTTCAGCATCTTGATTTTATTTTTATTGAAAACACAGCAGATGGAAGTCCATCCTTTCTCGCCGTGGTGAGCATCGACCTCACACCAATCAATCGTTCATTTTATATAGCAAAAGAGGGATGGCTTACGAAAGCATTTGGACTAGCTTTTAACCGATATTTTGAGCAATGGATGTTTATTATTATACCCTTTTCGCTAATTGCCGGCTTTATCTTCGCGGATACGCTTAGCAGTATGGTGGCTGCCGTGCCTTATTTATTCGCTTATGTGACGCTGACGATGGCGCTTGGCTGCGGGGTCAGGGAGCTTGGAGCGGTTATGAAGAGGCCGGGTGTGCTTGCCTGGACGCTTGTGCTCGCCCATGTGCTCTGTCCGATTATCGCCTATAGCCTCGGCACGCTGTTGTTCGGCGCATCGTCGCCCTATGTGGTGGGGCTTGTGCTGTTCACCATTATTCCGCTTGGCGTGTCTACGGTTCTATGGGTAGGCATGTCAGGCGGCAGCGTGCCGCTCATGCTTGCGATGGTCGTTATTGATTCAGCCTTATGCCCATTTGTCGTGCCGGCAGGGCTCCATTTGTTTTTTCAAACGGCAGTAGAGATCGAAAGCGCACCGCTCATGCTGGATTTGCTGCTCATCATTGTGCTGCCAACGCTGCTCGGCGTGCTGCTCCATCAATGGAGCCGGGGGCGGCTGCTGGAGCAGGTTAAGCCTGTCGCAGCGCCCCTTTCAAAGCTGTGCTTTGTGGCGGTAGTCGCGCTGAATGCAGCGGCAATTGCCCCGTATACCGAGCAGCTGAAGGGCGACCTGCTCAAGATTTTGCCGCTCGTTGTATTGCTCGTCTCGCTATGCTACGCTGTCGGCTTTATCGGAACGATGCGCGGAGCAAGCAAGGAGGTGCAAATTACGGTATCGTTTGCGACAGGCATGCGCAATATTTCGTTGGGCATGGTGCTGGCGCTCGGCTATTTCAGCCCGCTGGCCGCCGTACCCGTTGTTCTGTCTATTATGGTGCAGCAGCCACTGGCTACGCTCCACCATTTTATTTTGCAAAAGCTGCAAAAAGGAGAGCGCATTTAGAGAAATTAGGCTTATAAAGCGGATTTACAATAATAATATATTTTCTATTGAATGGCTATTGTCCGTCTCCAGCAGCGGGACAGAATCCTCATAGGGCTTGCAGTGGGCAGACTTATTTGTTGAGATAAGCTGTGCTCTGCACCCTCGGGGGATTTTTTTGTGAAAAAAGCAGATGCCATTTTTCTATATCGGTATGATAAGATGTTCAGGATGGACAAGGTTTTTTTAGAAAAAAGGTGGACGATGCAATCGGAAGACCAATCTTTCGCGCAGCGAAGCACCTGTTCCACCTTTAAACTAATAAACGAGTGCAAAGAACATGAGGAGTGGTTGGCGTGAACAGCTTTCGAAATCGGTTGACGATTATTATGATTTTAATGATTGCTTTATCCGTTACGGCGGCCGGACTGATTATGGCAAATACGTTTAAGCAAAATCATATTCGTGCGTTGGAAGACAATATGGTGCGGGAAATGCATATCATTTTGGCGAAAATGCAGTGGAAGCAGGGCACGCTGAGCGAGGTGGAGCCTTATTTTACCGAGGAAGCAAAAAGTCTGAAAGGCTTCACCGGCGCCCGGGTCACCTTTATTTCCGGTGATGGTATCGTAGTGGGCGACTCGGATCATGAGGTGTCCACGATGGACAATCACAACAGCCGCTCGGAGGTAGCCGAAGCGCGCGAGGAAGGCGTTGGTCGCACGATTAGAAAAAGCGATACGCTTCATCAGAATTTGCTGTATGTGGCGATACTGACCGATAGCAGCAACCCGAACTCCAATGTTATCCGATTGGCGATGAGCCTAAGTGAAGTAGAGCAGAGCATCCGCAACGTATGGACGGTTATTGGCGGCGGACTGCTGCTGCTGTTTTTGGCTGCTGCCTTTGTCAGCTACCGTATTGCGCTCAGTCTGACACGACCGCTTGAACAAATTACAAGCGTTGCAAAGCGGATTAAAAATATGGATTATCAGGCGCGCGTTGTGGTAGCCAAGCAGGATGAGATTGGCGAGCTTGGCAATGCGATTAACGCCATGGCAGATAGCCTGCAGGTGCAAATGACGCAAATCCGCCAAAATGAAAGCCAGCTGGAAAGCGTGCTGGACAATATGATTAACGGCGTCGTCATGGTTGATCGTACAGGACGCTTCGTGCTGATGAACAGGCATGCAGAGGAATTGCTCGGCTTCTCGGCACGCGAGCTTGTCGGGCGCCATTACGCCGAAGGCAAACAGCAATTTGAGCTGGCCCAAATGATTCAGGAGGGGCTGGAAACCCGGGAGCATATCCGCGAGGAGGTTACGTTCTATTTTCCCGAGGAGCGACTGCTGGAGCTGAATCTGGTGCCGATTGAGCAAGAGGGAGAAGAATATGAAGGCATGCTGCTTGTGTTGCAGGATGTGACAGCTATTCGCCGATTGGAGCGGATGCGCAGCGAGTTTGTTGCGAATGTATCGCATGAGCTAAAAACGCCGATTACGGCTATTAAAGGCTTTGCGGAAACTTTGATCGCAGGCGCCGTGAATGATGCGGAAACCTCACGTTCGTTTTTGCAAATTATTTTTGATGAGAGCGACCGCTTGAATCGGTTGATCGGGGATATACTGGAGCTTTCGAAAATCGAGTCGCGGCGGGTTCCGCTTTATTTTTCACCGGTCAATATGGATGTATTTATGGATAAAACGCTCAAGCTGCTGGAGGCGGAAGCCTCGCGCAAAGTAATTGAGCTGAATCTGGAGCTGGAAGCAGGCCTATATATGGAAGCGGATGAGGATCGGCTGCGGCAAATTGTGATGAATTTGCTTTCGAACGGCATCAACTATACGCCAGAGGGCGGGCGGGTAACTGTGAAGATGGAGGGCATCAATGAGGACCATATCCGCATACGAATCAGCGATACGGGAATCGGTATACCGAAGAAGGACCTGCCGCGTATCTTTGAGCGCTTCTACCGGGTAGACAAGGCGCGTTCGCGCAGTTCAGGCGGTACGGGACTTGGCTTGTCGATCGTTAAGCATTTGATTGAGCTGCACAAAGGAACGATAACGGTCACGAGCGAGGTGGGCCGTGGAACGACATTTATTATTGAGCTGCCGGTGCTCCAGCAGTAGCGGTTTCACGTTTAACGCAAAAGGTTTACCACTTCTATATAATTTCATGTTAGAATAAGGTTGAATAAACGCAATAATGTTGGAGGTTACCATGTCGCATAAAGTGCTTGTCATTGAAGACGAACCGACACTTGCTAGACTTCTGTCATACAATTTGACGCAGGAAGGCTACGAAATTACGGTCGCCGATCATGGTGGAGAAGGCTTGCAAACTGCGTTGCAGCGCAGCTTTGATCTCATTATTTTGGATATTATGCTGCCGGGAATGAACGGCTTCGACATTTTAAATCGCCTACGTCAAAATGGCCTGCGGACGCCTGTCATTATTTTGACAGCCCGCAATGCTGAGGAAGAAGTCGTGCAAGGCTTGAAGCATGGTGCGGATGATTATATTACGAAGCCATTCGGCGTTGCCGAGCTGCTGGCGCGTGTATCTGCGGTGCTGCGCCGGACTCAGCTTCAGGACGATAGCATGATGCCTGAAATGACGGAGAAGATCATTACAGCGGGCGAGCTGTCGATCTATCCGGATAAATACGAGGTCGTACTGGATGGGGAGTCGATTCCGCTGCGTCCGAAGGAATTTGAAGTGCTGCTGTATCTTGTTCAGCGGCCGGGCATGGTTATTACGCGCGATGATCTTATGAATGTCGTGTGGGGCTTCGATTACATTGGCGGTCAGCGTACCGTGGATGTGCACGTCAGCTCCCTTCGCAAAAAGCTGGAGCTGGGACAGCAGTCGGTGCAAATCGAATCCATTCGCGGCGTCGGCTATAAGCTCGTTATGCACAAAAAGCTTGTCACACCTAAAAATTAAGGTGGACAAGCTTTTTTTATGGGTTGTTAGGAGTGAGTGCGTGCGCGGGCGCGCGACGGCTCGGCGAGGAAGGGCTGCGCTCCGCTGCGTGAAAGGCTTGGTCTCCGATCGCCATTACTGCCCCATTTCCCTGAACTATGCTCCGCATCGTAGAAATGGGGCAGTAAAAGCGAACGCTGCGCTTCTCCAACTCAAGCCTTTCACTCCGCTCCACCACAGCCCCTCCTCTCCTCGCTCCTCCCCTAAAAAACAATAAAAAAAGCAAAGTCTTAAGAGCAGGAAGAGCAAAGAGCAAATACAAAAAGAGTAAAGAGCAAAGGCAAAAGACAAAGAGCGAAGAACAAGGATAAAGAACAAGGAGCAAATCAACCCAAAGTTGAAATTTGAGCGTCTTTAAACTGAGCATTTATTAGCTGCGGTCCCACTCCAGCATTTTGCGCTGGAACTGCTTGGGAGAACAGTCGTTGTATTTTTTGAACGTTTTGTAAAAATGAGCCATATTCGGCATGCCAATTCGCTCGCCTACGTCAGCAATGCTTAAGTCCTTCGTGAGCAAAATGCGCTCCGCCCATTTGATTTTGCGATAATTAACGTATTCGGTAAAGGAAAGGCCAATCGTTTTTTTGAAAAATTTTACGAAATAATAGTAGCTCATATTCACAATTCGGCACATGTCCTCCACCTGGATACGTTCGCTTAAATTGTTCTCGACATAATCAAGGACAGGCTTGAGCCGGATATGGTCAAAATCATCCTGCCGGGCCAGAATGCGCTGGCTGTCGCCGCGAAGCATGAGCAGCAGCAGCTGCTTGATCTGAATGCTGACGGCAATTTCATAGCCGGTTTCCTTGCGGGTTGCTTCATGCAGCAGCTCAGTAATGGCCTGGCTGGCCTGCTGCCGAATTGCTTGATTTTCACGAAAAATATAGTTGGCGCGGCTCAGCGGATTTTCCGTCTCGGAAAAATAGCGGATATACGGAATGGTGCTGTTGTCAAAAAAATCCTCGAGATTAAATTGCAGCACAATATAGTCCAGCTTGCCAACATTACGGTCTCGATGAAGCTGGCTTGAGCCGAGAACAACAATGTCTCCGCTTTCAAGATCAAGGCTGTCGTCCTCAATATCGATCTTGAGACTGCCGTTTATAATGTAGATAAGCTCCAACTGCTTGTGATAATGCCATTTGATCAATTCACTGGTTGAGCGCTGGGTTCGAAAAATTCGGATAGAAAGCAACGGGTTCTCATAGGGAACCTGCTCGTTAAAGGCTTCCAAGGCTGCTCCTCCTTCAGGGAACGAAATCGAATGTTGGTACCGGGAGGCAATATGATTTATTGTAGAGTGGATAGGGTTTAAAGGCAAGAGCAGGAAAGCAGGAATATTATGAAATTTGGAAAATGGAGGCATACCCTATGAAACCAAAGGTATTTATTTCGAGCAAAATACCCGCAGAGGTGAAAAGCTACCTCGACGAGCATTGCGATACCCGGATGTGGGAGGGCGAGCAGGGAATTACCGGTGCGCAGCTGGCGGAGGAAATTAGCGAGGTGGAAGGTCTACTTGCTGCGGGCAATGCGATCAGCGAGCGTCTGCTGTCGGCCGCACCGAAGCTGAAGGTAGTCAGCAACATTTCCGTTGGCTACAACCACAATGATCTGGATGCGATGAAAAAACGCGGCATTATCGGTACACACACGCCCTACGTGCTCGATGATACGGTGGCAGATTTGACGATGGCGCTAATGCTCGCTGCTGCCCGCCGGGTAGCGGAGCTTGACAGGCTCGTCCGTGCAGGCCAGTGGAAGCGCGGCATCGGCACATCTACATTTGGCATAGATGTTCATCACGCTAAGCTCGGCATTATTGGCATGGGGCGTATCGGTGAGACGATTGCCAGACGTGCAAAATACGGTTTTGATATGGAAGTCAGTTATTATAATCGTTCGCGCAAGCCAGACGTTGAGCAGCAGCTTGGCGTTCAGTACAGCTCGCTTGATCAACTGCTCCAAGAGTCGGATTTCATCGTCCTGATGACGCCGCTAACGCCGGAGACCAAGCATATGATTGGCCAGGCGCAGTTTGCTATGATGAAGCGCAGCGCCATCTTTATTAACTGCTCGCGAGGGGAGACGGTTGATGAGGCGGCGCTCGTAGAGGCACTGCGAAGCGGTACGATACGGGGCGCAGGGCTGGATGTTTTTGAAAAAGAGCCGGTTACGCCGGATAATCCGCTGCTCCAGCTCGACAATGCGGTGCTGCTGCCGCATATTGGCTCGGCTACTGATCAGACGAGATTCAATATGGCGATGCTTGCCGCCCGCAATTTGGTGGACGGCCTATATGGACGCGAGCCGCAATATGTAATTCCGGAGCTGAAGCAGTCATTTTAGTGAAGGATTTTTATGCCGAAATGTAAAAGGAATTCATCCACATCATGAAGAAATAGTTATTATAAAACATATTTTATGGGAAACGAGGGATATCAATATGAAGGATGTTAGTCAAACTATGCTTCGTGAAGGCTTACCGATGCGAGGTTTCGAGACTCGCTCCATGCAAAGTCTATATGACAATGACGCGGTTGTTTGCATGGAGCCTATTATTATTACCGTATAACAAGACGTTAACGACAAAAGGCTGCTAAAACATCGTATGTCATGTAGGCTTTGCAACTTTCCATCGCTAATAGGAGGAAGGGGCGAAGCCAATGAAAAACTATGTTTCAGCAAGTGACGTTTTACCAGAAAATTTACTAAGTGAAATTCAAAAATATATACAAGGCAAGACGCTGTATATCCCCGCACCTAAAGGAAGTAGAAAAAAGTGGGGACATGTTTCAGGACATCGTGAATTTCTTATGAACCGAAATGCAGAGATTCGGAAGCTTTTCCAGCAGCGCAAAACGGTGGATGAGCTTGCGAGCTCCTATTGTCTATCCCATGAGAGCATTAAGAAGATTGTTTATAATACGAAAGCCTAACAAAAGGCTCGCGTTGGATAACACCAACACGAGCCTTTTGTTAGGTAAGAAATGATTGGACGAATACTCTGCCTATAAAGGTTTCGATAGCCACTCTATACTGAGGCTAGGAAAGAATCATGGTATAAGTCATACCAGTGATTTTACTAACATCAATTTTTGAGAGTATCGAAACCGGAGGGGTTGCAAAATGGATCGCGTTAATCATGAAGTCAATCAATTAAAGGTTACCGTTCGACTATGCGATGTAGAGGAGAAGTTTATAATTAATAACATTTACCCTCTATATTTGCATGATTTATCCGAAGTGTGGAAACACAAAATTAATCGTTATGGCGTGTTTGAAAATGATGATACCCGTACCTTGACTGAGCAAAATCGCGTGTTTGATATTTGGTGGGAGCACCCGAACGTATTATTCCCGTATCTAATCACAGTGGATGATCTGCCTGCCGGTCTTGCCTTTGTGGCGACTCCGCCTTTCATACCATGTCCTCCCTCTATCCATTATTACATGAATGAATTTTTCCTATTACGCAATTATCGAGGCAAGGGCATCGGAGAAGAAGCAGTTCGGCAGATTATTAATAAAATGCCAGGAAATTGGGAGGTGCAAACGAATTGTACCGACCGAAACGAGCGCGCCAAACATTTCTGGCGAAAGACCCTTAACGCTTGTACAAATGGGAAATACTCCGAGGAGCTTGGACATCATCCTGAAGATAGCGATAAGCTAATCTTTCGTTTCAGTACGAGTGCTAACCAAGTTATATAATTATGCAAAGGTTCAACAGCATTTCGGTGGCAAGCCTGAGTAGGCGGTTTCGATTATTTGGCTATCAGAGAACGTAAATGAAATGACAGCAGCGGCAGTCTAAGACTTCCTTTTCAAGTCTTGGCTTGCCGCTGCTTATATGACCAGCTTAATTCAAATTTAAAGATTGCTGCTCAAATTCCGTTCTAATCCGTGCTAGTAAGGCCGGGTCATTGAACACATCCGCAGCCGTTCCGGCAAGCATTTTCGCGCCGAAAATCATCCGCTCCAGCGCCCGCTCCGTAATGGCTGCATCACGGAACCCTTCCGTATGCAGCAGCAGACGCTCCTCAACGATTTTCACATAGGGATGAATGGCTGGGCAGCGGGTAGACACATTGCCGAGATCAACGGAGCCGTGATCCTTGCCGATTTGTATTTCATCTGGCCGAATACCTGCTTCTATCAGGTTCGCGGAAAATTGCTCCGACAGCGCCTCATTCGTGCGCAGCTCATCGTATGACAGCTCATAGTTGTTCGTCCGCAGCGTACAGCCTGTCTGCAGGGCTGCACCTTCAGCGCAGCGAAGCACCTTCGCTGTCAGCTCGTTCGTATACGTGCGTGAAGCCGAGCGAATATAAAATTTCGCCGAGGCATAGTCAGGGATAATGTTGGGCGCCTTGCCGCCATTATCAATAATGCCATGAATGCGTGTATCGCTGCGGGTTTGCTGACGCAAGGCATTAACGCTGTTGAACAACTGGATAACTGCATCAAGCGCATTAATTCCCTCATAGGGGCTTGCTGCCGCATGAGCAGCCGCTCCATTAAATTCGAATTGCACAGCGTCCATCGCCAGCGATTCGCCGGATTTTTCAAACGTATGATAAGGATGCGCCATCAGGGCGAAATCGCAATCATCGAATAAGCCGGCTTCCGCCATCGGCACCTTGGCGCCCTTCGTCTCTTCCGCAGGCGTGCCGTAGACGCGAATGCTGCCTGCCTCCAAAACGGATTTCAAGCCAACCGCGGCTCCAATGCTCATCATGCAAATAAGATGATGGCCGCAGGCATGGCCGATTTCCGGTAAAGCGTCGTATTCACATAGAAAAGCGGCGACAGGGCCAGGTCTGCCTGTATCATAGGTAGCGATGAAAGCAGTAGCCAGCCCTAGCGTGCCCCGTTCAACGCTAAAGCCTTGACGCTCTAGCTCCGCACACAGCGCCGCTGAGGCTTTAAATTCCTCATGCCCAAGCTCTGGATTTGCAAAAATCGAACGGGAAATGGCCTTGAATTCCTCGCTATGACGATCTATTTCCTCAAAAATCGTAGGTTTATTCAACATCCTCTTCATTCCTTTCTAAACAACCACTTGTCACGGCATATTAAATCAAGCAGATGCTGGCATTATAACATGCCGTGCAGTCCACTAGATAGCCAGCCGAATAAGCGGGGCTGCAAGCCGTGCAAGTCGTGCAAGTCATGCAAGTCGCACAAGCCAATAAGGCGCAGTACCAAACGTTTAGTAAGCGGCTAGTCTCGTCCCATGCTCTGCGGATAACAGGGTTAACGCATGCCGTGCATTTTTTTAAACTGCTCAGGGCCCACGCCCTCAAGACGTTTAAAGACGGAGCTGAAATAGCTTGCGCTGTCGAAGCCGGACAGCTTGGCAATTTCCTGCATTTTTAGCGTGCTCTCACGAAACATCAGCTGCTTGCTGCGGTTGATACGCTCGCGGTTGACGTATTCCATCGGTCGCATGCGCATCGCTTTCTTAAATAGCAGGCATAAGTATTGAGGTGTCACATGAATTGAACCTGCTAAATCCTCAATCGTAATGAGGCTGTCAGCATGTGCTTCAATGTACTGAATGACGGGATGGAGCCTCGACAAGCTTTGATGCGCGGAATGAGAGCTGACACGAACGACCTTCATCAGATCTAGCAGCATCGCGTAGAGCAGCTTTGAGCATTCCAGTCCGAGGAACGGGCGATCCGACTGCGACATGGCGTAGATGCTGCGCATATGTGAAATTAATACCTCTCCATCTGCTGTTGCATAGACGCCGGATTCAGTAATGCCGGCCTGCCCGAACAACGTTTCACACAGGCTGCCGCCAAAGCTTACAAAATGCACATCCCACGGCTCGCGGGTCGCATAATACCGATGGGGCACACCGGGGAACAGGCAGAAGCCTTGGCCATTTTTCACCGAATAGCTTTTCTCTTCTATAATAAGCTCGCCTTCACCAGAAGCTACCTGCAGCCATTGATAGTGAGGAAAGCCATTCATGCGATCAATGGCCTCCTGATTGCTCCAATGTCCGATAATGTCGACGAAAAGCGGCAGCGCAAGCTCGGTATCTGTTACAAGCGGGAATGCAATGGTATCCATTTGCTGCACATCCTGTTTCATATTTTTATAGCGATAATAATATTGTGAGATTTAGTTTCGATAAAACGAGCTATATAATATGAATATAGTTAAAGAATGGGCGTTCGTCAAACGAGGGCCGCTATTACAGGAGGTTATACAGATGAGCAGCAAATTTCCCCCAATCAGCTCGAAAATTCCCAAAATGCTTCATGGCGCGGATTATAATCCGGACCAGTGGCTTAAATATCCTCATATCCTTGAGGAAGATATTCGTTTAATGAAATTATCGCACAGCAATGTCATGTCGGTTGGTATTTTCGGCTGGGTTGCCCTTGAGCCAGAGGAAGGCGTCTTCACCTTTGAATGGATGGATCAATTGCTCGATCGTTTTGCGGCTAATGGCATTTATGCACTGCTTGCAACGCCGAGCGGAGCAAGACCGGCATGGATGTCCTCCAAATACCCGGAAGTGCTCCGTGTAGATGAGAACGGCATTCGCAATCTGCATGGCGCACGTCATAACCATTGCTTCTCCTCTCCGGTGTACCGCGAGAAAGTGCAAATGATGAATACGAAGCTGGCTGAGCGTTATTCGAGTCACCCGGCTGTTATTGGCTGGCATATTTCCAATGAGTTCGGCGGCGAATGCCATTGCGATCTGTGCGCCGAGGCGTTCCGCGGCTGGCTGCAGCAGCGTTATGGCACACTTGAGGCATTAAATGATGCTTGGTGGACGACGTTCTGGAGTCATACCTATACCGATTGGAGCCAAATTGATACACCGACGCAACGCGGAGAAAGAGCTGTTCACGGCATGAATGTGGACTGGATGCGTTTTGTTACTGATCAGACGGTGGACTTCTGTCGTAAGGAGATGGAGCCGCTTCGCGCTATTAATCCGGAGCTCCCGATTACAACTAATTTTATGCTCGACTTCGAAGGGCTGAATTATTGGAAGTTTGCGGATATGCTCGATATGATTTCGTGGGATGCATACCCAACCTGGCACAGCCTCGAAAGCGATAGCGAGCTTGCGGCTTGGATCGGCTTCAACCATGACATTTTCCGCTCGCTTAAAGGCGGTAAGCCATTTATGCTGATGGAAAGCACGCCAAGCATGACGAACTGGCAGCCGGTAAGCAAGCTGAAGAAGCCAGGCATGCATCTGCTGTCTTCCATGCAGGCCGTAGCCCATGGCTCGGATACCGTGCAATATTTCCAATGGCGCAAAAGCCGCGGCTCCAGCGAGAAGCTGCATGGCTCGGTCGTTGACCATGTCGGACATGAGCATACCCGTGTATTTAAAGATGTAACAGACGTAGGCCATGCGCTTACAAAGCTTGAGGATGTGGTCGGCACAACGGTTAAGCCCGAAGTTGCGATCATATATGATTGGGAAAACCGCTGGGCGGTCAAAGACTCTCAAGGCCCGCGCAACTGCGGCATTCATTACGAGGAAACAGCGCGCAAGCATTACCGTCCATTCTGGGAGCTTGGCATACCAGTGGACATTATTGATTCCGAATGTGCATTGGATTCATATAAAATCGTAATTGCTCCTATGCTGTATATGGTGCGTCCAGGCGTTGGCGAGGCTATTGAGAAGTTTGTTGAAAATGGCGGCACGTTTATAGCGACTTACTGGACAGGCATCGTTAACGAAAGCGATTTATGCTTTTTGACAGGCTTCCCTGGGCCGCTTCGCAAAACGCTCGGCATCTGGTCAGAGGAAATCGATTCCCTTCATGACGGCGAGACGAATCGCGTAGTGATGTCGGAGGGCAATGCTCTCGGCTTGTCGGGCGAGTACGAAGCGCATGAGCTTTGCGATCTTATCCACCTTGAAGGAGCAGAGTCGCTGGCCGTATACGGCGAGGATTTCTATGCTGGCCGTCCGGCATTGACGGTAAACCGCTTGGGCAAGGGGAAAGCGTATTATGTAGCTTCCCGCAATAAAGAACCATTTTTCACGGATTTCTTCAAGGCGCTAGTGGAGCAGGAGGGCATTCGCAAAGTGCTGGATACCGAGCTGCCTGAAGGCGTAACCGCACAGCTGCGCAGCGATGGGGAGACGGACTATGTATTTGTATCCAACTTTACACCGCAAGAGCAGCAAGTAGTGCTCGATGACCACGCTTATGAGGATGTTTTGAATGGTGGACATGTGGGGGCTGCACTTTCCCTTGCTGCGTATGATGTTCGGATTTTGAGACGTAAATCTTGTTAATCATTCCAACGCTTGGGCAAGAGCCGCGAATTTTATTCGCGGTTTTTTGCATTCAAAAATGCTTTAAATTACACATTAGGTAAGAAGAATTAACAATATAGTTCTATATACCTATAAAAATATAAGTATTTATTGTCGATTAACGATTCATGTTGTTTTGAAGGGGAGCGGGTAATATGAGAAAGAACCACTTGCATTTATCTTTGACGGTTAAATTGGTATCCAGTGTCATCATTTGCTTGCTTGCCATCTTCAGTGTCATGATTACTCTCAATTTGAATCAGCTGCGGACGCTTGCCGTTACGAAAGGCGAGCAGGAGGGGCAAATTGCTGGAACAGATTATATGATGATGATTCAAAGGGAAATGACAGCAGTGGAGTCGAAGCTTGAGAATTTGAAATTTACGCTTCAGAATACCCGCAGCGAACAGCAGCTGTCGCGGGAAAACGTCGTAGAGCTGTTGGAAACCATGGTTGAAAATGATCCGCGAGTGCTCGCTTATTATACGCTCTGGGAGCCAAATGCTTTTGATCAGAAAGATG
The DNA here is from genome assembly GCF_036894955.1 of Paenibacillus sp. KS-LC4. Classification (NCBI taxonomy): domain Bacteria; kingdom Bacillati; phylum Bacillota; class Bacilli; order Caryophanales; family Paenibacillaceae; genus Paenibacillus; species Paenibacillus sp. KS-LC4. Next base: position 4,349,508 of record NZ_CP145905.1, on the reverse strand, counting down.
AGGACAACATTAATTTTAAGCCTTACGATGATGTAACAGGTCGCTTTATCCCTTATGTTTTCCGTAATGGAGGCAGTACGGCAGTTAGTCCGCTAACGGATTATACGGTACAAGGGGCTGGCGATTATTATTTACTGCCTAAGGAGTCTAAAAAAACGACCTATGTCGATCCTTATTTTTATGAGGTAGCTGGTCAGCAGGTGCTGATTACATCAATTGTTTTACCGATAATGGATCAAAGCGGCGCCTTTCTAGGCATCGTTGGCGCTGACATATCAATTGAAAGCTTTCAAAAAGCAGCAGCCGAATATACTCCGATGGGCGGGCATGTATCGCTTATAAGTGAAAAAGGGAAATATTTGGCTAATCCCAACGATCCAGCCACTTTAAATCAGCCTTTTGGCGATAATGCCGAAAAACAGGCATTGCTGGATGATGTGATAAACGGAACGCGCCTATCGGGCTATACCCCGAATGCAGACGGAGACGAAGTGCTGAGGCTGTTCGAGCCGATCGCATTGCCAGGAAGCACCCAGTTCTGGTACAGTCAAAGCGTTATTCCGAAAACAGCGATTTTTGCTGAATTTACGAAGAGTCAGACGAGTCTGCTTATCGTTGCGATAAGTTCAATGCTTTTATTAGGTGTTATTATTTCTCTCCTGATTCGCTTTATGGTCATTCGCAAGCTGCAATTGTTTAACATTAGCCTTGAAAAAATGGCCGAGGGCGACCTCACCCAGACGATTGCTATAAAACAGCAGGATGAGCTGGGTAAAATGGCGGCCTCCTTCAATAGCATGACCGAGAAGCTGAGGAGCATGTTCCAGCTCGTGACGAATCTTGGAATAGCCGTCAGTGAAACGTCGGAGCAGTTGACGGCTAGCGCTGACCAGACGAGCAAGGCATCCGAGACGATTGCCGAATCCATTCAGACGGTGGCGATGGATGCCGAGTCGCAAAATCAATATGCAGGCGGCACCGCCGAGGCCATGCAGGCGATGTCCAGCCATGTTCAGCGCATAGCTGAATCGAGCGATCAGGTAGCGGCCTCTGCCAATGGCGTCGCGCTCCAGACGGCCGATGGTTATCAAATGATGCAGCAGGCTGTCCGGCAAATGGGACAAATCCAGCAATCAGTTACCGAGACGGAAGCAGCGATTGATCGGCTTAATGAACGCTCTGCTCAGATTGGACAAATGACAGGCCTGATTACAGCGATCAGCGTACAAACAAATTTGCTGGCGCTGAATGCTGGCATTGAGGCTGCGCGTGTCGGTGAGCATGGCCGAGGCTTTGCAATAGTAGCCCAAGAGGTGCGGAAGCTGGCGGAGCAAACGAAGCAGGCTGCGGATCAAGTGTCACAGCTTGTGAATGGCATCCGCAGCGATACGGAGCATGTGGCGCTAACGATGCAAAGAGGCTCCCAGGAAGTGGCAAGCGGCGCGCAAACCGTGGAAGGAAGCGGCGAGCTCTTTCATGCAATAATGAGTGAAATGAGCGCGGTGAGCGGTCAAATTCAAGAGGTTTCAGCAGCGGCTGGTCAAATGAATGCAAGCTCGCAGCAAATGACCGCAAGTGTTGAGCAAATGGCGGTTATAGCTGGCGATACCGCATCGAATTCTCATAATGTTGCGGCAGCCTCCGAGGAGCAGCTAGCGTCGATGCAGCAAATATCGGCAGCGGCTGAATCGCTCGACCATATGGTTCAGGAGCTGCTAGGAAAACTGTCGCAGTTTAAAATTTAACCTTTATGTAAGAAACCTTTATTAAGAAACCGTTATTCCCCTGTTGATTCAGCAGCGGAATAACGGTTTTTTGTTCCTTTTCCTTAAAGTGGAATCTCTCGTTGGCGGGCTTGGTCTAATTTGACATTGCGTTAACATAGCATAGTATTTCTGTTGATGCTAAAGACCTATAGTAAAGCAAGAAGGACTCACGGAGGGATGATGACAAATGACGACTGCTGAGCTGGCGCATCCGATGGATATACAGCTGGATATGGATGAATTAGAAGCCAATCTTCCAGAGCAACAGGCAGAAAATATCTTAACTTTAGAGACTGCCGATAGGATGCAGCAGGCAGACGCTCCATTGGAGCAGGCTGTCCAGCTTGTTGATTTTATTCGTCAGGCACCGTTTGTACGGGAGGAGCGGACCTGCAAAGAGACGATAGCTGTCTTCAAGCAGCATCCCGAATCGGAATGTGTCGTCATTTGCGACGCCGCATGCAAAGTAAAGGGACTTATGATGCGGAAGCATTTTTTTCTAAAGCTGGGCCATCGTTTCAGTGCTGATTTGTATTATGAGAAGCCTATTACCGTCATGATGGATGCAGCCCCGCTCATTATAGATAGGGACAGTGCACCGGAGCATCTCATTGAGCGGGCGCTTAATCGTCAGGAAAAAGTGCTCTATGATTGCGTGCTTGTAACAGAGGATGATAGGTTCGCAGGCATCTTGACGGTTGCCGACTTGCTAAAGCTTTCGAAAAGGCTACAGGAGGAGGCAGAGCAGGCCCAGCGCAGGACGATTCAATCTGCAGAAGAGCGAGTAAAGGAAATCGAATCAGCGATTCAAAGCGTGCGTGGCTCCACGGAGGAGGGTGAGGAGCTGTCGGTCGTGATGGTGGATTTGACGCTAAAGGGGAAGAACGAGCTGGATAAAGTAACGCAAGCATTCGTCTCTATTGCTGCGAATTCACAGCTGCAGGAGGAGCAGATGCGTTCGTTGCAGGCGGAGGCTGGCTCGATTAGCAAGGTGTCAGGGCTTATAAAGGAGCTTGCAGAGCAAAGCAATTTGCTTGCGATTAATGCTTCGATTGAAGCGGCGCGGGCTGGCGAGCAGGGGCGGGGCTTTGCGGTCGTAGCTGGCGAAGTGATGAAGCTGGCGAATCAGACGAAAGCATCGGCTGCTACGATTACATCGCTTATCCAGACGATCATTCAGAAAATCGAACAGACGGCGCAGCTCGCGCAAAGCGGCAGATTGGAGACGGCATCAAGTGAAGCGCATGTGCATGAGGTAGAAGGCGCATTCAATAGCCTATTTCATGCGGCGGCTGACAATCGCAGCAATGCCGGACAAATTGGAACACTGGCTGAGCGGGCTTATTTGCAAGTGCAGCATGTTGCGGACGAGATGAGCAGCCTGCAAAAAAGCAGGCTCTCCTAAATCGTCTACTTTTAACACCGCGTTAACATAAATCCAATATAAGATTTACAAACAATCTGTAACATATAGAAGCGTGGTGGAAAAGGCGTAACGGAATGAAAAGCTTGAGCTGGAGAAGCGTTAGCGTTCGCTTAAAGCTTTCCGCAGGAAAGCAGCATCGTAAGCATACGCTTTTACCCCGGGCAATGGAAAGCAATAAGGAGGAGAACATTTGGAAGCGCTAATTAACATAGACAAGCTGAACCTGTACTACGGAGCGTTTCACGCACTGAAGAATGTATCGCTTACAATTCCGGCTAAGGCGATTACCGCCTTTATTGGGCCTTCCGGCTGTGGCAAATCGACCTTGCTGCGGACGCTTAACCGCATGAATGACATGATTCAAGGGACGAAGATTGAAGGCAGCATCATGATTGATGGACAAAATATTTATTCGAATGAAGTAGAGGTAGAGGCGCTGCGCCGTAAAATCGGCATGGTATTCCAGCAGCCGAACCCTTTTCCGAAGTCCATTTATGATAATGTGGCTTATGGTCCGCGCCTGCACGGCATTACAAACAAAAAAGAGCTTGATGAAATTGTAGAAACGAGCTTGAAATCCGCGGTGCTGTGGGGCGAAGTGAAGGATTCCTTGAAGCGCTCGGCACTTGGCTTATCGGGCGGTCAGCAGCAAAGGCTGTGTATCGCAAGAGCGATTGCGGTAAATCCGGATATTTTGCTGATGGACGAAGCGACCTCGGCGCTTGATCCGATTTCCACCTTGAAAATCGAGGAGCTTACCCAGGAGCTAAAGGATAAATATACGATTGTCATGGTTACGCACAATATGCATCAGGCGGCTAGGGTGTCAGGTCAAACGGTATTTTTCCTGAACGGCGAGGTCGTTGAATATGCGGATACAGAAAAGCTGTTCTCCAATCCAACCGACCAGCGCACGGAGGATTATATTTCTGGACGCTTCGGCTAATGCCGATCACGCGGGCTCATGCGTTTCCATGTAAAGATTGATCATTTGGGAGGAAAGTTAAAATGATGACAACACGCAAGGAGTTCGACCACGGTCTCGAGCAGCTTCATGATTTTGTAATTGAGATGGGGAATTTTGTTGAACATGCATTGGTCGAAGCCATCGAAGCATTAAAAGCCGTTGATGTGGGGCGCGCACAGCGAGTTATCTCAGCGGATCCTTTGCTCAATCAACTGGAGGAGAAAGTAACGGAGCTTGGTGCAAAGCTCATTGCGACGCAGCAGCCGGTAGCGAAGGATTTGCGCCGTATATTATCCTCCTTCCGCATTGCCAGCGATCTGGAGCGGATGGGTGATCTTTCGGTTGATATTGCTAAGGTCGTATTGCGTATGGATGGGCAGGAACTAATTAAGCCGCTCATTGATCTTCCCCGCATGGCTGAAATTGTACAAATGATGACAACGGAATCCATCCAATCCTTCATCCAAGAAAATGTCGATCTCGCTTACAAAATGGCAAAGGATGACGACCAGGTCGATGCGCTGTACGGGCAAATTACCCGCGAGCTTTACTCCCTCATGATGGAAAACCCGCGCAACATAACGCAGTCCTCGCTGCTTAGCTTTGTTGGCCGATACCTTGAGCGCTTCGGCGACCACGCCACTAACATCGGTGAGAGCGTCGTCTACATTGTGACAGGCACAAGACCAGATTTGAACGTTTAACTTAGAAATGTAGTCAATTAATCATCTAGTGAAAAGAGCTCCATTTCCACTGCCGTGGAAATGGGGCTTTTTAATTTTTATAAGCCGATGATTTCCAGCACCTGCTGCATAAAAGCTTGATCCCAATGCTGGCTTCGCCAGCTTGCCGTCATGGTCCACCGCGCTGCTTCATCGTCCAGCACAGTGAGCGTTAACTCAAGCTCCTCAAGTTTTGCCGCATGCGGCAATAAGCATTCGGGCAAGATAGCAAGATCTCCGCTGGCCGCAGCGGCATGTAGAAGCAGCTCTACCGATCCGTAGGAGGCGAATGAGGTTAGCGAATACTGGCATTTGCGGCTCCACTCATGAATGTGCTGAGCAACGGAGCTGTCAGCAAGCTCGACAAACTCATATTTTTCGAGCTGCGAATAAAGGGAGCGTTCCTCTGAGCTCTCATATAAAGGATGCTGCCGAGGAATAATAAGCCGGAGCGGCGAGGCGCCCATCGTCTGATAGCGAAATTCGCTACCCTCTGCCTGCTGCTTGCCTGCTCCATACAAAATAAAGTCGATCGTTCCCAGATGCAGCTTTTGATAAAGCTCATCCTCATCATGAACGGCAACGGAGATAACGGCGGCATGGCTGCCTGTCAGTGCCCGAAGCTTTCCTATTGCGGCGCTGCTCGTCAAATAAGCAGCGGTGCTGGTCGTACAGCCAATCACAAAACGATTTTTCTCTGCTGCATGAATGGCACCAAGCCGCGATTCCGCCTCGCTGTATAATTGGTCAATTTGCGAAGCATAATGAAGCAGCAGCTTGCCATTTTTCGTGAGCAGCACCTTTCCCGTTCGCATTTCGAACAGCTTGACGCCCCATTCCTCCTCCATCTTCTTCATATGAAAGCTGACGGTAGGCTGCTTGATTTGCAGGGCATTGGCTACTGCGGTGATCTGTTTATAGCGATCAATGAGGACCATTAACTTCATTTTTAACAAACTCATGCGCTGCCTCCTGAAATCTTTCATTTTATCTATATCATATCCATATTCATAGAAAAAATCTATGATATTTAATTGATCATTTTACAAACCGAAAACATTAGGATAATGCCCCCGATCTACAATAGGTCTTGTGAAGCAAACAAGGTATTGAGAGGGGAAAATAAGAAATGAAGAAGTCTTTGATGTTGATTATGGCAATGGTACTGACATTTACACTGGCTGCATGCGGCCAAGCAAGCAATGGAGGTACGGCAGCTGGCAATACAACTAGCTCCAGCAGCCCATCGACTGAGCCATCCGCTGAACCATCTGCAGAAGCATCGTCGCTTACAGGCTCGATTCTAGCAACAGGCTCCTCTGCACTTCAACCATTGGTTGACCAAGCCTCGAAAATGTTCATGGAAAAAAACAGCGGCGTTACAATTCAAGTACAAGGCGGCGGCAGCGGTACGGGCCTGACGCAAGTATCCGAAGGACAAGCAAATATCGGCAACTCCGACGTTTATGCAGAAGAGAAGCTGGATGCAGATAAAGCAAAAGCATTGGTTGATCACCAAGTGGCAGTAGTCGCTATGGCAGCAGTTGTAAACAAGGAAGTAAAAGTAGACAACCTGACGAAGCAGCAGCTGGTTGATATTTTCACAGGCAAAGTAACGAACTGGAAAGACCTTGGCGGCGACGATGCAGCAATCGTAATCGTAAACCGTCCTGCAAGCTCCGGTACTCGCGCTACTTTTGAGAAATATGCACTTGGTCAAAAATCCGAAGACCTACAAGGCTCGATCCAAGAGGATTCTTCCGGTACAGTTAAGAAAATTATCGGCGAAACACCAGGCGCTATCGGTTACCTTGCTCTTTCTTACCTCGATGATTCCATCAAATCCGTTAGCTATGACGGCGTAGCAGCTAACGTAGAAAACGTTGCTAACGGCACTTATCCAGTATGGGCTTACGAGCACATGTATACAAAAGGCGAGCCTGATGCAGCTTCCAAAGCATTCTTGGAATACATGATGAGCGACGAGATCCAAAACGATAAAGGATTGGTTGTTGAACTGGGATACATCCCAACTAGCCAAATGCAAGTCGTTCGCGATCTTGACGGCAACATCACTAAGAAGTAGCAGCTAATCATTCATAGGCCAGCAGAAGAGGCGGATGCGCAATCTGCCTCTTTCTGGCTGTATAGAGGAGATCATTATGGCGCAAACGATACCGAAAAAAACAGCGGGCAATGGCCGTTCTGCGGGCAAAAACCATTTTGTAGAGGAATGGGTCGGTAAAGTATATACAACCTTATGTGTCTTGTTTTTGGTTGCGACGATTATTGCCATGGTGTATTTTGTCGCATCCCGTGGACTAAGCACCTTTTTTAAAGATCATGTAAACGTATTTGAGCTTTTAGGCGGTTTAAAATGGAGCCCGGAAGGATCTCCCCCATCCTTCGGTGCATTCCCGTTCATCTTCGGCTCCTTCAGCACGTCGCTGCTTGCGGCATTGCTCGCGGCACCGCTTAGCATCTGTGCTTCCATCTTTATGATTGAAATTACGCCAAAGTTTGGACGCAAGTTTTTGCAGCCCGTTATTGAGCTGCTTGCGGGCATTCCCTCCGTCGTATACGGCTTTATCGGTCTTAGCGTCATCGTGCCTTTATTCCGTGATATTTTTCCTGGACAAGGCTTGGGCGTAGCTGCGGGTGCACTTGTATTGTCCATTATGATTTTGCCAACGATGACGACGGTTGCGACAGATGCACTTGCCTCCTTGCCTGCTGGACTTAAGGAAGGCTCTTACGCACTAGGTGCCACACGCTGGCAAACGATTTATCGCGTCGTCATTCCGACTACGCTTCCTTCACTCATGACGGGTGTCGTGCTCGGTATTGCACGGGCATTCGGCGAGGCGCTCGCTGTACAGATGGTTATCGGCAACGCGCCCTTTGTACCGCGCTCCCTGTTTGAGTCTGCTTCGACGCTGACTAGCGCTATTACGCTCAGCATGGGCAACACGGCTGCCGGCTCCACACATAACAATGCCTTATGGTCGCTTGCGTTGATTTTGATGCTCATGACATTCGTATTCGTATTTATCGTACGCTGGCTGGAAGGCAGGTCTAAACTATGAAACCAAAAACAGTAGATAAAATAGCCACAGCCGTCATTATTGGCGTAGCTGCATTCATCGTGCTGCTGCTCATTGGCTTGCTCGGCTTCATCCTTGTGCGCGGGCTAGGCCATATCAGCTTCAGCTTCCTGACCTCGGCTCCTGAATCGTTCAGAGAAGGCGGAGGGATTGGACCGCAGCTGTTCAACTCCTTGTTCCTGCTCGTGCTGACGATGATTATTACCGTTCCAATTGGGATAGGCGCAGGCATCTATATGAGTGAATATGCGAAGCCGAGCAAGCTGACTGATTTTATCCGGCTTGTCGTTGAGGTTTTATCTTCGTTTCCTTCTATTATTGTTGGTTTGTTTGGCTTGCTTATGCTGGTCAATTATTTCGGTCTCGGCTTTTCCTTGCTGGCGGGTGCGCTTGCGCTCACTGTGTTCAATTTGCCGCTGATGGTGCGGATTACAGAGCAGGGCCTCAAAAGCGTGCCAAGAGAGCAGAAGGAAGCCGCGCTTGCGCTCGGTCTTACGAAGTGGAAGACAATTACGTCCATTATGCTGCCCATCGCATTGCCGATCATTGTATCGGGCACGATTTTGGCTGCGGGCCGCGTATTCGGTGAAGCGGCGGCGCTGCTCTTTACGGCTGGCATGAGCTCGCCTAGACTCGATTTTTCGGATTGGAACCCGCTGAGCCCGGTATCGCCCCTTAACCCTTTGCGTCCGGCTGAAACGCTTGCGGTTCATATTTGGAAAATCAATTCCGAGGGACTTGCTCCCGATGCTGCGGAAATTGCTGCTGGAGCTTCGGCAGTGCTGGTCATCACCGTGCTGCTGTTTAATTTAATCGCACGCTGGCTAGGCCGCTTTATGTACCGCAAGTTTACCGCAACGAAATAGGAGGATGGCAGCATATGGCTGAAAATGGCATATCCGTACGCGATTTAAGCGTTTATTATGGCAGCAATAAGGCTGTTAAAAATGTAACGATCGATTTCGAAAATAAACAGGTTACAGCGCTCATCGGGCCGTCCGGCTGCGGGAAATCGACTTTTTTGCGGACGCTGAACCGAATGAACGATTTAATTCCGAATGCTAAAATGACCGGACAAATCTGGATTGGCGATGAGGATATCAACAATCCGAAAACCGATGTAGTGCTGCTGCGCAGACGCATCGGGATGGTATGGCAGAGGCCGAACCCATTTCATAAGTCGATTTATGAAAATATTGCTTTTGGCCCGCGCTACCACGGCATCAAAAATAAAAGCGAGCTCGATGAGCTTGTAGAGGAATCGCTGCGCAAAGCGGCGCTTTGGGAAGAGACGAAGGACCGCTTGCATACGTCGGCGCTTAGGCTGTCAGGCGGACAGCAGCAGCGGCTATGTATTGCCCGCTCTATTGCGGTCAAGCCAGACATTATTTTGATGGATGAACCAGCCTCGGCGCTTGATCCGATTTCGACCTCGAAGGTCGAGGAGCTGATTACGGAGCTGAAGCAGGACTACTGCATCGTTATTGTCACGCACAATATGCATCAGGCGGCGCGGATTTCGGCCAAGACGGCGTTTTTCCTGTCCGGCGAGCTGGTGGAATTCGAAAATACGGAAAAAATGTTTACGAACCCAAGCAAAAAAGAAACGAGTGACTATATTTCAGGTCGTTTCGGGTGATCACCTTGCCTTCTTGCTTCCTGCGTAGTCTCAATCGGGCCGGTTTATGCCCCAGCAACAACTTCTGCCTGCTAAGCAAGCTGGTATGGAGTTGTTTTTTTGTCCTTTACAGTTAGTTTACATGAATATGTTACTGTGCTCACATTTGGCTGGTAAGGTAGAAGCAGAACAACCAAGACTAAAGGGAGACCTGGCATGGACGATATGGCAATTGGTCTGATCCATATAGAATTGCTCCAAGTGATGAAGGAAAGCTGGCGGCTTGGAGGTATTGGCGTCATATATATAAAACTAACAGGGGAACAAGTCTTGCCTGTAAATGGGATACGGATATGGGAGCGGAAGCTGGAGTCGTTCAGGCTGATCTGGAAGCATGGCTTTGAGCAGGAGTATTATTTTATGCTCGGCAGCAATGGCTCGAAGCTTTCGCCTGAACAGGCGTTGAAGGACAGTGCAGCAGAGCTGTCTAAACTCATAAGCCGAGAGCAAAATGCTTTAATTGGCCATGTGCTCGCTGATCCGCCGGCAGAGCAGAGTGCTGCTGCGGCTGAACAAGCCGCCTGGAAAGCAATTAGGGAAGCGTGGCAGCGAGCGAAACCGGTGTACAGCAGCATAGGAGGTACAGGCAGCCAGCCCGATGATGCGGCGATAAGCTCGATTAAGGAGATGCAGCGGGAAAAAACAGCTGTGCTGACCTATGCAGATAGGCAAAATCAGCAGGAGATAGCCGCTTCGCTTGAACCGGAAAAACGTGCAGGTACGGAGCAATCGGCGATCGCTTATTATGCAGCCCCGGGCATGAGCATTGGTGAGCAGGCAGCGCCGTTTCCCGTCTTTTCAACACAAGCGCGCGTGGCGGAAATTGCCGATTTTTTCAATAGGAATGGCAAGGAGCAATGCGTTATTTTACAGGAGGAGGGGCGCCCTGTCGGCTTGCTGATGAAGCAGAGGCTGCATGAGCTGCTAGCGGGGAAATATGGGCTGCCGCTTTATTCTACTCGTCCTGTTGAAAAAATTATGAATGCAGCGCCATTAATTGTAGACGCGGACATGCCCATAGAGCAGGTGTCTCAGCTGGCGATGGCACGGGATATTTCCCATTTGTATGATGTCGTTATCATTACAGCGGGAGGACAGCTGCTTGGGGCAACGACGGTTCGCGATATTTTGGAGCGCATTACGTCGCTTCGCATGGAGGCGGCAAGATCAGCCAACCCGCTGACGGGTTTGCCCGGCAATGCGGGCATTCAGTTGGAGCTCGCTCGCAGGAGCAGCGGCGACAAGCCATTCGCCGTCATTTATGCGGATTTGGATTATTTCAAATGGTTTAATGATTGCTTTGGATTTAGCCAAGGCGACGCGCTTATTCGTTTTTTAGCTGATACGCTAGTCGGAATTAGGGATGAATACGGGATGGCGAGCGATTTTATCGGGCATATTGGCGGTGATGATTTCATTATGGTAACGGAGACCTCTTATGCTGAGAAAGTTTGCACCAGGCTGATTGAGCGTTTCGACGGCGGGGTAAAAAGGTATTACGGCGGGGTGGAAGTCAGTATGGTGGAGGATCGTCACGGCAATACAGTGGAGCAGGAAGGGGTTACCTTATCCCTATCTTTAATGCTTGCTGCCGGTGGAACGACGCCTAGTCATATATCTACTCTAACAGCGAAGCTTAAGAAGCGTGCCAAGATGCAAAAAGGCAGTGTGTATGTCATGCAAGATATGGCCTTTTGCACACAAGATCGTATGGCTACAGAGGGGATCGAAGTGAGACGTGGGACATCATCAAGCAATATTGCAGCGAAGCAGCCTTATAATGGATGAGAAGCCGGAAAATATTGGCGTTATTTATTTGTCCTGGCACAGTAAGCAGTCGGCAGGCGCCTTTCGGCAACTACCCCCCTCATTTAGGAAGAGATGGAAGCTATACATAGAAATGATGCTTTATGCCAGCCCGGAGACGGCTGCTCAAGTAAGGAACAAGATTTGGATGGGCGATGATTTGTATATCGTTATGGCTTTGCCAGACTTGCAGCAGCAGGAGTTACAGGACAATTTATTGCAGGCTGCAGGTAAATGGCAGGAAGAGGCTGAACGGGGGTTCAGTCGAGCCGAGCTCGGGCACATTGCAGATCTGTGTCTGCATGCGGGCGTAGGCTTGGTTGAGCGCAGCGATATAGGAAGCCCAGACTCCCGCCTGTATGAAGCTTTAAAGCAAGCGCTGCTATACGGCCAGCAAAAGGAATCCTTATCGCGCGCCAAGCGGCTTCAATATATGAACGGACTTATTCACGGCAAGCTGCTGATTCCCGTTTATCAGCCAATTATGTCGATTCAGGAAACCGGCGGCGAGCTGATGACATTCGGATATGAGGCACTTACGCGGTTCCCTAAAAATAATTGGTTTAACAATCCCCTTGAACTGTTTTCTTTCGCGGAGGAGCTGGGAGAGGTTGCGCGGCTGGATCAAACGGCGCGTGAGCAGGCAGTGGAGGGCAGCATCGGCCTTCAGTCCCATCAGAAGCTGTTTTTAAATATGACGGCGCAATTGCTAAATGAAGGAAGCCTTTACCTTGATCAGCTTGTCAAAATGATGGAGCAGAGGGGCTTGTCGCCTCATCATATCGTATTTGAAATTACCGAGCGTTCGGGTATTGAGGATTATGGCTCTGTGCTTGCCATACTTGCGCAATATCGCAGACAAGGCTTTCAAATTGCTATCGACGATGTAGGTGCTGGCTACTCCTCGCTGCAGGCCATTATTGAGCTGCAGCCGGATTATATTAAAGTAGACCGTTCCCTTATTATGGGCATAAATGAGCACGAGATGAAGGAGCATATTGTACATACGCTTGTCCAGTTGGCTGACAAAATGGCTATTGGGATTATCGCCGAAGGCATTGAGCATCAAGCGGAGCTGGACAAAGTAAAGGCAATGGGTGTGCATTATGCCCAAGGCTATTTTCTAGGGCGGCCGGGTGAAATTGCCGGTCTTGCTTATCAGCGATGACGGAATGAGAAAAGCTGTTTCTGAGCGATCCATATGGAGCTTGGAGAGAGCTTTTTTTCACGGGAAGGGAGATGTCTTAAGGGGACGGAAGCCTCACTGATACTAGCTGCGGTTGCGTGTCTATAGCAATGTTGTCAGCAGGGAGCGAGAAGGGAGCAAAGGCATTTGCAGTTATGGTATGATACCATTAGAACCGATAAATGAGGTGTCAATAATGGATAAATGGATGTTATTAGATGGAAATAGTATTGCGTACCGGGCATTTTTTGCTATGCCTCCGCTTACGAATTCGGCTGGTTTACATACGAATGCGATATATGGCTTTACGACGATGCTGCTTAAGCTGCTTGAAGATGAAAAACCGACGCATGTGCTCGTTGCATTTGATGCAGGGAAGGCAACCTTTCGCCATGAGGGTTACGCGGAATATAAGGGCGGACGGGAAAAAACGCCGCCGGAGCTGTCGGAACAGTTCCCGGTGCTCAAGGAGCTGTTGCAGGCTTTTCAAATTGCGCAGTTTGAGCTTAATGGATTTGAAGCGGACGATATTATCGGGACGCTCACACGGCTTGCGAACGAGCAGAAGGTGGAGACGCTTGTCGTCACGGGCGACAAGGATATGCTCCAGCTTGTATCGGAGCATGTAACCGTCGCGCTTACGCGTAAAGGCGTGAGCGAGCAGGAGCGATATTCGCCTGATGCCATTAAGGAGAAATACGGACTGACGCCTAATCAAATCATTGATTTGAAAGGGCTGATGGGCGATGCGTCCGACAACATTCCGGGCATTCCAGGCGTTGGCGAGAAAACAGCGCTGAAGCTGCTGCATGAATTTGGCACGGTTGAGGAAGTGCTGGCGAACACAGCCAGCCTGAAAGGCAAGATGAAGGAAAAGGTCGAGCAGCATAAAGAGGATGCGGTAATGAGCAAGAAGCTCGCGACGATTCACCGCGAGGTGCCGCTTGCCCCTGAGCAGGAGCCGGAGGCGATTCGCTACAACGGCTTTAATGGGCCGGCGCTTGCGGACATGCTGCGCCAGTTGGAGTTCAGGTCCGTTCAGGAACGGCTCGGACTGAGCGGCGAAGGAAGTGGTTCAGCAGGCGAAGCTGCCGAGCTGAACCTGACTGTAATCGAGTCGGCTGAGGATGCGCCGAAGCTCGCTGAGCTGATGAAGGCGCTTGAAGCGGATGAGAGCGGCTTCGGTTTGTATGTGGAGGCGATAGGTGAAAATCCGCATCAGGCCGAGCTGGTCGGGCTGGCGCTGGCGAGCGCAGAAGCGGCGTATGCACTTCCTTTCCCTGCGCTGAAGGAGGCGTTCACAGAGCCGCTGCGAAGCTGGCTTGCTGATCCAGCGAAGAAGAAGATCGGGTTTGATACGCATAAGGTCGAGCTGGCCTTGAAGTGGGCGGGCATCCCTTTAAGTGGCGTAAGCTTCGATGTGCAGCTCGCGGCTTATGTCATTGACCCGACAGAGTCAAGTCTATTGCTCTCGGGTATCGTCCATCGTTACGACCAGCCGTCTGTTCCTAATGATGAGTCGGTGTACGGCAAAGGAGCGAAGCTTAAGGTTCCAGCTGCGGCTGTGCTGTATCAGCATTTGGCAACGAAAGCCGATGCGGTGCGCAGAGTGGCGCCTTTGCAGCATAACGAGCTGAAGGAAACAAACATGCTCAGCTTATATGAAGAGTTGGAGCTGCCGCTTTCCGTTATTTTGGCAGGAATGGAGCATCAGGGTATTAGCGTCGAGAAGGCGGAACTGGAAACACTCGGCAGCGAGCTGGAGCGTCAGCTGAAGGCGCTGGTGACGGAAATTTACAAGCAGGCGGGTATGGAGTTTAATTTGAATTCTCCTAAGCAATTGGGCGAGGTGCTGTTCGAGAAGCTAGGCCTGCCCGCAAGGAAAAAGACAAAGACGGGCTACTCGACAGATGCGGAGGTACTGGAGGAGCTGGCGCCATACAGTGAAATTGTGCCGCTGATTTTGCATTATCGGACGCTTGCAAAGCTGCAATCCACCTATGTGGAAGGGCTGCTCAAGGAAGTTCGCGAGCAGACGGGCAAAATCCATACGTATTTCCGCCAAACTATTGCGGCAACGGGCCGTCTGAGCAGTCAATTTCCCAATTTGCAAAACATTCCGATTCGATTGGAGGAAGGCCGTAAAATCCGCAAAGCCTTCGTCCCGTCCGAACCGGGCTGGACCATTCTCGCAGCGGACTATTCGCAAATTGAGCTGCGTGTGCTCGCCCATATTTCCGGCGATGAGAATATGAAGGAAGCGTTCATTCAGGACATGGACATTCATACAAAAACGGCGATGGATGTATTTGGCGTTACCGAGGATCAGGTTGATTCAAATATGCGCCGCTCGGCGAAGGCGGTAAACTTTGGCATCGTGTACGGCATCAGCGATTTTGGGCTGTCCAACAACCTGAACATTACGCGCAATGAAGCCGGACGGTTTATTGAGCAATATCTCGGCGTCTTTAAAGGCGTGAAGTCGTTTATGGATCGAATTAAGGTTGAAGCGGCGAAGCAGGGGTACGTAACGACTTTGCTTGATCGCAGACGGTATTTGCCGGATATTAACCATTCAAATTTCAATAAACGTTCATTCGCTGAGCGAACAGCAATGAATTCCCCGATTCAAGGCACAGCGGCGGATATAATTAAGCTGGCGATGGTGCATATGAATCAGAAGCTGAAAGAGCTGAAGCTCAAAAGCCGAATGCTGCTCCAAGTACACGATGAATTGGTATTTGAGGTGCCGGAGGATGAGCTGGAACAGATGAAAAGGCTCCTTCCCGAGGTGATGGAGGCCGCCATAAAGCTCGATGTTCCGCTTAAGGCGGACGTTAGTTATGGAGCGAACTGGTATGAAGCGAAATAACCCGCTGGGAGCGGAAATCAGGTATAATAGACGTTGAGGTGAAAGGATATGCCGGAACTTCCAGAGGTAGAAACGGTTAGACGAACATTAATTGAGCTTGTTGCAGGAAAAAAGATTAAATCGGTTACGGTGCGGCTTCCCCGCATCATTCAGCGTCCGGCTGTGCCGGAGCAATTCGAGGATGCGCTTGTCGGCATGACGATCGAGACGGTCGAACGGCGCGGAAAGTTTCTGCGCATCGTGATGGACGGGCTTGTGCTCGTGTCGCATTTGCGCATGGAGGGCCGCTATGGATTATTCCAAAGCGATGAACCAATCGAGCTTCATACGCATGTCCTGTTCCATTTTGAGGATGGAACGGATTTAAGATATAAGGATGTCAGGCAGTTTGGTACGATGCATTTGTTCACGCCGGGAACGGAGTTCGAGCTGCCGCCGCTGAATAAGCTGGGCCTTGAGCCGCTGGAGCCTGCGTTTACCCGCGATGTGCTGCATGCCAAGCTGGCACGGCGATCTACGAAAATCAAGCCGCTGCTGCTCAATCAGGAATATGTGGTCGGACTCGGCAATATTTATGTGGATGAGGCGCTGTTTCAAGCGGGCATTCATCCCGAGCGGACCGCGAGCTCGCTTGCTTCTGGAGAGTGGGACAGGCTGCATGCCGCTATTTGCTCTACGCTTGGCAAGGCGGTGGAAGCGGGCGGTTCATCCATTAAATCATACGTGAACGGACAAGGCGAGATGGGCATGTTTCAGCATCAATTGCTCGTTTATGGCAGGAAGGACGAGCCCTGCCATACTTGTGGAGGAGTTATTGAGAAGTTTGTCGTTGGCGGCAGAGGCACGCATATTTGCCCTAGCTGCCAGAAGGTGCCGGAGCAAGCGGGCGGGCAAAGCGCGGGCTGATTGCGTATACGAAAGCCAGGCCATTGATGCTAAAAGCCATTCACCCCAGGCATACTGCTGCATATGCTGTTTATTGTGATGAACAATAGGCAGATGCCCTGTAGGTTGTAATCGGGGCGCCTGCATGTGCAGGGAGTGACGAGGGTTGGCTTTGCATCTGGTTTCGTTGATCGTGCTCGCTTTTGCTGTGAGCGTGGACGGCTTCGGCGTTGGCATAACGTATGGTTTGCGCCGTATTCGCATTCCGTTGCTGTCTGTGCTAATTATCGCTTGCTGCTCAGGCTTAATCATTTTATTGTCGATGCAGCTAGGCAGTGTTATTGCAAAATATTTGTCGCCAGGCGCGGCAAGCCTGATTGGCGCCATCGTGCTGATGGGCATTGGCTGCTGGGCGCTGCTCCAGCTGCGGCGTAATCGTCATGAAAGCAAGAAGGTGGATGCGGACCATGCATCCGCAGCTTCTCGTAATAGCCTCCTGTTGCCAGAGGAGCGCTCAGGTCTGCTTGGTGCAGAGATGACCGCTGCGACCGCTGAGCAGGAAGCAGAAGCAGCCTCCACAGCTTCGGGGATCTCCGCAGCAGCGGCGGAGGCCAGCCATCCGGTGCTTGTTGTCATGGTTGAGCTAAAGCGCATTGGGCTTGTCATTCAGATTTTGCGAGCGCCGCAGGCTGCGGACGTCGATAAGTCGGGCACTATATCCGCCTCTGAGGCGATCATGCTCGGCGTAGCGCTGTCACTCGATGCCTTCGGTGCGGGAATCGGGGCTGCGATGATTGGATTGCCTGCCTTGCTGACAGCGATTGTAATCGCTGCGGCTAGTGCATTATTTTTGCTAGGGGGCATTAGCTTCGGCTTTCGCTTCTCACATTGGAGGGGCATGCAGGCGCTTGCGGTACTGCCAGGCATTCTGCTTATAATGATTGGAATATCAAAGCTGCTGTAAGGATGAGGTGGAAGGGCATGAGGATCGGATTAACCGGCGGCATTGCTACTGGAAAAAGCACCGTTGCCCAGCTATTAGTGGAGCTCGGAGCGCTGCTGGTGGATGCCGATCAGGTAGCAAGAGAAGTTGTTTTGCCAGGGGAGCCCGCTCTAGCGGCGGTCGCCTCTGCGTTCGGACAAGCTGTGTTACATAAGAACGGTACACTTGATCGGGCAGCGCTCGGCCAAATCGTATTTAATAACAAAGCGAAGCTAGGGCAGCTAGAAGCCATTTTGCATCCGGCGATTAGGGCTACGATGCAGCAGCGAATGGCTGATTATGAACGTCAGCATCAGGACGCGCTGATCGTTGCGGATATTCCGCTGCTGTATGAGACGGAGCAAGAGCATTTGTATGAAGGCGTACTCGTTGTGTACGTGCCGGAGCACATCCAATTGGAGCGCCTGATGGCGCGAAACAACATAGATGAGCACGAAGCAAGGCGGCGCATAGGGCTTCAAATGGGTATGGAAGAGAAGAAGCGCAGAGCAACCTGGGTCATCGACAACAGCGGAACGCTCGTGCAGACGAGGCAGCAGGTTCAAGAGTTTTGGAAGAGCAAGGCTTATACATGCTGAGGGCCAAGAGAAGAAAGGTCGCTCGGAGAAGGCTGTTTTTGCTATTATTTCTAATCATTGTTGTCATTATTGTCGCTCAACCGGCATGGCTGCTCAAAAAGCTCTATCCCATTGATTATAAGGCGGACATTCGGGCAAGCGCCATTAGCTATAAGGTAGATCCGCATTTGGTGGCGGCTATTATAAGGGCGGAGACGAATTTCCAGACGGGAATGGTTTCGAAGAAGGGTGCGCTGGGGCTGATGCAAATTATGCCAACCACGGCCGAATGGATCGTCGAGAAGGCGGGCTTCGAGCAGGTTGATGAGGAGACGCTGCGCAATCGCGCTGACGTGAGCATCGAGCTGGGGGTGTGGTATCTGGCCTCGCTTCACAAACAATTTGACGAAAATAATATCGTTGTCATTGCTGCCTATAATGCAGGTCCAGGTAAGGTCCGGCAATGGCTCGATTCGGGGGAATGGAACGGCACGCTCGAAGATGCTGGAAAAATTCCATATAAAGAAACACGCGATTATGTACAAAAGGTCGTGAAGTATTATAATAAGTACAAAGACCTATACCCGGAGCTTGAGCCGTAAACAGGAAGAAGCTTTGGCTGCCCGTCACTTCAGGACTTAAGCAGCCAAAGCTGTCTGTTATTACAAGAGCTATTTATTAATGGGAGCCCCCTGCAAGGGATTGCTCAGCGATTTGTACCAGGCGGCGGGTAATGTACCCTCCGATGGAACCAGCGTCCTTTGTAGCCATGTTACCATAGTAACCGTCTTGTGGAATCGCGATTCCAAGCTCTTGAGCAACCTCGAATTTCATTTGGTCGAGTGCTGCTGTCGCTTGTGGTACAACCAGTTGGTTGCTGCTGCGGTTTGCGCTCATGTGTGTTCACCTCCTCGCGGTTGGTAAAAGTATTATGTGCGAAAATCCGAACTTCATTACAGGAATTGTATGGAAATTTTTAAAGTTAGCGTAGAGAGGAGGAAAAGAGTATGAAGTGTCCGTATTGTGACTATTCCGGAACGAAGGTGCTGGACTCGCGTCCCGCTAACGAGAACAAGTCCATTCGTCGCCGCCGGGAATGCGAGAAATGCAAAAGCCGCTTCACGACGTTTGAAATGATTGAGGAAACGCCGCTGGTTGTCATCAAAAAGGATGGCAGCCGCGAAGAGTTCAGCCGTGATAAAATTTTGCGTGGTTTAATTCGTGCATGCGAGAAGCGCCCGGTTCCCGCAGAGAGGCTGGAGGTAGTTGTTTCCGAGGTGGAGAAGGAGCTGCGAACGACTGCACATGCTGAAGTGGAGAGCCGTGATATTGGCGAGCTGGTGATGGGTCAGCTTTATCCGGTTGATGAAGTCGCTTATGTTCGTTTTGCTTCTGTATATCGGCAGTTCAAGGATATTGATATGTTCATGAAGGAGCTCAGCAGTCTGCTGTCAAAGGATAGCTCAACGAATGGAATGAAGGACTAAGTCTGAATGAAAGCTGATGCGGCTTAGCTTCCAAATCAGTGGCTTGAATAGATTAGCGAAAACAGCGTCGATCAAGGCGTTGTTTTTTTGCGTTGGAAGGAGTTTAACAATAGCAAGAAGATCGTTTTGAATATTTTTTCGTTTACATGTATAATTATTCATTGTTGAAAGGGAGGCTTTTTTATATGTCATTTATGATTAGGCTGGCGGAAAACAAGGATAAAAGCAGCTTGACCGATTTAATGCACGACTATATCGTAGGATTTTATCAAAACCCTTGGCCAGGCACGATGGAAATTCACCAACTCATGGAGCAACTGCTGGAGAAGCAGGGCGGTATTCAATTCGTTGTAGAGAAGGAGCAGCAGTTGATTGGCTTTGCTACGTTATATTTTACGATAAGTACGATGAAGGCAGCGCGGATTACACTGATGAATGATTTTTTTCTGCTGGAGCCGTATCGGGATACGGAAGTGGAGGAAGAGCTATTTTTGACATGCAGATCGTACACACAGGAGCAAGGCTTTGCTCATATGTTCTGGATCACGTCTCCCCAGAATACGCGAGCGCAGCAATTTTTTGATAAAATGGGAGCGTCCCAAGGCAGCTGGATGAACTATTCTATCGTCTAACTATTGCCTAGAAGGCTTGATAAACCACAATAGTATCCTTCAAGTAACTACACCACTTTCAAGTGCGTACTTCCTCAAATGTCGGAAAGGAACTAGACTAGAACCTGTAGCAAGGTTCACTATTTCCAACATTTGATGAAGGAGTGTGCGTATACATGGAATTGC
This sequence comes from Paenibacillus sp. KS-LC4, assembly GCF_036894955.1. Lineage (NCBI taxonomy): Bacteria > Bacillati > Bacillota > Bacilli > Caryophanales > Paenibacillaceae > Paenibacillus > Paenibacillus sp. KS-LC4. The sequence continues at coordinate 4,329,252 of NZ_CP145905.1, read as the reverse complement.
AATTGGCGCTTGATTTGGTAAACATTGAGGAAGCAAAGGTTTTGGTCAAAGAGGTTGAGTCGTTTATTGATATCGTTGAAATCGGAACGCCTATCGTCATTAACGAGGGGCTGCATGCGGTAAAAGCGATTAAAGAAGCTTTCCCTAACCTGAAAGTATTGGCCGATCTGAAAATTATGGATGCAGGCGGTTATGAAGTAATGAAAGCTTCCGAGGCTGGCGCTGACATCATTACGGTGCTTGGTGTTTCTGACGACTCGACGATTAGAGGGGCAGTTGAAGAGGCGCGTAAGCAAGGCAACAAAATTATGGTCGATATGATCAATGTGAAGGACATTGAAGCGCGTGCAGCGGAAATTGATGCGCTTGGGGTAGACTATATTTGTGTCCATTCCGGCTATGATCACCAAGCGGAAGGCAAAAACTCCTTCGAAGAGCTGGCAGCGATTAAGCGTGTTGTTAAGCAAGCCAAAACAGCAATCGCAGGCGGCATCAAAATCGATACGCTGCAAGAGGTGATCTCCGCTAATCCTGATCTTGTTATCGTAGGCGGCGGTATTACAGGTGCTGAAAATAAATCCGCAACTGCATCGCAAATGCAGCAGTGGATCAAACAGGCCTAAAGCTGATGCGTATTAGTCAGCTTGCAGGTGAAATCGTTCAAGAGCTGGAGCGGCTGACGCAGCTCATTCCAGATGAGGCCGCTGGCGAGCTGGCAGATGCGATTATGCGCGCTCCGCGTGTTTTCGTTTCAGGCGCTGGGCGGTCAGGTCTGATGGGCAAAGCGTTTGCTATGCGGCTTGTGCATATGGGCTTTGATGCTTATGTCGCTGGCGAGACGGTGACGCGCGCACTGGGCAAAGACGACGTACTTGTGCTAGGCTCAGGCTCAGGCGGGACGAGCAGCCTCATTGCAATGGCACATAAAGCAGAGGAGCTCGGCGGCAAGCTTGCCGTCATTACAACGAATTTAGAATCGGTGCTTGGACGCATGGCGCATATCGTTGTACCTTTGCAGGCGGCGGCGAAGGAAGAGCAGGATGGCGGCAAGCAAACGGTGCAGCCAATGGCTTCTCTTTTTGAGCAGGGACTTCTTATTTTCTATGACGCGGTTATACTAAGCCTAATGGAGAAGAAGGGCCTTACCGGCAACACGATGTACAGCAACCATGCGAATTTGGAGTAGCTGCTGGCGCTCAGCGTAGCTGGAAGCTGCTTCATCATGTATACTGGGAGGGAGGGGGAATGATTATGGCTCAGGAATTAAAGGAACGTATTAATTTACGTGAAATCAACTGCGAGAAGGAGCTTACGCTGGCCGTCATTGGAGGCAAGTGGAAGCTGATTATATTATGGCATCTTGGTCTTGAAGGAACGAAGCGTTTCAGCGAGCTGAAGAAAATGATTCCCCATATTACCCAGAAAATGCTGACGAATCAGCTCCGCGAGCTGGAGGAGGATTTGCTGGTTGAGCGCAAGGTGTATGCGGAGGTTCCGCCGCGGGTGGAATATACGTTAACGGCTTATGGCGAAAGCCTAATGCCAGTGCTGCGCATGATGTATGATTGGGGCAAAAACTACGGCGAGGAAGTCGTATGGAAATAGCAGCAAAATCGCATAGGAGGGCTGGGGTTAGGGGCAGAGTGTGCTTCTGACCTCAGCCTTTTTTGGTTTGAAAATCTTTGGCTTGAGAAAACGATTTGAATTTCTCAGCAGCGTATTTTATAATAGTTGATACATCAATTGATATATCAATCACTTGCGAGGGAGAGGTTTGGAATCGACAAGGCGTGCTCTGACAAAGACCAGCTCATGTATGGGCTGCACATATTGGCAAAGGAAATGGGACAGGTTTTTTCCTCGTCTGTGAAAACAAGCTGCACGAAGCTGGAAATCCTGTGTCATATCCACAGCCGTACGGAGATGAATCAGCTGGAGCTGCAAACCTTACTCGGTGTAGATGCTGCGGCTGTAACTAGACATCTCAGAGATTTGAAGGAGCAGCAACTGATCTTTAGCCGCAAAAACGAGAACGATAAGCGGAATATTATTGTTGCTTTGACTCCCCAAGGAGAGTCAGAATTAACCGAGCTGACGCGGAGGAAAGAACTGTTCCTGGATAAGATGACGAGAGATTTTTCGGATGAGGAATTAAAGGTAATGACTTCGTTTATAGCACGGATTTCAAGCAATCTCAAATAAAATAACATTGAATTAACGTTTTTCTAAATTAGAAGGAGGTTTTTATAAGCATGGCAATTCATGATATAGCATTATCTTTATTAGACTATACGCTTGTTGTTGAAGGAGGAACGGCTGCCCGTTCCTTCCGCGAAGCCGTTGAGCTGGCTAGACATGCGGAGCAATGGGGTTATCGGCGCTACTGGGTATCCGAGCATCATAATATGCAGGGAATTGCCAGCTCTGCTACTTCCATCATTATTGGACATGTAGCTGCGCATACGAACAACATTCGAGTAGGCTCAGGCGGCATCATGCTGCCTAATCATGCGCCGCTCGCAGTTGCGGAGCAGTTCGGAACGTTGGAATCTCTCTTCCCGGGGCGGATTGATCTGGGGCTTGGCCGAGCGTCGGGATCGGACCAGCCTGCGGTAAGGGCACTTCGAAGAGGGCTGCATAGTGATGGCAGCCAATTTCCAGAGCAATTGCATGAACTGCGCTCCTATTTTAATCCAGCTTTAGGTGGTGCAGTGCCAGGTGTGAAGGCGTATCCGGGAGTAGGCTTGGATATCCCGATCTGGCTGCTGGGATCAAGCGGATTCAGCGCAGAGCTGGCAGGGCAGCTAGGACTGCCATTTGTGTTCGCCAGCCATTTTGCACCAGACTATTTACTGCCGGCACTAGAGCTGTATCATCGCAGCTTCCGACCATCGCAGGTGCTTGACAGTCCATATGTTATGGTCAGTGTGAATGTGGTTGTTGCTGATACCGATGAGGAAGCAAAAAGGCTCTTCACGTCACAGGAGCAGCAGATGCTTAATTTGGTACGCGGTCGCGACAGCAAATTAATGCCGCCAGTAGATCATATGGACCAGCTGTGGAATGAGCAGGAGAAGGCGACAATTCGTGATAAAATGCTGCGGTATTCTGCGATCGGCAGTCCTGATACGGTTAAGGCTAAGCTTGATTCCATTATTAAGCAAACGAGGGCTAATGAGCTGATGGCGACCTCCCAGTTGTACGATCAGCAAGCGCGACTCCGGTCGTTGGAGCTGCTTGCCCAGCTTTATGCAAACGGATAGGAATGTGCTCAATCATTCCTTGTCTTCCTTGTCATGAATAGGATAGATTACTTTTTTTAAAATATAACTGTGCTTAAAAATTCACAGTAATGCAGGGAATAGACTTCCCATTCCTTCTCTCGAACAAGCATGTGGAGTTGGAGCTGACAAATGCTAGGCATGAGGGATACTAATGAAAAGCGGCGCCTTAATTAAACTTGATTAAGGTGCCGCTTTGATTTCTATTGTTATTCAGCTAAATTATGCTTAATAACGGTCTCCAAAGGTGCTGCCAGCAGGAGCAATTTCATTCAATCGGTCTAGCTCCTCTGCTGTTAAGCGGATGGACAAGGCCTCTGAATTTTGCTGTAAATACTTCACTCGCTTCGTACCTGGAATCGGAACAATGTCGTTTCCTTGTGCCGTTACCCATGCCAGCGCGATTTGGGCTGGTGTCACTCCCTTTTGCTGAGCGATCAGCTGTATTCCTTGGACGATCGTATTATTTTTTTCAAAGGCTTCTTCTGAAAAGCGGGGATTATGCATGCGCCAGTCATCCTGCGCCAGCTGGCTTCGACTTGAGAGAGTGCCTGTCAAAAAGCCTCTTCCAAGTGGACTATAGGGGACAAAACCGACACCTAATTCTCTGCAAGCCTGTAGTATACCGAGCTCAGGCTCTCTGGACCATAAGGAATATTCGGTTTGCACGGCTGAAATGGGAAAAACAGCGTGTGCATCGGTCAATTGCTCACGGGTTACTTCTGAAAGCCCTAGATAACGGACCTTTCCTTCCTTTACGAGCTCAGCCATAGCTCCAACCGTCTCTGTAATCGGAACATTCGGATCGGCCCTATGCAGGTAATACAGATCAATATAGTCTGTCCCTAAACGCTGCAAGCTAGCTTCACAGGCCTCCTTCACATATTGCGCCTTTCCATTGTATCCGAGGCTCTGTGTCTTATTGCGTAATAAGCCAAATTTGGTTGCAATCTGCACGGAATGACGGTGCGGTCCTAATCCTTTGCCAACTAGCTTTTCATTTACCCCAATGCCATCCTCATCATAACCGTAAATATCCGCCGTATCAAAAAATGTAAGGCCTAGCTCCAGAGCATAATTCAACGTGCTTAAAGACTCCGACTCATCCGTTGCCCCATAAAATTCGGACATGCCCATACATCCTAAGCCTAAACGGGATACTTGCAGTCCTTGCTTACCCAATGCCAGCTTCTCCATAGTGTTTAAGCCTCCTTTTTATTTTACAGCTCATGAAAATAACAATAGCACGCATAATGCTAAAAAGTAAACTAAAAAGTCTTTAAAAGTTTAATTTGTATAAAGTGTTCATGTTTTTGAACAATTGGGTTATAATTTTAAGCAGGAAAAAATAGGAGGCTTTACCCGATGGACACGAAATCCCAAGCATTGGAGAAGAGAAAAAAAACGATCCAAAAGCTTATTATAAAAATCATACCCGTCATTCAAAAAAACGGATTTTCTACGCTGAAAATGGACGATGCAGCTAAATATATGGATATAAGCAAGGCGACCATGTATAAGTATTTTGCTTCCAAGGATGAAATTATTGAAGCAGTTGTAGACCGCTACGTAGCATATATTTCGGAAATGGTGCAGGCGTGGTCTCAGACCGATACTAGGTCCTATGTCCATTCCTTTGATAAAGTGTTCCAGCAGTCTTTGCTGATAGCGGTGTACTTGTCGGATATATTTTTGCAGGAGCTGGGCAGCCTTTATCCTGAACTGTATGATAGGCTTTCAAATGAGGTTGAGGTACGTAATGAGCAGGTGTGCGCGTTTTTTGACAGCGGGATGAGCAATGATGTATTTCAGCGTTTGAACCCGGTCCTTCTCCTCATTCAAATGGATACGATGCTCAGGAAAATGATTGATCAGAAGCTGCTGATGCTCCATCATTTGTCGCTGAAGCAGGCGTTGTCCGATTATTATGAAGTCATGCGACACCAAATTCTGAAGACTGAATTCATTAGCTTAGAGCATAATTCGGAGATGGATTTATTTTTGAATCAGATGGTTCAAAAATTGTCGCGGCAATAGAGGAGGGGGAGATCCCCCCCCCCTAGCAAATTATACAATTAAGAATGGAGCAAAGCTCATTAGCAGCTCTGCACGCAATGGGAAGAGTGCTGGTCTTCACACGCTACTTTTGCAACAATGATTTCTTTGGTCCAAAAATCATAAAACTGATTACGCCCAACACACACACGCCAATACCACCGTAGAGCATCACCAAGCCAAATCCGTTCACAAGAGCCGCGTGGATCACAGATCCGGGTACGGATATTTCTGGAAAATCATAATTAAGATTCGTAGTATTTCCAGCGGCTATTTTCTCGGCCAAAGTCCGCAATTGCGTTACATCGAGAGTTCCAGGAAGAACTCGCTTCAAATAGGATAGGATGCCTGCCTGCAAAATGAATCCCATTACGGCGATGTTAATGGCTAGACTGATCAATCTAGCACTCGTGTCTATGCCGGAGGCCATGCCTGCACGATTACTCGGAACCGAGCCAGTGGTCGTGTTTGTCACAGGCGTGTTGGTTAAGCCGAGCCCGATGCCAGCGAGCAGGGAACCCGGGAGCATGGTCAACCAGCTAGAGTGATCAACGCCACTGCCAAATTTCATCAAAATGAAGCCTATGCCAATGATGAACAGACCCGATGGGATGACTATGCCTGGCTGATAACGTAGCGAAAGGCGCTCTGCCACAGGTGGAAGCACCAGAGTAGGCAGCGTATAAGCCAAGAGAGAAAGTCCAGCTGTCACAGCGCTGTAACCAAGGCCGCTCTGGTAATAGATAGGCAGATAGATCATGAACGGCCAGAAACTGAAATTCATGCCGACAGAGCCAAAGAGGGCACCGGAAAAATGGCGTATTCTGAATACAGAAAAGTCGAACATCGGATGGGTGCTGAGCTTTTCCGCAAACAGAAATATTATGAAGCATACTGCCGTTGCAACAAGTATGCTAATGCCAGCTATGCTGGTAAAGCCAAGCTCCGGCCCTTGTGTGATAAAATATGCCAGGCCAAAAACGGTCAATGAAAGCGTGACGATGCCGATAATGTCCAGCTTTTTCGACTGCGGATCGCTGGACTCCTGTATGCTGCCTAAAACAAAGAGCAAAGTAAGGATGGTCAGCGGGACGTGGACTAGGAAAACCCAATGCCAATTGGAAACGGCCACAATCATGCCGCCAATAATGGGCCCAAAACCGAGACCAATACCAAACACGATCCCCCATGCGCCAAAGGCTTTACTTCGTTCCTTTCCTTCCTTAAACTGATGCGAAAGAATGGCTATCTGGCAAATCAGCATCGCTCCAGCGCCCACGCCTTGAAGAAATCGGCTAATGATTAGAATCGTCGAGCTTTGTGCCAAGCCACAAATCAAGGATGTAATGCCGAACAAGACGAGGCTAATAATAAAAATACGCTTCCTTCCAAACCGGTCAGCCAGCGTTCCAACGGCCATCAGAACGGTTGTACTAGCAATCGTATAGGCGTTCATAATCCATTGCATATCCTTGAGATTTCCATGCAACACCTTTTCCAAGGTTGGCAGTATAACTGGCACGCTGGAAATTTCGAGACCGAACATTAGCGCGGACAAACATATAGCAGCTAATGCGATTATATTTTTGCTGGAGTGATAGGACATCATTGAGAGTTCCCTCCAAGCTTAGGTTTGATATCCGTATCCACCTTATTTAAATCGTATTTACTCAATGTTACCATCCTCTCTAGCTTTTCAAATATCAATCACCCTATTGGCGTGAAGTAATTATATAATTAAAATCATTCATTTTACATAACACAATCCATGCATTATGATAATTATACAAACTAATTAAATGTATTTTTCTAAAACACCTTAAAATTAAAGGAGGACATTCGAAGTGGATCAAGTCGACAAACAAATTCTCTTCTATCTTCAAAATCAGGCAAGGATTTCAATGACAGAGCTGGGTAAGTGCGTGGGTTTGTCCCAACCCGCTGTAACGGAACGAGTCAGAAGAATGGAGGAAAAGGGAATTATCGAGGAGTATCGCACCGTCATTTCTCCTGAAAAAATCGGGAAGCCTGCGGCAGCCTATATGTTGTTTCGGACTAGAGACTGTCTGGCCTTTCTTGATTTTGTCCGTGCATCTCCACAGGTTGCCGAATGCCATCGTATAAGCGGAGAACACAGTTATTTAATAAAAGTCGTGACCGAATCGACGCGTGCTCTTGAGGACTTTGGCAATCAGTGCGATAAGTATGGAACGTATACGATCCTGATTGTCATGTCTTCACCGATTGATCATAGACCTCTCATTCCTTCTCTCGAAGAAGCATGCCAAATTGATTAATACTTTCAAATATTGTAGGACTATCTATTGAAGAATTAAAAGCTTAACTCGATCACACTAATTAAAAAACCCTCCAATGGAGGGTTTAATGTGCGCAAGATATGGAGCCTAGTGGGATTTGCATCGTCTAACTCGCCAATCCAACATGGGATGTCCGAATCTTTGATTAAAGAGCTGACGAAGCCAACTCGACGAGGACTTTTAGCGGTAGATTCAGACGCCGTGCTCGTTCGTTTGATGCTGTTTCTTCGTAGCATCCCAACCACTTCCTCCGCGCGGACGGAAGCCCCGGGGTTCGCCCCCTGAGCAGTCCATACAAAAAAACGCCACCACGTGATGTGGTGACGTTCCTTTTTGTATGGAGCCTAGGGGGATCGAACCCCTGACCTCATCGCTGCCAGCGATGCGCTCTCCCAGCTGAGCTAAGGCCCCGTGTGACACTTTTCTTATTATACATATAACCAGCATTCCGCGCAACATAATTAGAAGCATTGGATTGGAATATTTTTGCTTATGAGAGGGCTGCTTCTAATAAATGTTCATCGCAAGGAGCTTTTTTCTCATTTGGGACATATGTCCTTTCCAATATGCAGCGTTGTGCCGTTTAATTAAGGAAACGAAGCGGACGGGGAGAGCGATCATGAAGGGCATTTTGTTTGCAATATTAGGCGGGGTTAGTATTACGTTGCAGGGAATAGCAAATACCAGAATTAGCGGAAGCCTTGGAACGTGGCAGGCCACCACACTTACCCAATTTACCGGATTTATTGTAGCTTTGATTATTATGATGTTTGTAGGTGCTGGAAAATGGCGGGAGTTTCAGCAGGTGAAGCCTATCTATTTGGCAGGCGGCTCTTTTGCAGCTATTATTATTTTCAGTAATGTAACGGCTATTCAACAGATTGGCGTCACACTAATGGTAGCGATGGTGCTGATCGCCCAACTCGGCATGACGGTTGTCATTGAGATGAATGGATTTTTTGGAATAAAAAAGCAAAAAATAAATGGGGCACAATTGCTCGGCATTGGCATGATGATTTGCGGTGTTTTTTTATTAAAAGGCTGATGCCGAATGCGAGCTGAGCTGTGAAAGAAGTGGGAAAATGATTGAAATCAAGGATCGTCAGCTATTGAATCATTATTTGCATCTGCATCAGCTGGAGTCGGTATTTAATGAGCGGCTGCACACCTATTTAACCTTGTACAGCTTTGAACAGGAGGAGCTTATATGCGGCCAGGGGAATGTGCCTCAGCATATGTATGTGCTGGTGAAGGGGAAAATAAAAGTATATACGAGCTCGTCGGAGGGGAAGACGCTGCTTATTTCCTTTAAGACGCCGCTTGAGGTTATTGGCGATGTGGAATATATTCGCGGGACCGAGTTTCTCAATACAGTGGAGGCCGTATCGCCTGTTATTATGATAGGGATTCAGCATCGCTGGCTAGATAAGCATGGCGGGGATTATGCGCCGCTGCTGCGTTTTTTATTGGAAAATATTACGCGGAAGTTTTATTATAAATCCAATTCAATGAGCTTGAATGTTATGCAGCCTGTGGATGTGCGTCTAGCCAGCTATTTGCTGTCAGTCTCGTACGACGAATCGGATGCGCAATTTAAAGGGGAGCTCAGCACAGACCATTTAAGAGATGTTGCTAATTTGATTGGCACCAGCTACCGGCATTTGAACCGAGTCATTCGGCAGTTTTGTGAGGCGGGCCTCATTGAGCGTTCGAAGCAAAGGATTGTCATCAAAAATAAAGATGCCCTTAGCAAGCGGGCCAATCATCATATTTATACGTTAACGGATCAGAAGGGGGAGTAAGGTTTTTGATGACAGGGATATTTTTATCGCTTATGGCGGGAGCGCTCCTTAGCATACAAGCGATTTTTAACAGCAAGGTAAATGAAAGGGCAGGAACGTGGGCGACCACGACGCTCGTATTGGGACTTGGGTTTCTGGCCGCTTTAATCATAGGCTTTATTTTGGAAGGGAAGCAGCTGTTTGTTTGGAAGGATATGGAGCCTTGGTTTTGGTTCAGTGGATTAATTGGGGTTGTCATCGTTATGAGCCTAGTGCAGGCGATGAAGCTGCTTAGCCCGACAATAGCCATTGCCGTTGTCATGACGAGTGAGGTTTTGTTTGCTTTATTATGGGATTCGCTGGGCTGGATGGGATTGACTCAGGTGCCGTTTACAATCAACAAGCTGCTGGGCGTGCTGGTCATCATCGGTGGCATTTTTGTATTAAAATTTGGCGGCAGCCGCGAGCGGCAGAAAGTATCGAAGGCAGCGTAGTTTACTGTAGCATATGTGAGAGAGTATTTCTCTGAGAGGGGGAATAATCGACTACCTATAGGGCAACAAAAAAAGCAGCCGGTCGAAATGATCGGCTGCTTTGCGTGACAACAAAGGATAAACATAGGGTTCATTTGGTTTAGCGCTCGACATTACTCATAATAAAAAAAGAATTGAACAATAAAAAACACTATGATATAATCTATAGCGCTATTGACAAATTAAAACTAGATATTATTCAATTTTACTCCTAATTTAATTGTACATCTAGCATTTTGATTTGTCAATGCTCTTTTTATCTCCAAAAAAGGAAAAAGGAGCGTGTTGAAAAGATGGATATAAACAATTGGCAGCAAGAGCATGAGCAAGAGAAGGAGCAACAGCATGAACAGGAGCGGCTGGAGCGGGTCAGAAACAAGCTGCAGTCGAGAATGTCCGAGCTGGAGCCAGAGGTTGCCGGACTGCATGATCAGGCAGCGGACATTCGACGGCGGTTTTGGGAAGAAGTGACGTTGAATACAAGCACGTACGAGGATTTTGAAGAGACCTTCTACACGATTAATCAGCAGTCTGCGATATTAGCCGAACGAGAGCGCGGTCACAAGCTGATGATGCAGCAATGGAAAAACATGGAACGGTTGCTCCCCGCTCCTTATTTTGGGCGTATCGACTTTCAAGAGAAGGGTTCAGAGCTCAGCGAACAGATTTATATCGGAGTAGCTTCCTTTGTCGACGAAGACGGATTGAGCTTTCTGATCTATGACTGGCGTACTCCAATCGCTAGCTTATACTACGATTATTCCCCGGGCCCGGCGTCTTATGTGACACCGGTCGGACGAATCGAGGGGGAAATGGAGCTCAAACGACAGTTTCAGATTCAAAACGGACAAATCCAGAGCATGTTTGACGCAAGCGAAACAATCGGAGACGACCTGCTCCAGCAGGTGCTTGGCAAAGGTGCGAATTCGCAAATGAAGAGTATCGTAGCCACCATCCAAAAGGAGCAAAATGCAATTATACGCGATGATTCAAGCCGGATGCTTATCGTACAAGGGGCGGCTGGAAGTGGCAAAACATCTGCGGCATTGCAGCGGGTGGCTTACTTGCTTTACAAACACCGTCAGACGATCAAAGCCGATCAAATGGTGCTTTTCTCTCCAAATCCGATGTTTATCAGCTATGTTTCCACCGTCCTGCCGGAGCTTGGCGAGGAGAATATGCAGCAGACAACCTTTCAAGAATACCTCGACTATTGGCTTGACGCAGCGTTACGGCCAGAAGATGCCTTTGATCAAATCGAATATGTATTGACTGCACGAGACACCCCTGGATACGAGGCCCGCCTGCAAGGAATAGCGTACAAGGCTTCTGATGTTTTCCTGCATGCCCTGCAAAGCTATGGGAAATGGTTGGGGCAGCAAGGCATGCAATTCAAGGGTATTCGACTTCGCGACCACGATTTGATAACCGAGGAGCGCATGAGGGTGGAATTTTATAGCTACAATCGTTCCCTGCCGCTGTTCAACCGTGTTCTCCTCTTACAGGAATGGCTGCTGAATGAATTGACTTTGCTGGAGCGGATAGAACGGGAAGCGTCTTGGGTACAGGAGGAGCTCCATTATCTTGACCCCGAGCATTACGCGGACGTTTTTGAAATGCTGCATAAGGAGCGGGAAGTGTTCGATCTTTCGGAGCAAATCGCCAAGGTTCGCGAAATGATGAGCAGCAAGCGCCGGGAAGATGAAGGCGACTTTGACTTCGCTTGGAGAGAGGAGGAATTGCTCCGCCGAAGGATCGTGAAGGCGTGCTTCAACCCGCTAAGGAAAGGCGTAAAGAAGTTTTCATTTATAGATGTTAAAGGCATATATGGTCAATTATTTGGCGACGAGGCTGATTATCGGGAAAAGACGAATGAAGTTGACATTCCCCTGCATTGGACTGAAATATGCAGACAAACGAAGGAAAGGCTGCTTCATAATGAGCTGTTCCATGAGGATGCGACTCCGTATTTGTATGTAAAAGAGCTAATCGAGGGTGTGCGGACAAACACCGAAATCCGGTATGTCTTTGTTGATGAGGGACAGGATTATTCGCCATTTCAATATGAGTATTTAAAAAAGCTTTTTCCGCGTGCCCGGATGACGGTGCTAGGCGATTTTGGGCAAGCCATCTTCATGCAAGCTACAAGCTTGAGCGCAATGGATTCACCGCTCATACGCCTTTACGGTGAGGCTGAAACAAGCCTTGTCTCCCTCATGCGCAGCTATCGTTCCACTAGGGAGATTGTTGAATTTACGAAATTAATGCTTCCAGATGGAGAGTCCATTACACCGTTTGAAAGGGGAGGGCAAAAGCCCCTACTGAAGGAATTGGACGGCGAGGAGAAGCGTCATGCACAAATCGCAGCAGATATCGCTATGCTCAGAGCGGAGGGCTTCAATTCCATCGCCGTCATTACGAAGACAGCAGCCGAAAGCCGCATCGCTCATGAAGCATTGCGAAAACAAGGAGGGGAGGCTTTGCTGCTCATTACAAATGAGGCGCTGCGCTTTGAGAAAGCAGTGATGGTTCTTCCCGTGTATCTGGCCAAGGGCATTGAGTTCGATGCAGTCCTCGTGTATGATGCTTCGCCTGAAGCCTACAGCCGGAATAACGAGCGCAAGCTTCTCTATACGGGGTGCACGCGGGCTATGCATAGGCTTCATCTTTACACGACGGGAGCTTGGTCGCCGTTCATTCAGGAATTGCCTGCAAATGTTTACAACAAAGCAACAACTTGATGTGTTTCGTGGAGCCTGGGCTGCTTGTCAGCTATATACCGCTATATGCTTGTTAAATTTCATCATTCTAATGGTTGGGAGAGATAGGGTATGCGTTCTATGGTTCTCGGTTTTCACGAAATAGAAAAAAGTCAGCAGCAGCTCGTTGGCGGAAAAGGCTTGAATTTAGGGGAATTATCCAAAATGGCAGGAATACAAGTGCCAGAAGGCTTTTGTGTTACTACAGCGGGTTACCAAGCAGCTATCGCGCAGCGTGAAACGTATCATGCTTTATTGGAGCAGCTATCCAAGCTAAAAGTAGAGGATCGAGTGCAAATTGGTGAAATCAGCAAGCAGATTCGACAGCTCATTGTGGAGGCAGAGCTTCCTTCCGATGTTGTGCAGGCCGTCACTCACTATCTCACTATACGCGGTGAAAAGTATGCTTATGCTGTGCGTTCTAGTGCGACGGCCGAGGATTTGCCACATGCTTCTTTTGCTGGTCAGCATGACAGCTATTTGAATGTTATCGGCAAGGAAGCAATCTTGAAGCATATTAGCAAATGCTGGGCTTCTCTATTCACGGAGCGTGCAGTCATCTACCGTATGAAAAATAAGTTTGACCACAGGCAGGTGTATTTATCCGTTATCATTCAAAGAATGGTTGCTCCACAGGCGTCCGGCATCTTATTTACCGCTGATCCAATTACCTCCAATCGTAAGCTGCTCTCGATTGATGCCAGCTTTGGACTTGGAGAAGCATTGGTGTCAGGCTTGGTATCTGCCGATTGCTATAAGGTGCGTGAGGATGAAATCGTTGACAGGAGAATAGCCGCTAAAAAATTGGCGATCTATGGTTTAAGGGAAGGCGGTACAGAGACGAAGCAGATTGATTCTAATCAGCAGCAGGCTCAAGCTCTGACGGACCAACAAATTTTACAGCTTGCCCGCATTGGAAGGGAAATTGAAGAGCATTTTGGCTGCCCGCAGGACATCGAATGGTGTTTGGCAGACGGCACATTTTATATCGTCCAGAGTCGGCCGATCACTACTTTATACCCGATTCCCGAAGTGAATGATCAAGAGGATCATGTCTATGTATCGGTAGGTCATCAACAAATGATGACAGATCCGATAAAACCGTTAGGTCTGTCTTTTTACCTGCTCATTACTCCTGCACCTATGCGTAAAGCTGGCGGGAGATTGTTTGTTGATATCGCTCCTAGACTGGCTACTGCTGTTGGCAGGGAAGCTTTATTAAATGCTTTGGGATCTGATCCGCTCATAAAAGGCGCACTCAAGACCATCATCGAGCGGAATTTTATGCAAGGGGCAGCAAATGATCACACAGCTCCGATCCCTAGCAGAAGCGATATAGATAGGCTGATGCAAATTGACAATGATCCTGAAATCGTTGCTGAATTGATCAAGCGTAATCAAAATTCGATAGAAGAGTTGAAACAAAGCATTCAAGCGAAAACGGGCGCGGATTTATTTGATTTTATTGTGGAAGATGTCCAGCAATTAAAGAAAATATTATTTGATCCGCAAAGCTCGGCTGTATTTATGGCGGCTATGGATGCTTCAGCATGGATAAATGAGCATATGTACGAATGGTTAGGTGAAAAAAATGCAGCGGATACGCTTTCTCAATCCGTACAGGGCAATATTACTTCGGAGATGGGTCTTGCGCTAATGGATGTCGCAGATGCAATTCGGCCTTTTCCAGATGTCATTGAATACTTAGAGCATATCAAAGACGATAGTCTGTTGGATGAGCTTGTAAAGCTTACAGGCGGGCAGGAAGCTCTGGAAGCCATTCATCATTATCTCGATAAATACGGCATGCGTTGTGCGGGAGAAATTGATATGACGAGAGCACGTTGGAGTGAAAAACCAAGTACGCTTGTGCCTCTGATTTTGGGCAACATCAAAAACTTTGAGCCTAATGCTGGCAAACGGAAATTTGAGCAAGGGCTTCAGGAGGCTTTGGATAAGGAGCAGGAGTTATTGAATCGGTTGCAGCTATTACCGGATGGCGAACGAAAAGTCAAAGAGAGCAAACGAATGATCAGCCTTATTCGGAATTTTATCGGTTATCGTGAATATCCCAAATACGGAATGATGAATCGCTACTTTGTATATAAGCAAGCTCTAATGAAAGAAGCGGAAACACTCGTACAGGCGGGTGTGATTTATGACAAAGACGATGTACACTATCTCTTTTTTGAAGAGCTTCACGATGTCGTGCGCACAAAGAAGCTGGACTATTCTATGATCAGTAAACGAAAAACAGAGTACGAAATATATGAAAAGCTAACGCCACCTCGTGTGATGACGTCCGATGGTGAAATCGTTACGGGCAAGTACGAGCGAGACCATCTGCCGGCCCAAGCTATTGCAGGCCTGCCTGTGTCTTCGGGAGTCATTGAGGGGCGAGCACGTGTCATCTTAAGGATGGAGGAGGCTGCGCTGGAGGTTGGAGATATATTAGTCACCTCCTTTACGGACCCTGGCTGGACGCCATTGTTTGTTTCCATTAAGGGACTAGTCACCGAGGTGGGCGGACTCATGACCCATGGAGCCGTTATTGCACGTGAATACGGCCTGCCAGCCGTTGTAGGTGTGGAGAATGCTACTACGCTAATAAAGGATGGGCAGCGAATCCGTGTAAATGGAACGGAAGGCTACATCGAAATTTTGGGATAGTGTAGTGCAGCCTCACCTCGCAAGCGCGATACTAGCTAGTGTTCCATAGCTGGCGTCGAATCATTAAAAAGCAGCATTGCAGCCGGTCAAAATGGATGGGCTGCAATGCTGCCAATCAATCAATCAGCCTGTGTTACTGGCCCTCGCTTAATCTGCGCAAACGATAGGCGTTCATCGCGGCTTCGCCAAGCTCCTCAAGTATGGTGTAATTCGCCCAAGCGCCAGCTGCTGCACCAATCCCCGGCACCATCTGCAGCATTTTCCGAAAGTCGATAGAGTCGCGATATTCCTTCTGGAACGTTTCCCAGTCCATATTTTTGGAGTAGCCTTCTTCCGATAAATACTGCCCCTTTTCCGTATCCCAGCGTTTGACTGTGTTTAGCAGCTTGGCGCGTTGCTGGGCTCCGGAGAATGCCATTTGGAATACTTTAAGAATGAAAACTCGCTCGGAAAAATGCTTCGTGTCATAGCCATAAACATGAGCGAGCTCAAACAAAAATTTCATTTTAATTGCAATTAAAGCAGGAAAGTCCACGATGCTAAGCGCAATGCCGCCCGCACCGGTGCCTGCTCCTTCGGCGGTCGCAATTTTTTGGTATAGGGAAAACAATCGCTTCGCCTCTTGATCGGCATGCTCTAGCGAAAGACCCCGCTTGACCTGTCTCTGAGGCGTATATTCCGCGCCAAACAGCGCTGTGCGAACGATTGACTTTATAGTGGTCGTAATGACGTTGTGAATCTTAGGTGGAATTAAGTCGTTAATTCGCTTGCCAATCGTCTTGGATGCTTTCTCCAGCCAACCGGGCGGCTTGAAAAACTGGCGCTCCCAAGCGACGATTTCTCTGTACACCTTATGCTCGTCATTCATTGTTAATTGCTCCTTCAACAGATTTGGCTATATTGTATAGGAGAATGCCATGCTTTGGAATAGACTAGAGCAGGTGAAGGAGCCCCGACGAAAGTCGTGGAAATGCTGGAGTTTTAGCAAGCCGCTTAGGCGGGAAACGCCACGAAATGGCTTCAGTAAAGGATGGATTTTAATGAACATTTAAATTAAAGGTTTAGGTGTTCTTTTTCATGAAAATCCATTGAAATACATCTTACATTCCTTATTCGTTGCATGTAAATTACGCTCCTGTTTATGTAAGCTTAAACCAGCAAAACGACGGGTAGGTTTGCTGGCAAGTTCACATTTTAATTAAGGAGTGGTTTTACATTGAACAAGCATCATCTTAATTCTGCTAGCCTTACGGCAGCGGATGCTCAAGCAAGCGCCAAAGCAGGTACCAAAGCAAGTGCCAAAGCAAGTGCCAAAGCAAGTGCCAAAGCAAGTGCCAAAGCAAGCGCGAAAGCAG